>NZKZ01000146.1 GCA_002694065.1 Acidiferrobacter sp.
ACGGGAAAAATTTTTTGAAGAATCGCTTTCCCGAATCGATCTGACTTCATCCGGGATCGAACCGGTCCATCCCGCAAAGGCACTTCTATCCAGAGAAGAGAGCGTTTATCAGGCGCTTTGTGTGGGTGTCAGAGACTATGTTCACAAAAACGGGTTTCAAGGTGCAGTGCTGGGTTTATCCGGGGGTATTGATTCAGCTTTGACACTGGCGATTGCCGCGGATGCGTTGGGTAAAGAGAACGTGCAGGCCGTTTTGATGCCTTCGCGCTACACCCGAGATATGAGCACGGAAGATGCCGAAACTCAGGCCCGGAATCTCGGAGTGGCCTATCAGGTTATCCCGATCGAGCCCCTGGTGGACAGTTATCAATCCCAGCTGGATCCGATCTTTAAAGGGTTGCCGGAAGACACCACTGAGGAGAACCTTCAGTCCCGGATCCGGGGCAATCTGCTGATGGCGATATCCAACAAGACCGGTAAGCTGGTGCTCGCGACCGGCAACAAGAGCGAAATGGCGGTGGGTTATGCCACGTTGTACGGCGATATGGCAGGCGGGTTTGCCGTGATCAAAGACGTCTTCAAGACGTTAGTGTATGAGTTGGCGGTCTATCGAAACAGCATTGAAGCGGTGATTCCAGAGCGGGTGATCTCCCGCCCACCCTCGGCAGAGCTGGCTCCCGATCAGGAGGATACGGACAGTTTGCCGCCCTACGAGGTGCTGGATCCGATCCTGGAGTCCTTCATAGAGCATGATCTCAGTGTGGATCAAATCGCGGCTCAGGGATTTGATGCGGACATTGTGGAGAAAATCACACGCCTGGTTGTCCGCAACGAGTACAAGCGACGGCAGGCGCCGCCGGGGGTGAGAATCAGCCGCAGAGCATTCGGCCGGGACCGGCGCTATCCCATCACCTCAGGATTCAATTGAGATAGGTGCTGTCGGGATAGTTGAGTTTCAATACCCGAAGCGCATCGCTATGGAGTTCCTCAAGACCCATTCGGGCATAAGCCTTGATCATGATGCCCAGAGCGTCTTCCACCGCGGAGGAAGTTCGATAGGTCTCAAGCACTGACCTCGCCCGATTAACGGCAGCAACGTCCGCACCCATTGCGTAGTAATACCGCGCGACCTCGACTTCATGGGTTGCAAGCACATTGATGATGTAAATCAGTCGCCTTCGGGTATCCGGCGCGTAGCGACTGTCGGGAAAGCGGCTAATGAGCTCCTGATAGGCCACGAAGGCTTCACGCACCGGGCCGATGTCGTTGTTGGCCGGGTTATAACCTGACAGGGAGTCGAACAGACTGTCAGGAGGTTCAAACAGGGCAAGCCCCTTGAGATAGAAAGCATAATCCACATTTGGGTGGGTCGGATGCATCTGGATAAAGCGATCTGCGGCAGCGACGGTGAGTGCTGGTTCGCTATTCTTGAAATAGGCATAAGCCGAATCCAGCTGGGCCTGTTCGGCGATTCGGCCGTAGGGGAAACGGCCGAGCAGTTTTTTGTAGGTGTCGATGGCGCCGACCCAGTCCCCCGAGGCCATCTGTTTTTGGCCGACGCTGAGAAATTGTTCCGCTGTCCAGCCTGCCGTCTCGTCTTTTTCCTCGAGGATCGCACAGCCGCTTGTCAACATCACTGCAAACAGCAGCACTCCAGACCATATGTGACGCTGGGAGTTCAAGACTGAGGGAGTAAGCATAAGGCGCTATTATACTTTCGCTCACCGGGCAACGAAGATAACGATCGTGACACTTGAAGAGGCCAGTGATGAAGTCCTGACAGCGACGGTATCTGAAGCGTCGTCGGGGGAGCGGCTTGATAAAGTGCTGCCTCAGATTTTCCCGCCTTATTCGCGGTCTCAACTGCAAGCTTGGCTCAAAGAAGGCCGTGTGACATTGGACGGCAGTATCCCTGCCGGACGACTCATGGTTTATGGCGGTGAGGTGGTATCTCTCGAAATGCCGCCCCTGCCGGTCCTGGACTGGCTGCCGGAGCCGATCCCCATCCCAGTGGTTTATGAGGACTCGGATATAGCGGTCATCGATAAGCCGGCAGGGTGGGTAGTGCATCCCGGCGCTGGAAACCCCTCCGGGACATTGGCGAATGCTCTGCTGCACCGGTTTCCTCAGGTGACCGGATTGCCTCGTGCCGGTATTGTGCATCGTCTGGATAAGGACACGAGCGGTTTATTGGTGGTGGCACTCACTGAGGCTGCGCGCACGGAACTGATTCGGGCGCTTGAGGCACGTGAGATCAAAAGAGAATATCTCGCCGTCGTGAACGGCTGCCCGATCACCGGCGGCACGGTGGATGCACCTATCGGACGTCATCCAAAGAATCGCCTTAAGATGGCAGTGACTGAGCGGGGCAGACCGGCGCTTACCGACTATCGTGTGAAAGAGCGATTCCGTGGGCATGGACTTCTCGCTGTCAGCCTGCAGACGGGTCGTACCCACCAGATCCGCGTGCATATGTCGCATGTGGGTTTTCCACTGGTGGGCGATCCCCTCTACGGCGGCCGTCTTCAGTTGCCGCCGAAACCGGATGCGAGGCTCATCATCGCGCTCGAGCAGTTTTCCCGTCAGGCGCTTCACGCCCGGGCGCTTGCGCTGCATCATCCGGTGACCCGAGAGGCGCTCGGCTGGGAAAGCCCCGTGCCGGCAGATCTGACTGAGTTGCTCAAGACCCTGGCGGTTGACTCGGAATCCCAGCGTTGAGCGGATCACCGTTGAGGTGGATCGAGCCGGAATGGCCGGCACCGTCTCACGTTCATGCCCTGACCACAGAGCGAGGCGCATCCCAGCCGGACGATCCTTATGACGGCTTCAACTTTGCCGATTACGTTGCCGATGTGCCGGAAAAAGTTGAGGCGAATCGTGAAACCCTGGTTAAGGCCTTAGGTTTGACCCGCCCGCCGGTATGGCTCGACCAGCAGCATGGCACAACGATACTGAGTCTGGATGAGCCAGGGAGTCAGTCCGGCAGAACGGCTGACGGCAGCGTGACGCGGGCAGAGGAAACTGTCTGTGCCGTTCTGAGTGCTGATTGCGCGCCAGTGTTTCTCAGTGATCGGCAAGGAAGTTTTGTGGCGTTGCTGCATGTGGGCTGGCGTGGGTTGTCAGAGGGGACCATCGAGTCTGGACTTGCCGCAATTCCCGGCAGTGTGGGGGAGGTCATCTCCTGGGTTGGACCTACCATCAGCCAGAAATATTTTGAGATCGGTCACGATGTGAGATGCCGACTGATCGAAAATGATGCCTCAGACGAGCATTTCGTTGCGCCAAGTGGCGCGCGTTACTTTGCGGATCTGCCCGGACTTGTTGTGGCCCGGCTGTCGCGGGCTGGTGTCGACTATGCGCGAGCAAGCCAGGAGTGCACCTATGGCGATAGCGGTCGCTGGTTTTCCTATCGGCGACAGGGGTTATGCGGAAGGATGACTTCCCTGATCTGGATGAAACGCTGAGGCGAAAAAAAAGCGGGGCAAAGCCCCGCTTTTCTTAAAGTTTTAACTGCAACCCCTTACGGTTTGGCAGTACTCAGGCCGAGGATTTCCCAGTCCTGCATGCCGCCGCGGTACCACTTGATCTTGTGCGCGGGGTAACCGAATTTCAGCAGGTTTTTGATGTTGTTCGGAGATTGGCCGCACCACATGCCGTTGCAGAACATCACAGCGGTTTTGGCGTTGGTGAAGTCAAACAGACCTTCGCTTTCCGAAACATTGAATACATCCTGCATGATCTCCGCAATCTCGATCGGGGTGGCGCCTTTTGCCGGATTCAATTTGGTCCATGGCACGTTGATGGCGCTCGGGACGGTGCCCTTGGCAACCCAATCCGGAGTGCGGGAGTCAACCAGGATGATTGATGAATCGCCGTCGCTCATCTTCTTGGCATAGTGAATCATTTCACGTTCGGCGATCGTTTCAACACCTGGGGACAAAACGGCGGGCTGGATGCAAAACGGCGGACAAGGACGCGAGGTCTTGGCAAAAGCCGGGTTTACTGTGTTCTTGTTGTCCTGATTACGGGTAATGTCCGTGGCTGAGCCGTTATGCATAACGGTCACGGCCATGGTGTCACCCGTAATGCCGACAGGCTTATTAGCCTGAGCACCCAGGGGCAACAACAATGCCAGCCCTAATGTGCCGGCGGTCAATAACTTCAGATTTTTCATAGTCACTCTCCTATTGTGTTTGTGTTGGTCTGTTAGTTCTGTTGGCCTGTTACTTATTGGTAATAATTGAGTCGTCAGGATCAGTCACATTCCGGTTCCTGACAGATTTCGGCATCCGGGTTGCTTTCGCACCA
>NZKZ01000147.1 GCA_002694065.1 Acidiferrobacter sp.
CGGGCAGATTACTCAGCGGTGGGTTTCGCTACGCTCGACTTCATGCTGACGGCGATGCAGGGAGAGAACGGGGCCATGATCGCCTCGCTGTCAGCGATCGATACGCTGGGCCGGGAAGGCGCCTACTATCTTTTTGACGACGACGTGTTGGCGCAGGCGCTGACCCCGGATGAAGAGCGGGTACTGAGGACAGTGTGGTCCCTGCCCGATGCGGCTGCATTTGATTACGGGCACCTGCTCATCAATCAGGCGCCTTTGGAATTGGCCGCGATGCAATTGGGTTCAGGGCCGGATGAGCTTGAGCGCACACTTGCCTCAGCCATGGACAAACTGAAAGAGATGCGGCGCGAGCGTTCGCTGCCGGTCGATAACAAACTGCTGGCTGGCTGGAATGCGCTCGCGATGGAGGCCTTTATTGCTGGAGCGCGCCAGTCCGACAAGGCGATCTACGCGCAGGCAGCCAGACAAATCAAACGCTATATTGATACCACCCTTTGGGACGGCGATCAGCTTTTTCGCGCAATATCTGACGGCGTCGCGTTGGGAACAGTCTCCCTGTCGGATTACGCTTTGACCGCGCGGGCTATGCTGGCTTTCAGTCGCTGGGCCAACACCCCCCGTGATGCGGAATTGGCCCATCAGATGGTGCTGGCTGCCTGGGGGAATTTTTACCGATCAAATGGGTGGCAACGGGAGAGGAATCCCCTGCTGAAAGGGAGCGAACTGCATGAAGTGCTGCGCGATGAGGCAATCCCCGCGGCCGATGCGGTATTGATTGAAGTGAGTCTCGAACTGGCCCGTGAGATGAATCTTCCCAGGCTTTCGGAGATGGCCCGTTCTGCGCTCAACCGATTCTGGGAGCAACTGCGGGCCGAGGCCTTTTTCTTTCCTTCCCGGATCCGGGCACTCGAAGTCGCAATCGCTGCCCAAACAGGCTCTTAAGGTACGGGAAAAAGACGTCAATTTGCTATAATTCGCCCGTTCTTCAGGGAGCCCCCAGCTGTTGCTCCCGATCCATTTGCTGATCTACACAGAGGTTGTCATGACTGACGAAGTAAACAGCGGCAGGCGTCGCCTGCTTACAACGGTAACCACGGGTGTTGGCCTTGCCGGAGCGACGGCGCTTGCGGTACCACTGGTGGCAAGTATGAAACCCAGTGCGCGTGCACTCGCTGCAGGCGCGCCAGTCGAGGTCGAGATCGACGATCTGGCACCGGGCCAGATGAAAGTGGTCGAGTGGCGCGGCAAGCCGGTCTGGATTCTCCGCCGCACCGATCAAATGCTCGAGGAGATGGCTTCCGTAACGGGCCAGTTATCCGATCCGGACTCGCAGGTGGTGGAGCAACAGCCCGCGTATGCCCAGAATGCACATCGATCGATTCGACCGGATGTGCTCGTGGTGCTCGGTGTCTGCACACATCTGGGCTGCGCCCCGAGCAAAGCATTCGATAAAGGGGGATCGTCCGGACTGGGAGATGATTGGGTCGGTGGATTCTTCTGCCCCTGTCATGGATCGAAGTTTGATCTTTCGGGCCGTGTCTACAAGAACGTCCCGGCACCGACCAACCTGGTGGTGCCGCCACATTCCTATGTTTCTGAAAACCGGATCGTGATCGGTGTTGACGAAACGGAGGCGACGGCATGAGTCTGATCAACTGGATCGATGACCGTTTCCCCCTGTCCAAGGTCTGGAATGAGCATATGGCGCAGTACTATGCGCCCAAGAATTTCAACTTCTGGTATTACTTCGGTGCTCTGTCATTGGTGGTGTTGGTGCTGCAGATTGTCACCGGCATCATCCTGACCATGCACTACAAACCTGATGCTGATCTGGCATTTGCATCGGTCGAGTACATCATGCGGGATGTCCCGGCAGGATGGTTTGTGCGCTACCTGCATGGGGTGGGCGCCTCGATGTTCTTTCTCGTGGTCTATCTGCATATGTTCCGGGCCATGCTGTACGGCTCACACCGCAAGCCTCGCGAGTTGATTTGGCTGCTGGGCATGGTGATTTACGTCGCCCTGATGGCCGAGGCATTTTTCGGCTATCTGCTGCCCTGGGGCAACATGTCGTACTGGGGAGCGCAGGTGATCATCTCGCTGTTCGGTGCCATCCCGGTGATCGGAGAACCTTTGGCCGAGTGGATCCGGGGTGATTTTGTGGTGTCGGATGCCACCCTAAACCGTTTCTTTGCCTTCCACGTGATCCTGTTGCCGCTGTTGTTGGCTCTGCTGGTGTATTTGCATATCGTTGCGCTGCACAAGGTGGGCTCCAACAACCCCGACGGCGTTGAAATAAAAAAGAACAAGGATAAAGACGGTAATCCGGTAGATGGGGTGCCATTCCATCCCTACTACACCGTGAAAGATACCTTCGGGATAGCCGTTTTCATGACGGTCTTCCTTGGGATTGTGTTCTTTGTGCCGGAGTTTGGTGGCTGGTTCCTGGAGAAGGACAACTTCGCCCCTGCGGACATCCTGCAGACGCCCCCGGACATCGTTCCTTTGTGGTATCTGACGCCTTACTACTCTATTCTTCGGGCCGTCACCTTTGAATGGCTGCCGGGCGGTGCCAAACTTTGGGGCGTTATCGCAATGGGTGCGGCGATTGTGATGTTCTTTTTCCTGCCGTGGCTCGATCGTGCAAAAGTGCGTTCTATCCGTTACCGCGGCTGGATGTATAAAACGGCACTCACGATTTTTGCGGTGACCTTTGTCATGCTGGGATATCTTGGCACCAAGAATCCCGGTCACGTGGATCTCTTCCTGTTCAAGAACGTGATCTGGGCCCAGATCGGGCTGGTGTTGTATTTCGCTTTCTTCCTGTTGATGCCGATCTACACGCGGTTGGATCCGACAAAACCCGAACCGGACCGCGTGGGGTAGATGACGATGACAATAAAAACTTTAATCAAGAGACTGCTGCTGCCGGTGCTGTGCATGCTCTGGGCACCTGCCGGCATCGCGGCCGGGGGCGGTAACGAGAACCTCGATTCCGCCTATATCAATCTTTCCGATAAGGTGTCATTGCGAAATGGTGCGCATACTTTCGTCAATTACTGCCTGTCCTGTCATGAAGCTTCGTACATGCGATACGAGCGAATGGCTGACGACCTTGGCATCGATCGCGAAACTCTCAAGCGGGACATGATGTTTGCTGCCGACAAGCCAGGCGAGCTGATGACAGTGAATATGTCGGATGAGGATGCCAAAGCCTGGTTCGGTGTGGTACCGCCTGATCTCAGTCTGACAGCACGTTCGCGCGGCCCGGATTGGATCTATACCTATCTCAGAGGTTTTTACCGGGATGAGGGTACTTCGACCGGATGGAATAACACCCTTTACCCCAACGTTGCCATGCCGCACGTGCTGTACCAGTGGGAGGGGATGCGCAAGGCCAATTTCGAGACTTCACCGAATGGCGCTAAAGTGTTGGCAGGGTATGATCAGTTGAGCCCGGGCACCATGAGCGCCCAGGAATACGACAGCGCCATTCGTGATCTGACCAACTTCATGGTCTATCTTGCAGAGCCGGCAAAACTGGTGCGTTACCGTATCGGTTTCTGGGTGATGGTCTTTATGCTGGTATTCGTGGGTTTAAGTTATCTGCTCAAAAAGGAATACTGGCGCGACGTTCATTGATGCTTTCGTATGGATATTTTTCCGGCGTTACGCGTCAGAGATTCTTCAGCTGCACGAGATAGTCAACTATGAAGCTTTATTCCGGGACCCAGTGTCTTTTCAGTCATGCCTGCCGATTCGTCCTGAAGGAAAAAGACATCGAATGCGATGTGGTCTTCGTCAACGACAAGCAGGTCGAAGAAACCGTCGCCGAGCTGAATCCCTACGGTGAAACCCCAACGCTCGCGGATCGGGATCTGGTGCTCTACGACGGTGTGGTGGTCAACGAGTATCTGGACGAGCGCTTTCCGCATCCGCCGTTGATGCCGAGTGATCCGACCACCCGCGCCAAGGCCAGGGTCATGATGTCACGGCTGCGTCGGGACTGGCTTGATGATGTGCAAAGATGCATGTCTTCAGGGGTCAAACTTGAAAAGAGTCTCAATCGCAGTCTCTCGGATGGTCTCGTAGCCATGTCCAATCATTTTTCCGAGAACAAGCATGCGCTGGGTGAGGAGTTCAGTCTGGTGGATGCCTACCTCGCCGTGCTGCTTTGGCGTTTACCCCACCTTCAAGTGAATCTTCCCCGGCAGGGCACCAAGATGCTTGATTACGGAAAAAGGCTGTTTGCTAAGCCCGCATTTCAAGAAAGCCTCAGTTCGGTCGAGCGGGAGATGCGCTCCGACTGACGCGGGTATTCGAATGGCTGCTGAGGACACTGTTTTAAGTTCCCATCGCCCTTACCTGATTCGGGCAATTCGGGAGTGGGCCATAGACAATCACCTGACACCGCAATTGTTGGTCAATGCCGAGATCGATGGGGTGGAGGTCCCGGCAGAGTTTGTCGAAGAAGGCCAGATTGTTCTCAATATCAGCCCACAGGCTGTAGATCATCTCGAGATGGGAAACGAACATATCTCCTTTTCTGCCCGCTTTCGCGGTGTCTCCAGGTCGGTACTGGTGCCAGTGGATGCGGTGCTCGCGGTCTTTGATCGGGAAAGTCGCCAGGGCATGTCTTTCCCGTCCGTCCCGGAACAGGGTGATGACGCCCGGGAGGCAAAGAGCGAGGAGTCAGCCGCGCCTCGTAAAAAGCCCAATCTCAAACTGGTCGAGTAATCCTTGAAAGGGCCGGTCAGCGCCCCGATATCCTGAAGGGTCCAGGGGAGAAGATTCATGAGTACAGCAAAAATGCATGGCACCACTATTTTGTCGGTCCGTCGGGGAAACCGGGTGGTGATTGGCGGGGATGGTCAGGTCACCCTGGGCGACACCACGATGAAGGGCAATGCCCGGAAAGTAAGGCGGCTTCACGAGGGCAAAGTGATTGCCGGATTTGCCGGTGGCACCGCAGATGCTTTTACTTTGTTTGAGCGGTTTGAAGGAAAACTTCAAAAGCACCAGGGCAATCTTACACGCGCCGCTGTCGAACTTTCCAAGGACTGGCGCACCGACCGGATGCTGCGACGGCTGGAAGCGCTCCTGGCTGTGGCTGACGCCTCTGCATCACTGATCCTCTCCGGTACGGGTGACGTCATTGAGCCCGAAGAGGGCATCATGGCGATCGGATCGGGCGGGTCTTATGCCAAAGCAGCGGCCCAGGCCCTGCTCCATGAAACGGATCTGGACGCCCGCGCCATTGTTGAGAAATCTCTTCGCATTGCAGCGGACATCTGCATTTATACCAACCAGGAACTCACCATCGAAGAGCTTGAGATCCCGTCCTCCTAGTGGACGCTGACCGTGTCCGCGGCTCCAGCGCCTGAACTGACTGAACAATCCGGATTCCCTTAAGACATGTCTGAAATGACCCCTCGCGAAATAGTCGAGGAACTCGACAAACATATCATCGGCCAGTCCATGGCAAAGCGTGCCGTGGCAATTGCACTGCGTAACCGATGGCGCCGCCAGCAAGTATCGGACGAGTTCCTCCGAAACGAGATTACGCCCAAGAATATTCTGATGATTGGGCCGACCGGGGTCGGTAAGACGGAAATTGCCCGCCGCCTGGCCCGCTTGGCGCGTGCCCCGTTCATTAAGGTTGAGGCGACCAAGTTCACTGAGGTGGGTTACGTTGGTCGTGAGGTAGATTCAATCATCCGGGATCTCGTGGATATGGCGGTAAAGATGACACGGGAGGAGGCGATGGAGCGCGTCCGTCCCCGGGCTGAGGATGCTGCAGAGGAGCGCCTGCTCGATCTTTTGTTGCCCCCCGCGCGCGGTGGCGATGGGTCCGACGGGGATCAGGACGAAGGTGCCGGACGCCAACGGCTGCGCAAGTTGCTCCGGGAGGGCAAGTTGGATGACAAGGAAGTCGAGATTGAAGTGGCCGCACCGTCTGTGGGCGTAGAGATCATGGGTCCGCCGGGCATGGAGCAGATGACCGACCAGTTGCAAGGCATGTTTCAGAATCTTGGCGGTCAGCGCAAGGTCACACGAAAGGTCAAAGTTCGGGAGGCAACACGATTGCTCACCGATGAGGAAGCGGCGGCGTTGGTCAATGATGACGACCTAAAGCATGAGGCGTTGGAGCGGGTAGAGCAGGACGGCATTGTTTTTCTGGATGAAATAGACAAAATCGTTGGCCATACTGAGCGTCAAGGGGCCGATGTCTCCCGCGAGGGCGTTCAGCGTGATCTGCTGCCGCTGATCGAAGGGTCAACGGTCAGTACCCGAAACGGTATGGTCAAGACAGATCACATTCTTTTTATTGCCTCGGGTGCATTCCAGCTGACCAAGCCCTCAGATCTTATTCCGGAACTGCAGGGCAGGCTGCCGATTCGGGTGGAATTGGATGCGCTGGGACCTGATGACTTTGTTCGTATTCTCACCGAGCCTGATGCCTCTCTGACAGAGCAGTATGCCGGGCTTATGGCGACGGAAGAGGTCACACTGGAGTTCACCCCCGAGGGGATTAATCACATCGCCCAGGTGGCTTGGCAGGTGAATGAGCAGACGGAAAATATCGGCGCCCGGCGTTTGCATACCGTGATGGAGCGCCTGCTGGAGAGTATCTCTTTTGAGGCGGCAGACCGTTCAGGGCACAAGGTGGTCATTGATCCGGAGTATGTTGACGCGAATCTCAGCAAGCTTGCCGAAGACGAAGACCTTTCGCGCTACATTCTCTAGCCGCCGGCGCAGACCTTCGCCGGCCGTCGTATACTGGGTTGTCCACCCTGCCCAAAGGGGGGACATCGATGTCCATTTTGCTGATTGACGGCCTCAACCTCATCCGCCGGGTGCACGCCGGCGTGCCAGAGGTATCAGAAGACCGGGATGATGCGGTGCTGAATGCCTGTGTTGCTTCGATGCGCCGGGCGCTGCGCAGGCATCTGCCCAGTCATGCGCTGCTGGTTATGGAAGAAGCCGGCCCCAGTTGGCGGTCGCGCGAGTATCCGGACTATAAGAAGGATCGCCCCCCCATGCCGGATGACCTGTCAGCAGGATTACCCAAAATCAAAGAAGCGCTGCGCGAGGTCGGGGTCCATGAACTGTCGGCTCCAGGATTTGAGGCAGATGATGTGATCGCGTCGATCGCAAAGCGCACAAGTGATTCCGGATTGCAGGTGGTGATCCTCTCGACCGATAAAAGTTTCTGTCAGTTGGTCAGTGATCAGCTCATGCTGGTAGATCATTTCAATAATTCCGTTCGCGACCGCGAATGGATCCAGAACCGCTATGGGGTCGCACCGGAGCAGATAGCGGATCTTATGAGTCTCGCGGGAGATCCCTCTTTGGGTATTCCCGGTATTCGCTCAGTAGGGGTGCGCACGGCCGCACGCCTGATCGGCGAATTCGGCAACCTCGATGCTGTCATTGCCCATGCCGACGACATCCCGGGCAAGCTGGGTGAGAAACTGCGCGAAGGCATCGACACCTTGCCCTTGATGCATCGTCTGGTCAGTTTGCGCCAGGATGTCCAACTGGGCGCCAACCTGCACGACTTCCGCTGGTCGGAGAACATGCTGAAGGGGTCGGTCGAGGAGGCAGGTTAGGCTGGGCGGGCGGCCATATTTGAACCGCCACACCAATAGCCAAGCACAGAACGCGATCAGTCCTTGTTTTCGAGAATCTCGATGCGATCGCTGTCCGCCAGATCCACAGAGATCCCGTCTATGGTGGTGAAGCGCCTGCCCTCAACAGCTTTCTTATAGGCCTGGTACTTTAGGGTATCGCCCTGACTGTTGGTCACCTGAATATCAATCACCTGGTGCTGATCCTGCCAATGCAGCACAAAGACCAGTGCCGAGATGGCGATCACCAGTCCGAGCAGCGTGTAGGCAACCATGGCTGCTGAGACACCGCCTTTGTTTTTTTGGGTTTGGGAGGCCTCCGGTTTGACTGGCTTCGCCGGTGTGTTCTTGACACGAAAGACCAATGCGACCACCAGGATGACCGCGAGCGTGAATAGGATTTTAGTCAGCAAGAATCAGTCTCTTCGCCCGGAGGCAGTTGCAGGAAAAATCCCCGTGATTCTATGCTGTCGATAACCGTTGCGGGACGGGTCGCGGCGAGGGTTTCTCTTTCGGCAAGATCGATGGCCATTACCCACTCCAGCGGTTCCAGTCGAGCTTTCAGATCGTCCGGCAGGTTGCCGAGGTCCTCGGCATCTGCAACGAATAAGTACGTTCCTGCTTTACGGTTACTTCTGTAGACCTCGCACTTCAAAGAGAATGCGCCGCCGCTAAACTAGCGGTTGCCGCCCCACAGCCACGCCCACCCGGACCGCTTCTCCGTATGTGCGCGCTCGGCCACTTGGGTGAAGGGACGTTCCTCCTTGCCGAGATAAAGCTGCCGCGGCCGGCCGATGCGGCTTTCGGAGGACTCCATCATTTCTTTCCAATGTGAGATCCATCCGACGGTCCGGCCGATGGCAAAGAGCACCGTGAACATGTTAGTTGGAAAGCCCAGTGCCCGAAGGATGATGCCCGAATAAAAGTCCACGTTCGGGTATAGTTTTTTCTCCACGAAATAGGAATCCTCAAGCGCGATCCGCTCAAGCTCCATCGCGAGATCCAGCATCGGATCGTTGATGCCGAGTTCCGCCAGAACCTCGTGACAGGTATCACGCATTACCGTAGCTCGAGGGTCATAGTTCTTATAGACCCGATGACCAAAGCCCATCAGCCGGAACTGATCATCCGGGTCCTGAGCTTTCTTCACGAACTTCTGGATGCGGTCCCGGGTACCGATTTCAGTCAGCATGTTCAGGACCGCTTCATTTGCACCACCATGAGCCGGGCCCCAGAGTGAGGCGATTCCGGCAGCGACGCAGGCGAAGGGGTTGGCATCGGAGGATCCGGCCAGGCGGACCGTAGAGGTCGAGGCATTTTGCTCGTGATCAGCATGGAGGATCAGAATCCGGTCAATCGCCCGTGCCAGCACGGGATTGACGTCATAGTCCTGGGTCGGCACTGCAAACATCAGCCGCAGCAGGTTCTCCGAATAAGAGAGATTGTTAAGCGGCTGCATGAAGGGTTGACCCAGCGAGTACTTGAAGGCGTACGCGCCGATGGTCGGCATCTTGGAAATCAGCCGATGCGCAGCGCTCATGCGCTGAAGCGGATCGTTAATATCGGTGCTGTCGTGATAGAAGGCAGAGAGCGCTCCCACGACACCTACCATGATGGCCATGGGGTGGGCGCTGCGCACAAAGCCGCTGTAAAAGCGGACCAACTGCTCGTGCAGCATGGAGTGTCTGGTAATATCGCCGTCGAATTGCTCCTTCTCTTCAGGGGAGGGCAGTTCGCCATGCAAAAGCAGGTAGCACACGTCCATGAAGTCGGTGTTCTTGGCAAGTTCGGCTATCGCATAGCCGCGGTGAAGAAGGATGCCGGCCTCACCGTCGATGTAGGTAATCTCTGAAGAGCACGATGCGGTCGAGGTGAAGCCCGGATCGTAAGTGAACGCCCCGGTCTGGGCGTATAACTTTCGGATATCGATTACCTTGGGCCCGACGGTACCGTGCAGCGTAGGCAGTTCCCACGATTCGCCGGTTTCGTTGTCCGTGAGCGTAAATGAATGCCGGACAGACTTGGCAAGGTCATTCGTCTTTTGCTGATTGGCTTGGGACATAACTCGTTCCTCTGGCTCCAATATTGAGTATTGGATTTTTTAATAATATTTGGAAATATCTTTAGGTAGTTTTATACCTTATTGGATGAAAATGATAGTCTTGACACGGGCAAAGGAGTGTAAAAGACCGGCGTGCTGGCGTCACCTTGGGAAAGCAGTATGTGCGAAATACTCTTGTTTTCTCGATAAATTGGCTGTTTTGACCCTTTCTTATAAGCAAGGAGAAGCGACTTGAGTGGTTTTTTATCAGGAGAAGCGTTTGCGGTTGATACAAAAACTTCAGGCACATTGACCGGGCTTCGCTGGGGATCAGCGAGCGATCTACCTGTTCTTGCCCTGCATGGCTGGCTCGACAACGCTTCAAGTTTTGCCCCTCTCGCCTCCCATCTTTCAGGGTTTCAGCTTCTCGCCCTGGATCTTCCCGGTCATGGTCATTCCCAGCATCGACCACCCGGGATGCGCTATCACCTGCTGGATTACGTGCCGGCAGTGCTGGAGGCCGCAGAAGGTCTCGGATGGGAGTCGGGTTTGATCATGGGCCACTCTCTTGGCGGAGCGATTGCAGGCCTCGTGGCCATTGCGGCACCGGAGCGGGTCAAGGCCATGATTTTGATAGAGGGGCTTGGCCCGCTTTCCGAGTCCGAAACCAAGCTGCCCGGCCGGCTGCGCAATTCGGTCGAGGGTTACGCGAGAGCGCAAACCCGATCATCACCGGTTTACCCCGATATCGAACCATTGATCGCGACCCGGGCGCGCATCGGCGCAATGCATGAAACCTCAGCCAGGCTTTTGATTGAGCGCAATGTACGCGAAGAGGGCGACGGTTACCGCTGGCGCAGTGACCAAAGGCTGCGACTCGATTCTCCCGCTTTTTTGACAGAGCCGCAGGTGCTGGCTTGTCTCGAGGCGATAGAGCAACCCACCCAGGTACTGCTTGGCAACGAGGGCCTGTTGGCCGAACGGGATACCCTGGGTCCGAGACTCGATGCGTTGGATTCGAATGATGTGCGCTGGTTCGACGGTGCTCACCATCTGCATATGGACCAGCCTGAGGTAATCGCAAAAGCGGCGAGGGAGTTTTTATCGCAGTTTGGGTAGCACCGCAGCTGCTCCCCATGGGACGCTATTAAAAAAGCGTCTCTAGTATCCGATGCTGGATTTCGATTCCGATAGGTTGTGCCGCGCGAGGGCCGTTATGCAGGATGACCACGACCCAGAGATCCCCGTTGCGATCAATGACATAGCCCGCCAGTGCCCGGGCGTCCTTCAGAAGGCCGGTTTTGAGCCTCAGTCTTCCGGGTTGGGCAATATTATGGAACCGCTTCTTCAGGGAGCCATCAACCTCGGCGATGGGTAGGGATCCCAGAAATTCAGGCCACCACGCCCAGGTCGCGGCAGACTCGAGCAAAGCGGCAAGACCTTGAGCGCTGATTCTGGCATCGCGCGATAGACCGGCGCCGTTATCGATGTTGAGCTTCGGCATCATGACCCCGGATTGATCCAGCCACTTCTTTATTTTGGTTGCGGCTTTATCCGGGGTGGCGGGGGGATGGTGAGTGCCGAGAGTCAGCAGCAGGTTGCGCGCCATGACGTTGTTGCTGAACTTGTTGATGTATCGGATGACCTCTGCCAGTGATACCGACTCAAGTTGGGCCGCGGTCATTGCGCTGCCCGGTGTTTTGGCATAACGCCAACCACCTGAGAGTGTTCCGCCCAGCTGTTGCCAAAGCGCCTTAAAGACCCCGTAGACGTACGGCCCGTGGGACAGAAGTGTCCGCCGGTAGGTGCTGGCGCCGCAGCCCGCAGGGTAGCGTCCCCCGACCGAAAGCGTTACACCGGAAGCGCCCTGCTTGAGATCCAACTGAATCCGCCTGCCTTGTTGAGCACAATCCGCATTACTGAGTTCCACGGTGTTCTGAATCTTGAGGGTGGTCGCTGGCGGCTTCGCACCAATATTCACGCCGTTCTGGCGGGAGGAAATGGTGATAGCGGTCGCCCCGAAGTTGACCAGCAGAGCACTCGGGGGCGTGTTATAGGTTCGCGTCGATTTGCCATCGATGGGTTTGGTATCAATGGCCCGCTGGTCAAAGAGCGTGTCGTCAATAACCAGGTCGCCCCGGATGTGGGCAATGCCCCGGTCACGCAGCTGCCTTGCCAGTAGCCAGAATCTTTCGATCACGAGCCAGGGATCACCGCCGCCTTTGAGAATCAGATCACCGTCAAGTGTGTTGCCTTGTACTTGGCCGTGAACCAGCGCTTGTGTGTGCCAGCGATGCTGTGGTCCGAGCAGTTGCAGCGCGGCCGCGGTGGTCACGAGTTTCATGGCGGATGCCGGGTTTCGACTGGTGCCAGGATAGTGGCTTATCGTGCTCTGCTTTGAGCCGACTTTTCTGATCACGACACTGAGAGAGCTTTCAGGAATGCCTCGGGCCTGCATGAAGTTCGACACGGCAGACGGCAAGCCCGCCGGGTTGGCCCTTGCCGGCATCGCGGATGTGAGAAAGAGCATAAAAAATCCCAGCAGGATGGCTGTCCTTGCCTCAGTGAATCCGGTAGATTTGTGATTCATTGGCTCGTTGCTATAATCGCGCGCCCACATTGCGGGCATATCGAAATCTTAAATACGATGGCATCCAAGAATATCTTCCGCATTATCTTCCATAATCAAGGAAGCATTTACGAGGTCTACGCCCATGAGGTGTCGCAGGGCGGAATGTACGCTTTTGTCGAAGTGGGTGATATCACCTTCGGCGAGCGGTCAAAAGTCGTGGTAGATCCGTCCGACGAGAAACTCAAAAGCGAGTTCGCAGGGGTCAAGCGGACCTACATCCCGCTCCACGCCATCGTCCGTATCGACGAAGTTGAAAAAGAAGGCCAGGCAAAAATCCATCCGGGTGGCGAATCGAAAGGCGGAAACGTGTCTCCTTTCCCCATGCCGATGAAGCCGCCCGCGGCTGACTGACGCTCAGGCTGCGCTGGCAGACTCCATTCCGGGGCAGGCGACACCTGTCCCACCTAGCCCGCAGTAACCGCCGGGATTCTTGGCAAGATACTGCTGGTGATAATCCTCGGCGTAGAAAAATTCTCCGGCCGCGGCGATTTCTGTTGTGACAGCGCGGTAACCGGAGCGTTTCAGCGCTGTCTCATAAAGTTCCACAAAGGTTTTCGCTGCCTCTGATTGACTGTCATCAAAGGTATAAATCGCGGAGCGATATTGCGTGCCCACATCGTTGCCTTGACGCATCCCCTGTGTGGGATCATGGGATTCAAAAAATACCTGAAGCAGTTTTTCATAACTGATACGGGCGGGATCAAACACGACCAGCACCGCTTCGGTATGGCCGGTCCTGCCAGAGCAGACTTCGTGATAGGTCGGATTTGGGGTTGACCCCCCTGCGTACCCTACGGCGGTGGTGATAACACCATCAAGTTGCCAGAAACAGCGTTCCGCACCCCAAAAGCAGCCCAGTCCGAAGACTGCCTGATGAGTGCCTGCTTCAAAGGGCGGTTTGAGGTTTTTGCCGTTGACATAGTGCCGGTCAGTGATGGCCATTGATTCATCGCGGCC
>NZKZ01000148.1 GCA_002694065.1 Acidiferrobacter sp.
AGTTCGATCGGGAAACATCGGATCCAGGAATATCACATCTACTGTCTTTAACGAACCGATTTTTTCGATAGCATCCCCGCACACCACCCGCAGCGCTCCCCTTTCGCGCCCGGGACAGCAGGCCGATGCCGCCGCCTCTAGCATTATCGCAGCCACCTCTACCCGTTCAATGGCGAACACAGTCTTGCCGCGACGTACAAAGTCAAATGTATCGGAACCGAATCCGGCGGTGGCGTCAATGATGGATTCACATTGGCGTCCAAGCGCCCGCGCGAGCAGGTCTTTTCCGGCCGGCGCATACCGGCGTTTTGCTGTATCAATAGTCAGGGCTCGGGTCCGGGGCTGCGCCGCATCCCGCAGTGCCAGTCTGTCCTGAGACACTTCCAGCACCAGTCCCGAGACCGCATCAGGATCGCCAGACGCTGTGGTTTTCAGACGCAAAGCGAATGCCTTCGCTCTTGGCAGGGATTGCGCGTCCAGCGCGACAACAGACACTTTCTCCTTTTTTGACATCGACGACTTTTGACTCTTTCCTGGTGTTGGGATAAAACCCCAGTCATATCCAATTTAACCACGGACATTTCTTGGGATGGGATTTCTCACAGGCAAACGCGCGCTGGTGACTGGCGTGGCTTCGAACCGGTCGATCGCTTGGGGCATTGCAACGGCTATGGCCCGAGAGGGCGCAGAACTGGTACTCACGTACGAAAATGACAAATTGGGAGGTCGAGCGGAAAAGTTTGCAGCAGAGCTGGGGTTTGAGAAAACTGTCCGGTGCGATGTCTCTCAGGACAGTGATATCGAATCCCTGCAGACCACGCTGCAAGAGCATTGGGACCAGCTGGATATTCTCGTGCACTCCATTGCATTTGCACCCAGGGAGGAGTTGGAAGGGATGTTCCTGGACTCAGTCACCCGGTCAGGTTTCGCAACGGCCCACGAGATCAGCTCCTACAGTTTCACCGCGCTGGCGCGCGCATTGCGTCCGATGATGACCTCAGGCGGATCAATGTTGACCTTGAGCTATATCGGATCACAGCGTTCAATGCCGGGCTATAACGTTATGGGTCTTGCCAAAGCGAGCCTTGAGGCCAATGTACGCTATCTGGCGCAGTCCCTCGGCCCTGAGGGCATACGGGTTAACGGTATCTCCGCCGGGCCGATCAAAACGCTGGCGGCCTCTGGAATCAAGGGTCTAAAGCAGATGCTGAATTTCTATGAGGACACGGCGCCGCTGGGGCGGGGAGTGACCATCGAAGAGGTAGGCAATACCGCAGCATTCCTGTGCTCTGATCTCGCATCCGGGATCACAGGAGAGATCACCTATGTTGATGGCGGGTTTAATACCGTCGGTGTCAGCCCGAACGTTGCCAACGGATCCTGACCAGCGACGGCCCAAAAGATCTCGTCCTACAGGTTTTCCTCAAAGACTTCGACGTTGGCAGCCGACCGCAGGGCGCGGCTGGCCCCTGCGTACAGTTCTTCTCCGACCCGTGAGCCAATCAGCGATCTGATCTGCTCGCGCTCCTCCGGGCTAATCTCGTCCGGATTACCTGACACCACCTCCGCCAGCCGATACACCGCATAACGGCCTGCATCGAGCCGAGTGCCCCCGTAAACTGCCTGCCCCGCGATGGGCACGGGTGCCGCGTAGACCGCTTGCGCCACACGCTGGTCATCCGGATCAGAAATCTCTTCGGCGTCCTGCGGAAGATCGTACACAGGCAATCCGGCCCCCTCAAGAACACCAGCCCACGGCGAACCTGCACGAAGCTGATCCATCATCCTGTCGGCGGCGCCTTCCTGACCGGCAAGCGCTGCCTGCGCCAAGAGATCATCAGCTATCTCCTGGCTGACCTCATCCAGATCCTTTTGGCGCTGGTCACGAAAATCGGCAAAATGCACTGCGATCAACAGATCGCTATCGATCTCGATCATTTCACTATTCAGACGGTCGACACGGACTTCCTCGCTGAAAGCCGCATCTCGCACGGCAGCATGACTCGCGACTCCCTCACCGGCATTACGCGAAAACCAGTCGGTGCGCTGGATCGGAAGACCGAGAAAATCTGCGGTTGCGTCAAGCGAGCCTGGTTGCTCGAAGACCATGTTCTGGAAGTCTTCCGCCATGACCATAAATTGCCCCTCAGCCCACTCGCGCGCCAGTAATGACCTGATCTCGCTGCGTACTTCAGCAAAAGGACTCACCACACTTTCCCGAAGATCGGTCAGCATGATCACATGCCAGCCGTAGTCGGTTCGCACCGGATCGCTGATCTCGCCTGGATTCAGCTCAAAGACCGCCGCCTCAAATTCGGGCGCCATCGTGCCGGGCCGGATAATGCCAAGGTCTCCACCGCGTCCCGCAGAACCAGGGTCATCTGAGTGCTCACGGGCCAGTGAGGCAAAATCCCCTCCGTCTCTGCCTTGGTTCACCAGTCCTTGCGCCTTGTCACGTGCCTTTGCCACTTCGGCTGCCTCAGCGTCCCCAGCCACACTGATGAGGATATGGCTGGCACTACGACTCCCGGGTTGGGGAAAACGATCGGTATTGTCATCATAAAAGGCCTGTTCTGCTTCGGCCGTGACCATCGCCTGAGCTGCCAGCGCATCGACCGACAGCGCAAGATAGTCCACTTGCATCTGGGGTGGCTGGATATAGCGATCCTTATTCTTCTCGTACTCTTCAAGTACGGCGTCTTCGCTGATTTGTGCGGCTTCGCTGAACGGCTGTAGTTCAAGAATCGTAAACTGCGCAACACGCTCCTGCATCAACAACGCGATAGCGCGGTCAGTCATGGCCGGTACCACCAATGACGTCTCCCGCAAGCCGATTCGCAACTGATCCACCGCGCCTTGCTGGCGCTGCTGGCGCTCAAACCCCTCTGCCGAGAGTCCCGCATTCTGGAGCAGCATTTCATATCTCGCGGGATCAAACCGGCCCTCTGATTGAAAGGCAGGAAAAGCACCGATTCGCTCCGACAATTGCTCGTTGGTAATTCGATACCCGCGATCTGCCAGATACTCTGCCTGCAGTTGGGTATCGATCAGAGAATCCAGAACTTCGAGTTTGAAGGGCATGCTGGCGAAGAATTCAGCGTCAACGTTACGGCCCATCATCTGAACGAGAGACCGGCGCTGCTCGGAAAGCGCCTGTTGATAAACCGTCTCATCAACGTCGACCCCATTTACCGATGCGACGGCAACCTTTGAGGCGCCTTCAAAGTAGGAGTTGATGCCCCATAATGCAAAAGGGATGGAGATAAGAAAAACGAGCGCCCAGGCAATCCATCCTGAGGCACGATCCTTGATAGCGGTTAGCATAGTCGTTCAGTTCAGTATTATTTATGGCGTGGGTCGCTTCGTTATCTGGAAGCCCCCGTCAGGAGACTTTACCCCAGACAGCCCGGATGATTCCCGTTTCCGGCGTGTGCCGGGCGCTAAATAAGAAGTGGCGGAGCGGACGGGACTCGAACCCGCGACCACCGGCGTGACAGGCCGGTATTCTAACCAACTGAACTACCGCTCCAAAATTGAGCACCGCCTGCAAGCACAGGCGGCTTTCCTGACCTTCTTGGTGGGTGCTGTAGGGTTCGAACCTACGACCTTCGCCTTGTAAGGGCGACGCTCTCCCAACTGAGCTAAGCACCCCGAGAGGGGCGCGCTAGTTTACGGCATCCTTAAGGCCTTTGCCAGCCTTAAACTTAGGCGCCCTGGAGGGTGCGATCGTGATGCTCTCGCCCGTTCGGGGATTACGGCCAACCCGACCCGCACGCTCACTGACGGAGAAGATCCCAAACCCAACCAACGAGACACTATTCCCATTCTTCAGCGCCTCAGTGATGATATCCAAAACCGACTCGACTGCCGCACCAGACTGACTCTTGCCCAGCCCGGTTTTCTCAGAGACCGCATCAATCAGATCAGCTTTATTCATCGCTTTGTCCTCCCTTATCTCCGTTCTGCTAGGTTGCGGTTGCGTACGCGTTTGCGCCCATTCGCACCGCTTCGCATCGTGTCGACAGAAACTTGCCACTGACACTGCGTGATCTTCTCTAGAACTTTAGAGCACCCGCTTACTCCACGGTTATACCAATCGCCTCAAAAGAGTCAATGACCCATCGACCAGAAAAGCATCGTAATGCCCTGAATGAGTTAAGAAACAACACGAACAAGAGCGTCCATTTGCTCCGTTTATCGATCTTTTTAGCACTATCTCTGTGCAATCCGGCGCAGCCCCGGATCCGGATCCCAAGCCAGTGCCTTGAACCGCACCACCGCTGCAGAGCAGCGGTTAGTGTGCCCGGGCCGGGGTCTTGGTGGACTCTTTTTTGGTCTTAGGAGATACCGAAACGCCCTCGTCTCCTTGAATGGATTCGGGCATATGCTCCAAGGCGACCGTGATCACCTCATCGATCCAGCGAACCGGAATAATTTCAAGGCCGCTCTTGATGTTGGCCGGGATCTCCACAAGATCTTTCTCATTTTCCTTGGGTATCATCACCGTTCCAATGCCGCCACGATGCGCAGCCAACAGCTTTTCTTTCAGTCCCCCGATAGGCAGCACTTCGCCACGCAGGGTAATTTCGCCTGTCATCGCGACATCTGATCGCGCCGGGATTCCGGTAATCGCGGAGATGACGGCCGTACACATGCCGATCCCCGCGCTTGGACCGTCTTTAGGCGTCGCGCCTTCCGGTACGTGGATATGGATATCTTTATTTTGGAAAAAGTCTGCGTCGATGTCGTATTGCGCCGAACGCGTCCGCACCACTGACATCGCCGCCTGGATCGACTCCTGCATGACATCGCCCAGTTTGCCCGTGAAACTATGCTTCCCCTTGCCGGGCATAACAGCGGCCTCAATAGAGAGCAGTTCACCGCCCACCTCTGTCCAGGCGAGACCGGTCACCTGTCCAATCCGGTTGCCCTCCTCGGCTCGGCCGAAACGATGTCGCTGCACACCCAGGTACTTGCCGAGATTCCGTGAAGATACCTGAACACGGGTTCGAGAGGTATCGAGCAACAACTCCTTTGCCACCTTGCGGCAGATTTTCGCGATTTCGCGATCCAGTCCGCGAACACCGGCTTCACGGGTGTAATAGCGAACGATATCGGTCAAAGCCTGCCGATTGATGCTGATTTCACCTTCTTTCAGACCATTGTTGCCCTTTTGCTTCTCGACCAGGTACCGGGTCGCGATATTGATTTTCTCATCCTCGGTATACCCCGAGATGCGAATCACTTCCATCCGATCCAGAAGCGGCCCGGGAATGTTCAACGTGTTGGCCGTCGCGACAAACATCACCTCGGACAGGTCGTAGTCAACCTCTAGGTAATGGTCACCGAACTTATGGTTCTGCTCCGGATCCAAGACCTCTAGTAAAGCAGAGGAAGGATCCCCACGAAAATCCATCGACATCTTGTCGACCTCATCGAGCATGAACAGCGGGTTGCGGGTACCGGTGCGAGCCATGTTCTGGATAATCTTGCCAGGCAATGATCCGATATAGGTTCGGCGATGACCCCGGATTTCCGCTTCATCGCGTACGCCGCCCAGGGACATTCGTACAAACTTGCGGTTAGTCGCGCGGGCGATGGACTCGCCGAGGGAGGTTTTACCGACGCCCGGAGGACCCACAAGACACAGGATAGGACCTTTGACCTTATTGATGCGCTGCTGGACCGCCAGATACTCGAGGATACGCTCTTTCACCTTGTCCAGACCATAATGGTCTGCTTCCAGTACCGATTCAGCTTTGGCAAGGTCTTTCAGCACCCGGCTTCTTTTCTTCCAGGGCACCTGCACCAGCCACTCAACGTAATTGCGCACTACCGTTGCCTCTGCGGACATTGGTGACATCATGCGGAGCTTTTTCAACTCGGACTCTGCTTTCTCGCGTGCCTCTTTGGGCATGCCCGCTTCTTCAACTTTCTGCTGAAGTTCTTCCATCTCGTTGGGCGCATCGTCCATGTCACCGAGTTCTTTCTGAATCGCCTTCATCTGCTCATTCAGGTAGTACTCGCGTTGGCTTTTCTCCATCTGCTTCTTTACGCGCCCGCGAAGCCGCTTTTCGACCTGGAGCAGATCAATCTCGGACTCCATGATGCCCAGGATATGTTCCAGTCGCTCCCGCACATCTCCCAGTTCGAGAATCTTTTGTTTCTCATCATTGCGCAAAGTCAGATGAGCCGCGATCGTATCGGCCAGACGGCCCGGGTCTTCAATGCCGCTGAGAGAGGTCAGCACCTCCGGGGGGATCTTCGAATTGAGTTTGACGTACTGCTCGAACTCAGAAGTCACTGTGCGCATCAGGACCTCTCCTTCGCGCTCGTCGAAATCGCCCTCGCCAATCGGCGCCGCATCCACAACAAAACTTTCTTCGGTTTCAACATAGTTGACGATCCCGGCGCGGGAGACCCCTTCCACCAAAACCTTCACTGTGCCGTCCGGTAACTTCAGCAACTGAAGGATATTGGCAACCGTCCCGATCTCGAAAATATTCTCGGGCGCCGGATCATCGTCCGCTGCGTCATGCTGAGCTGCAAGGAAGATCTGTTTACCCGACTGCACAGCCTCTTCCAGGGCATTAATCGACTTCTCCCGACCGACAAAAAGCGGCAGCACCATATGCGGGAACACCACGACATCCCGGAGCGGCAACATCTGGTAGCGGGTGCGGGGCGTAATGTCTTCGGTAGGGGAATCTTCACTCATAACTTTGTCCGTCAGTTCATTTCAGGGGGCCACATATCATGACCGGTTGCCTCGACTATACGCCGGGGGCATAGAGTAAGTGTGAGGGCGCCAAGACGGTATTTCAAGGCGTCAGGAACAAATGACACCCAAAAAAGAACACGCTAACCGCGAGTGCGGCTGGTGTTACCCGCCGGCCGTGCTGCGGCCATTGGCGCGGCAAAACAAGGGGCGACAGCCCAACAGCCGCTAACTCAAACGGAGAAAATCAGGAGGACTGGCTGGAGACGCTTCTTTGAGCTTCTTCGTACATGAAGAGCGGCTGCGCGCCGGACTCGATCACATTGGCATCCACGGTGACGCGGGAAACATTATCCATCGAAGGCAATTCGAACATGGTCTCCAGAAGGGCTTTTTCGAGGATCGATCGCAGGCCGCGAGCACCGGTCTTCCGGGCAAGCGCCCGCTTGGCGATGGCGCTCAACGCGTCTTCCCTGATCTCAAGTTCGACCCCCTCGAGTTCGAACAATTTCTGGTACTGCTTGACGAGTGAATTCTTTGGCTCTGTCAAAATGGTCACCAAAGCATCCTCGTCGAGCTCTTCCAGAGTTGCTATCACTGGCATCCGGCCAACAAACTCAGGGATCAAGCCGTATTTGACCAGGTCTTCAGGCTCAAGGTCGTTGAGGAATTCCGTCACCCGTTTATCCTCGGTCTTGCTCTTGATATCAGCGCCAAAACCAATTCCGGATTTCTCCGAACGCTCCTGAATCACTCTCTCAAGTCCTGCAAACGCGCCGCCGCAGATGAACAGGACGTTGCGGGTATCGACTTGGAGAAATTCCTGCTGAGGATGCTTTCTGCCTCCCTGGGGCGGCACAGACGCAACCGTTCCCTCAATCAACTTAAGCAGTGCCTGCTGCACACCTTCCCCGGACACGTCTCTGGTGATCGAAGGATTGTCCGCCTTGCGGGAGATCTTATCGATCTCGTCGATATAAACGATCCCGACCTGAGCCTTCTCTACATCGTAATCGCATTTTTGCAGCAGCTTTTGAATAATGTTTTCGACGTCTTCGCCCACATAGCCCGCTTCCGTCAGCGTCGTCGCATCCGCGATGGTAAACGGCACGTTAAGCTCATGCGCCAGCGTTTCGGCCAAAAGCGTTTTCCCTGACCCGGTCGGGCCGATCATCAAGATATTGCTCTTGGATATATCTACCTCAGCGGAAGCGCCGTTGACCTCTTCGTGCTCGATCCGCTTGTAGTGGTTGTAAACCGCGACGGAAAGGACTTTTTTGGCTTCGGCCTGGCCAATAACATAGTCATCCAGACGCTCACAGATCTCTCGCGGGGTGGGGTAGCGTGGACCGGAGGTCTCCGCACTGTCAGCTTCTTCGGCTTCCTCGCGAATAATCTCGTTGCACAGTTCGACACACTCGTCGCAGACAAACACAGACGGTCCGGCGATCAGTTTCCGAACCTCGTGCTGGCTCTTCCCGCAAAACGAGCAATACAGCAGTTTTTCGCCTTTCTTGTCTTCGTCGCCTTCGGCCATGAATCTTCGCGCCTCTGTCAGTGAAAAACCAGATGGATTCTGGCTTTATCCTGTTTTCCAGCCTCTAAAGATGCAAGTTTTGAGAAAAAATTGCAAGCGTCCGATTACCGCACACTCGCCGCAGCTGGATCATTCGTCTTCACGACTCTTTAACACCCGGTCCACGATTCCGTATTCAACCGCCTCATGTTCATCCATGAAATTATCCCGCTCTGTATCGGCACTGACAGCTTCGACGTCACGTCCTGTGTGTGAGGCAAGCACCTGGTTCAGCCTTTCTCGCAGTCGGAGAATCTCCCGAGCCTGGATATCAATATCGGTAGCCTGCCCCTGAAATCCGCCCCAGGGCTGGTGGATCATGATTCGGGCATGCGGCAGGGTAAAGCGCTTGCCCGGAGCACCGCCGGCCAGTATGACTGCGCCCATACTGGCAGCCTGACCCAGGCATACCGTACTGATATTCGGCCGAACAAACTGCATGGTGTCATAGATGGCCATGCCAGCATTCACAGCACCGCCCGGCGAATTGATGTAAAGGTGAATATCCTTATCCGGATTTTCCGATTCAAGAAAGAGCAACTGCGCCACAATCAGGTTGGCCATATGGTCTTCGACCGGACCGACCATAAACACCACTCTTTCCTTAAGCAAACGCGAGTAGATGTCAAAGGCACGCTCGCCCCTTCCTGTGGTCTCAATGACCATCGGCACCAGGCCAAGGTTCTGTGCCGTCGCGAGTTCAGGGTCCTGAAATTTACTTGTCATATTCTTTCACTCATCATTCAAATTATTCTGCGTCACTTTTTTCGTCTTCTGCTGCTACTGTAGCAGGAGCCGGTGGACGCATGAACTCTTCGAAACTCACGGTCGTGTCAGTGATGTTTGCCTCCTCGAGAAGCGCATCAATTGCCTGCTCTTCCACAATCACGGACTCTATCTGGGCAAGTCGACTCTTGTCTTCAAAATACCAGCGGACAAACTGCTCTGGGTCGCTGTAAGTCGAACCCATTTCCTCAACGCGTTCGCGTACCCGATCAGCATCCGGCTTGATTTCGAGCCGCTTTACGACGCCGTGCATCGCCAAGCCTAAGCGCACCCGACGATAGGCCTCGTCCAGGTAGTTCGCCCGATCAATGGGCGCATCATGGGGCAGACCCTGCTGCTCCAGTTGTTGGCGCACTGCCATAATGGATCGGTTGATCTCTTCGTCGACAAGGGCGGAGGGTGCCTCAAATTCGTTATCTTTCATCAACGCCTCAAGAACCGCTTGTCGCACCTGAGCACGGGCACGCTGATCACGCTCACGCTCAAGACTGGTTCGGATCTCCTGACGAAACGCCGATTCCGATCCGTCCTCCACCCCAAAGGTTCGAACAAAGTCCTCGTCGATTTCGGGCACCTTCGGCGCTCCGACTTCCTTCACGCTGATCTTGAACTCGGCAGCTTTACCGGCCACCTGGGCGCCGGGATAATCCTCAGGGAAAGTCAGCTGCAGCGTCACTTCTTCCCCGGCTCGAGTGCCGGTAACCCCGGACTCAAATTCGGGCAGGAGCGCGCCCTTGCCCAAGACCACTGGATAATCTTTCGCTTCGCCCCCCTCGAAAACCTCGCCGTCTACGCGGCCCTCAAAATCAATCAGGACCCGATCACCTTCTTCCGACGCTTTCTCGGCAGCTTCGTAGGTCGTTCGCTGCTCGCGCAGGGTCTCGATAGTCCGGTCAATGTCATCATCGACCACCTCGCAGGTCTGACGTTCAATCGGCATGTCCCGAATGTCAGTGCGCGGCACTTCCGGAAAGACTTCAAAATTGGCAATGAACTCGAGGTCCTCACCCCGCGTCAGGTTTTTGGGCTCGATCGAGGGGGGTCCCGCTGCATCCAGAGACTCGCCGTTTATCGCCTCCATGTAACTTGAACTGATGATCTCATCGGCCGCCTCGGCCAATGCCTGATCGGCAAAACGTGACTCGATGACCTTCATCGGAATCTTGCCTGGTCGGAAGCCTGGAATTTTTGCGGTGCGCGCCAAACGCTTAAGCCGCGCCGCCACGGCACCGTCCAGTTGTTCGGCGGGCACCTTTACGGTCATCTTCCGGCCAATTGCGCCTGTTGTTTCTACGGATACGTCCATCGTGCAGCCTGCCTTACTTTCTTGCTTGAATTTATCCTGCGCTCGGGGGATCTTTCCCGATCACAGGGCTTACATCCTCGTCGTTACGTCAGAGCCAAACGCCTGACCCAATTACTCCGCGGAAGGTTGGTGCGAAAGGGGAGACTCGAACTCCCACGGGTTGCCCCACTGGCACCTAAAACCAGCGCGTCTACCAATTCCGCCACTTTC
>NZKZ01000149.1 GCA_002694065.1 Acidiferrobacter sp.
ACTTGTCAGGGAATTTGAAGAGGAATATCGCAGACAGTTTTCGCGGCCCGTCCCTGGAATGGAGATCGAGATTTTGAACTGGGGACTCAGGGCCACAACCCGTACCGAATCCCCTCCCGTGGAAACCATCCAAACTGAGTGCAGAGACGTTGTGCCTAATGCCACCCGCGAGATCATCTGCGATATCGACGGCACAAAAAAATCTGCAGCGTTTATTCACCGCGATTCGTTGTCTCCCGGAGATCAGTTCAGTGGTCCCGCGCTCGTTGCAGAGGCGCAAACCACCACACTTGTGAGCGAAGATTTCTCAGCCCATGTTGACGCCGTGGGCAACCTTGTTCTGATTCAGCAGCCAAAGAGGAGTTGCGCATGAGTGACAACATTTCCACAACGCGCCTTCAGGTGATGTGGAATCGCCTGCTTTCTCTTGTTGAAGAACAGGGACAGGTGCTGACCCGAGCCGCATTCAGCCCCATCGTTCGCGAGTGTGGCGATATCTCCGCAGGTCTATTTGATGCAGACGGACTCATGCTTGCGCAGGCCGTCACCGGTACACCGGGCCACGTTAACACCATGGCCGAGGCGGTTTTGCATCTGCGCCGTCACTTTCCCGCTGAATCGATGAAACCCGGTGACATCTACATGACCAATGACCCCTGGCTGGCAGCAGGACATCTGAACGACTTTCTTCTGTTGATGCCGGCCTTTAAACACGGGAAGGTCGTGGGCTATGCTTCTTGCACCTCGCATCTCGTGGATCTGGGCGGTCTGGGTATGGGACCCGAAGGGTCCGATATCTACGACGAGGGGCTTCTGATTCCCCCCTGCCGGCTGGTCTCGAACGGTGAACCGAATGCTCTGCTGATGGACGTTATCAGAGCCAATAGCCGGGAGCCCATCGGTAACGAAGGTGACATTTATGCACTGATCGCCTGTTGCGAAGCCGGGGTGAACCGTCTGCTCGCCATGATGGATGAATTTGGAATTGATGATCTGCAGACGCTCTCCCGATACATCATCGATACCTCACGCCGCGGCACAGTCCAGGCGATCGCGCAAGTCCCAAACGGCTCGTACCGCAACATGATGCGGGTCGATGGCTACGAATCTGAATTGGAGCTGCATGCAACCCTAACCGTGACGGACACGGCAATGCATGTCGATTTTTCGGGCACCTCTGGATGTTCCAAAAAGGGGATCAACGTGCCGCTCAACTACGCAACCGCTTACACGGTGTTTGGCCTCCGATGCGTTGTAGGATCAGACATCCCCAATAACGCTGGATCGCTCGGGCCATTTACCGTTGATGGGCCACCCGGCTGCATCCTGAATGCCCAGCATCCCGCACCGGTTGCCATGCGCCATACCTTGGGGCAGGTCACACCGGATTTGGTACTGGGGTGTCTACACCAGGCAATCCCGGAAGCGGTTCCCGCTGAGGGCGCCAGTTGCATGTTTGATCTTCCAATGCGTCATGCTCCTGAAGTGGCACGCGAAGGAGGTCGGCGCTTTGCGATCGAGCCAGTCCATAATGGCGGAACCGGTGCCCGGCCCCACTCGGACGGCCTGTCGGCAACAGCTTACCCCTCGGGCGTATTCGGTTCCCAGGTTGAGATCACGGAGTCTGTCGCGCCTGTCATCATCTGGCGGCGTGAACTGCGCCAGGATTCAGGTGGTCCCGGACAATTCCGGGGAGGGCTCGGGCAAAGTATCGAACTGACCTCAGCTAACGGCGCACCATTTATTGTGTTTCTGTCGGTCGAGCGCTTGAAGTTTCCGCCCCTGGGACGGATGGGGGGTTTATCCGGCGCACCTGGACGCATCTGTTTTCGAGATAATGACCAGGAGATCCCCGGCAAAGGCGAACTTCGGGTGACAGCCAAGGACTATCTGATTTTTGAGACGCCTGGAGGGGGTGGTTTTGGGCCGCCCGCCGATCGGAATAAGGATGCAATGGAACTTGATATCAGGCGCGAGTTGGTCAGTTCCGATCGCGCCAGAACCGACTATGGTGTGAATCCATGATCAATGCCCGACCTCATCTTGAACGTATTGCCGGCTATGCGCTCGCCGATCTTGGAGAATCGGATCTTATTTCCCTTGCCCAAAACGAAAGCGCATTCGAGGCAAGCCCCAGCGCGATAGATGAAGGCAAGGCTGCCTGTTCAAGCCCTGAGCGCTACCCCGATACCGAATGGTCTGACTTGCGCTCGGCCATCGGCGACGTCCATCAACTGGATTCCTCTCGTATTCTGTGTGGAGCGGGATCGATGGAACTCATCAACGTCATCATCCGTACTTTTGCCGGCCCGGCGGATGAGGTAGTGGGCACTGAATACGGTTACGGATACGTCCGTACTGCCGCGTCCCTGACAGATGCCCAATATCTCAAGGCGAAAGAAATCGATTGCACCGTCTGTGTTGATGAGATTCTCAACACCGTGACGCCTTCAACGAAGATCGTCTTCGTGTGCAACCCAGGCAATCCTACCGGCACCATGATCAGTCATGACGAAGTCAGTAGACTGCGACGCACTCTTTCAGAGGACGTGCTTTTGGTGATTGATCAGGCGTATGGCGAATTTGCCGACGACGACAACGATCCCGTCCACACGTTTGAGTTGGTGGATCAGGGCAACACCGTGGTCACGCGCAGTCTTTCAAAAGCTTATGGGTTGGCAGGCATCCGGGTTGGATGGGGTTATTTCCCCATGGACGTCACTACCCAGATGCGCAAGGTCTTGAGCCCGAACAATATTTCCGTACCGGCGCAGGTGATGGCGACTGCCGCTATGCGCGACCAGAAACACATGCGCTCTATCGTGCATCGGACAATAGAGATCCGCGAGCGATTCGCTGATGATTGCCGGGCCTTGGGTCTTGATGTGCCCCAGAGTCATACCAATTTTGTCTTGATCCGATTCCCCTCTTCTGAAATCGCGGCCGAGGCGGATAGGCAGTTGCGGGCCCATAAACTTGCCCTGCGCGGCATGGGGCCTTACGGTCTTGCCGAATGCCTCAGGGCAACAATCTGCCGTCAGGACATTATGGATCAGTGCCTCGAGGTACTGAAGGAGGTGATGCGGTGACCCCCGAAGATCGTGGAGGCGTACGGATCGGTGTTTTGGTGCCGTTCACCAATACCAACCTTGAGCCCGACCTGATGATGATGCGTCCGAGAGGCTCAACGCTGCACTTTCACCGACTGGGCAACTACGACGCAGATAAGATTCCCGCGGCCGAACAAATGGCGGGTCTTGGCGCTTCCGATATCAGCGAGGATCTTCGTTTGATCTGTGGTGTCCGACCGGATGCTGTGCTTTATGGCTGTACCTCCGCTACCCTGACACACGGTGCCGATTTTGACAAAGATCTGGCAGTCAGAATAAATACCTACTCCAACGCTCTATCACTGACGGCAGCCGGCTGCCTGATCGAAGCGCTGAACGCACTCGCCGTCTCGCGAGTGGGCTTCGCTTCGCCCTATGTTGGCGAGATTAACCAACTTGCGATCCGCTTTCTCGAAAGCCAACAGATCACAACGGTTAACTGTGCCGATATCGGTCGGGAACTGGGCAACTACGGCCAAGGAGAGCTCAGTCCGGATGAGGTCGCTGAGCTCGCGTGTCGTGCCGATCACCCTGATGCACAAGCCCTGGTCCTGAGTTGTACCGACATGCGTTCGGTGGAAGTCATCGAGCGAATCGAATCTCGACTAGGCAAAGCGGTGATCACATCCAACCAGGCCATGATGTTCTGCCTGATGCGTACTCTGGGACTAGAGCATCAGGACAATTGCCCCGGACAGTTGTTTGATCTTCTCAAGGACTGATAGATCGACCCGGTTCGTCAGTAACCCCGGGCGGGGTCGACAATATTCCAGAGCGCTTGACCCTGACGGTAGCGTGTCAGGTTTTCGGCAAACATTTCCACTGATTTCAGATCCCACCCTGCATAAACTGCTGAACAGTGCGGGGTAATGATGACGTTCTCGTAATCCCAGAGCCTGTGTCCCTTGGCAAGCGGTTCCACTCTGAACACATCAAGGCCGGCTCCTCGAATTTTTCCGCTGTCGAGCGCCGATATCAATGCCGACTCCTTAATCACACCACCTCGCGAAACATCGATAACCACGGTGGATGACTTCAGGTGATCAAAAGCGGTTTCGTTGACGAGGCCCCGGGTACTCTCCAACAGCGGGACACAGACCACCAGAAAATCTGCGCGCTCCCATAATCCACCAAGCGCACTCAGGCTGTGGACTTCATCAACATGGGGCGTATCTTTCGGGTTTGCCCTGACGCCGAGTGTCTTTAATCCCATCAGTTTGGAACGCGCAGCCACGGCCTGGCCTGTTTTTCCCAAACCCAGTATCAGCACAGTCTTCCCATCGATGGGCTCGACTTCCCCGATCAGCCACTCCTGGCGGGTCTGAGCTGCGCGGAAAGTTGGAAAACCTAATGAAAAATGCAGCATAACCCCCAGGAC
>NZKZ01000150.1 GCA_002694065.1 Acidiferrobacter sp.
ATGCTCTGTGCACTGAAGTACCACCAGCACTTGTCTTTCGCTCGCCCCTTAGCCGGCGTTATGGTCGATGCTGTGATTACCCAAAGGCAAAAGCGCCCGGATATACTTTGTGCAGTGCCCATGACATCGCGGGCACTTCGCAAAAGAGGCTTGAACCAGTCTGTCTTTATTGCCCGATTCATCAGCAGAGCACTTGGTATTCCGCTTTGGGCAGCGCTCCTAAAAAAGACCCGCCACACCGATCAGCAGTCCACCCTCTCAGCAAAACACCGTCAGAGCAACCTTGCCGGTGCGTTTGCCTGCAAGCGTCACCTCCATGGGCAACACGTGATCCTGAAAGACGACATCCTGACTACCGGAGCAACTGCTAATGAGATCAGTAAGACCTTGAAGGCCGCAGGGGCAGCCCGGGTAGATTTATGGGCGTGTGCACGAACCGCAAGATCATGACATTAGCTAAAACTAGAATAATGTTACAAAAAAGCCTCGGCATTGCCGAGGCTTTTTTGGTTTGGCCGGCCAGCGCCTGCCAATATCCGTACTTTTTACCTAAGTGTTACTTACATGCCGCAGGGAGGTAACTGTCGGCGATCGGATCGGCCCCGGCACCGTCACAGGTCCAAGTAACGGAACCCGCACTGGCCGCCGCGGTGATCGTAAGTGTCTTACTCCGAATATCGGTACTCACCGGCGCATCGGGACCCATAGTTACCGTAATGACACTGGGGTCTGTATCGTCTGTTGAGGACACCTCCACTGACGCTACATACTTTCCGACATAGTCTGCATTGGCGCCCGCCTCTTCATTCGACTCTGGCCATGCACTATTGGTCTGGTGATACTCGGCAACAGCTGTCTTGACAGCGCCGGCCAACTGCAAGCCTTCTGCGACCTGAGTCCTGGCAACGTAACTGTTGTACTGGGGAATCGCTATCGCCGCCAAAATACCGATGATCGCCACCACGATCATGAGCTCGATCAGCGTGAATCCTCGCTGGCGGCCTTGGCACTGTCGAACATATTCTTGTCTAGAAAATTTCATCTTTAATCGCCCCTCTGTGGCTTTGGCTAATTTGTGCGCATCAATGTATCCGGCCTCGGATATCACCGACGTGACGACCGTCACATCGAACGTCTGTCACTGCGGCTAGATTAACACTTGATTGTCGTCTGTCTCGACGAATCCCCCCAACGGGGCGAGACCCACGCCTATTTTAGGGATTTTGTGAAAAAAACAAAGCGGATATTCTGTTAAAGTGAACGCAAAATACCCCCGATTTCAATGATTTCTAAGGAATAACGTCGAAAAATCGAGAAGTTGGCGGTCTGCACGAGCAGAAAACCCCTTCGCCCACTGCGGGATTGATCCCACTTCTTTTTGACAGACAAATGGAACCAAGTTCATCGCCATTTTCCATCACGGTTCAGGGAACCACGCTGTCCGGACTGTCACGACGGGTAGTTGAAGCCAATCTGCTATCTCGCGAGCAAGCGCGTGAGACCTTCGAAGCGGCGCAAAAAAGTCAGCATTCGTTTTTGCGCGAAGCGCTGGATCAGGGATCCGCTGACCGGACCGGGTTATTGCGATGCGCGTCCGAAGAGTCGGGCATGCCTCTTTTGGATCTTAAGGCATTTGATCTCAACTGCCGGCCTCAGGAAATTGTTGACGCAAAGTTCCTGGAAAATCATGGCGTATTGCCTCTCTTCCAACGTGGGTCTAAGGTCTTTCTCGCCGTACCGGACCCAAGCGACGTTTCAGGTCTGGATGCCTTCACCTTCCAAACCGGTTTTGGGGTTGAGGCAATTCTTGTGGATCCCAGATTACTCGACCAGGTCATTCGTGACATTGTCAGCGGAATCAGCTCAGAGCTTGCGGATCTCAGCGAAGACTCCGACATGGAGGATATGGCGACCAAAACCGCAGCGCCGGCCCATGTGGACACGGCGGAAGTGGATACGCCTGTGGTGCGCTTTGTTAACAAGATCCTGATGGATGCGATCCGTCAAAAAGCGTCTGATATTCACATTGAACCCTACGAGGAGAAACTCCGCATCCGCTACCGGCTCGACGGGGTGCTGCATGAGATTGCGAATCCCCCCCTGTCACTCGCCGCCAGGATAACCGCTCGGGTCAAAATCCTCTCGCATCTGGATATCGCCGAACGACGGATTCCGCAAGACGGGCGAATCAAACTGACGCTCTCTAAGGGGCACGAAATAGACTTCCGGGTCAGCACCCTGCCGACCCAGTTTGGCGAAAAAGTGGTGATTCGGGTGCTCGACAGCAGCGGCGCCGATCTCAGTCTGTCGGCGTTGGGACTCGAACCCGATCAGTTCAAGGCGTACGAGGACGCCATTCATCGGCCACACGGCATGATTCTCGTTACGGGACCCACCGGAAGCGGTAAAACGGTCTCGCTGTACTCGGCACTGAACACCCTGAACTCTCCAGAAGTCAACATCAGCAGCGTTGAGGATCCGATTGAAATAAACCTTCCAGGAATCAATCAGGTCAACATTAACGAGAAAGCCAACCTCAGCTTTGCCGCCGCCTTGCGCGCCTTTTTGCGGCAGGACCCAGACATCGTCATGGTAGGCGAGGTTCGAGATCTTGAAACCGCAGACATTGCCGTCAAGGCATCCCAGACGGGGCACTTGGTCCTTTCGACGCTGCATACCAATGATGCGCCCTCGACGATTGTGCGACTTCTGAATATGGGCGTCGCCCCATTCAATGTGGCTGCATCCGTTCACCTTATTCTCGCGCAACGGCTGGTTCGGAAACTCTGCAGCGTCTGCCGTAAGCCCGTCGAGTACCCTGAAGACGTTCTGACAAGCGCCGGCTTTTCCCAATCAGGCGACTTTAGTGATCTCAAACTCTATGGACCCGAAGGCTGTGACGAATGCACTCGCGGCTACAAGGGAAGAACTGGCGTATTCCAGGTGATGCCGGTTACAGAAGCGATTGCCGAACTGATTGTGCAAAATGCAGGTCAGGAAGCCATCGAAAAACAGGCTCTGGCCGAAGGCGTGATGACCATGCGCCAGGCAGGACTGGTGAAAGTACGTGCCGGCATTACCAGTCTTGAGGAAATCCTTCGGGTCACAGATAACTGAAGCCATGGCGAGAAACGCCGAAAAGACCCAACAAATCTATACCTGGTCCGGAACCGACCGCCACGGCAATAAAGTGACCGGTGAAATGGAGGCGCAAGGGCCGGCTTATGTCCGAAGCACATTACGCCGGGAAGGGATTAATCCCCGTTCCGTGCGAAAAAAACCCAAGGCCCTGTTCGCCAAGAAAATAAAACCCAAGGATATCTCCATAGCCAGCCGCCAGGTCGCCACGATGCTGGGGGCAGGATTGCCCATCGCCCAATCCTACAAGGCTATTGCTGACGGGACAGATCAGCCCAAAATCCGTGAAATCTTTGGCGCTATCCGTCTTGATGTCGAAAGCGGGACTGCCTTGAGTGAAGCCCTGCAGAAGTATCCCCGTCAGTTCGACGCGCTCTACACCAGCCTGGTGGCCGTTGGCGAACGTTCCGGCAATCTCGATGACCTGATGGACAAAGTCGCGCTTTACATGGAAAACATCGAAGAGATCAAAGCAAAAGTCAAAGGCGCACTTTGGTATCCGGCCGCTGTGCTTGCCGTAGGCTTCATTGTCACCGTCCTGTTGCTGGTCTTCGTAATTCCCCAGTTTGAAGATCTCTTTTCCAGCTTCGGGGCCAGTCTGCCGGCACTGACAGCGATCGTGATCGAACTCTCCCAGGGCTTCAGAGAACTATGGCTCCAGATCTTCGCTGTCATCGTCGGAGCTATTGTCGCCATTTCGATGTCCTACCGGCGATCCGAGGCGATGCGGCATCGGGTAGACCGAATCTCGCTGCGCCTGCCGGTTTTCGGAATCATCCTGCGCAAAGCGGCGATCTCACGATATGCCCGCACGCTGGCCACCATGTTTGGTGCCGGGGTGCCGCTGGTGGACGGACTGGAATCGGTAGCCGGAGCGACGGGTAACCGCGTTTACTCTGATGCCTGCATGTCCATTAAAGAGGTAGTCAGTGGCGGGCAAGCACTTTCCAGCGCCATGTCACAGACCGGTCTTTTCCCGGCAATGGTGCTGCAGATGACGAGCACAGGCGAAGAATCCGGCGAACTCGAAACCATGCTCAATAAAGCCGCTGACTTTTACGAGCGGGAAGTACGCGAAGCCGTCGACAATATGAGTAAACTCATCGAGCCGATCATGATCAGCGTGCTCGGCGGCCTGGTCGGCACACTTGTCGTTGCCATGTATCTGCCCATTTTCAAGATGGGCGCCATTATGTGATGGAGGCAGCACCTCCCCCTGCCGCGTGATCGAAACCCTGGCTAACGTCCAGGGGATCGATGGGTGGCTTTATGCCATCACGATCTTCATCGGGCTGATGGTCGGCAGTTTCCTTAACGTCGTGATCGTGCGGGTACCTCAGCGTCTGCACTGGCAATGGCAGGGCCAGGCAAAAGGACTCCCGAAACCGCCGGGAATTGCGGGGCCCGCGTCACACTGCCCCCATTGCCGACAGTCCATCCGCTGGCGGGATAACCTGCCGCTGATCAGCTTCCTGGTGCTTAGGGGTCGCTGTCATTGGTGTAGTGGCGAGATCTCGAGGCGCTATCCCCTGATCGAAGCACTGTGTGCCGCCCTGACTCTGATCGTGGTCTGGGTTTTGGGGTTCGAATGGCTGACCCTTGCCGCGCTGGCTTTCACCTGGTGCCTGATCGCACTTGCCGCCATTGATATTGAGCACTTCCTGTTGCCGGACTGCATCACGTTACCGCTGCTCGGGGCAGGCCTCATTGTTAACGCAGTCGGCGGGTTCGCGGACCTGACCTCTGCAATTGTGGGCGCAGTTGCCGGCTACGGAATACTATGGGCCGTATTTCAGGCTTTTCGTATCGCCACAGGGAAAGAAGGCATGGGCTATGGTGACTTCAAACTGCTGGCAGCTCTTGGGGCCTGGTTGGGGTGGCAGATGCTGCCGCTGATCCTACTGCTGAGCGCCGGAACTGGCGCTATTATCGGCATCACCATGCTGGTCCTGAAACAACAAGAGCGCAATCAACCTGTCCCATTCGGGCCTTATCTCGCCGGCGGTGGATGGCTGGCCCTGTTATGGGGTATGGACCTCAACCAGTTCTATCTTGCAATCGCAGGACTTTAGGAATCTGTATGCTCAGAGTCGCCCTCACCGGAGGAATCGGCAGCGGCAAAACCGCAGTCAGTGATTATCTTGAGACACTCGGCGTGATGGTTCTGGATGCTGACCGGTATGCCCATCAGGTGACAGCCAAAGGGGAAGATGCAGTGACCGAGATCGCAAACCTGCTGGGACCCACCGTGGTCGACGCAGACGGTCATCTCGACCGGGCCGCGGTTCGCGAACTGGTTTTCGCCGACCCGAAAAAACGGGCCGCACTGGAATCCATCGTGCATCCGCGGGTGCGTCACGAAATGAACGAAGCCGCCTCGCGGGCCACGGGCCCCTACGTGATATTCTCGATCCCGCTGCTCATCGAGACAGGGCAGGCCGGTAACTTTGATCGAGTGGTGGTCGTTGAGACCGCCCGTCAACTTCGCGCCGAGCGGGTGCTTGAGCGAAGCGGTCTTGACCAGCAGGCGTTCTCATCCATCGACAATGCTCAGGCAAGCGATACCGATAGACGTAACGCGGCAACGGACCTCCTTAACAATGATGGCAGCCTGGACGCTCTCCATGCTCAGATCGACGCACTGCACGACCGCTTAACAACGCTCTCCCGGGAGCAGGCAAAAACGGCAGATTACTGAACGCCAGCCACCCGATGCTGAACCTGTGACACTTGGCAAAACCCTCTCGGAAAACTTTGCAGGCTTTAAACGCCTTGCGCAGGATAACGTGGAGTCAACGCGTGCCGCCGTGATGCTCCTGGTGACTCGCGAGCCTGGCACCAACAGGGGATCAGTCATCTTGACGCGTCGAGCCAAAACTTTACGCCGACATGCGGGTCAGTATGCGCTGCCAGGCGGACGGGCAGAGCCAGGAGAGACTCCTGCCGAAACAGCGCTGCGCGAATGCCGCGAAGAAATTGGGCTCGATCCAAAGGCGCATCAGGTCATCGGCCTGCTCGATGATTTCGTGACCGAGTCCGGTTTTTGTATCACGCCCGTAGTCGCCTGCATGGATGAGACCTTGAATCCCGCGCCAGACCCTGGAGAGGTCGAGCGGGTCTTTCATATTCCTTTAACGGAACTCGCAGACGCTAAAACAGAAGTCTCCCGATCAGCGACAGATGAATCGGTCCGAAACGGTTTTTCAATCATGCTGCCGACCGTTGGGCACGAGGTCTATGCGCCGACTGCTGCGATTCTTTTTCAGTTCAGGGAAGTCGCGCTGCTCGGCAGAACCACCCGGGTCAATGATCTGGGCCAGCCGCGTTTTGCCTGGCGCTAGTGCTTGATACAGGCTCCGGCCACACCAGCGCGCAGACTCTTTTCAGCAGTGCTCGATTGCCCTCAAGAAAATTCACCGAGGCAAGATCATCCGAGTGAACCCATCGGAGGTTTTGCCCCTCAACACCCTGGGCTTCGCCCCGATAGTCGGTCACCTGCCAGAAGTGCAGCTCGACCTCCCGATCAGGGTAGGCATGCGTGCAGGAGAAAAGCGCCTGCGCCGCCCCGACCTGCAGGTTAAGCTCCTCACGAAACTCGCGCACAAGCGCTTCAAACACGGTCTCCCCAGGTTCGACTTTGCCGCCGGGAAA
>NZKZ01000151.1 GCA_002694065.1 Acidiferrobacter sp.
GAACTCCGCCATGATCTTGTCTTTTTCCGCCGGCACAATCTTCCCATGCAGCAACGCGATGCGAAGCTCAGGCAACTCGCTTTTAAGCGCCTCGGCGCGGCTGGTAGCGGCCTGCACGGCGAGGACGTCAGATTCTTCAATCAGCGGGCAGACCCAGTAGGCGCGCCTTTGGCGCGCACAGGCCTCGCGGATCCGCTCCTGCACGGCCTCCCGACGGGTGTTCGGCAAAACGACCGTCTCCACCGGTTGGCGCCCGGGCGGCATCTCGTCGATGATCGAGATATCCATGTCCGCATACATCACCATGGTGAGCGAGCGCGGGATGGGAGTGGCACTCATGATCAGTTGGTGGGGAACATGGCCGTCGGTCTGTCCTTTGTCCCGCAGCGCCAGTCTCTGCGCAACGCCGAAACGATGCTGTTCATCAACCACCACCAAACCCAGCTGCTGGTAGGCCACATCGTCCTGAAAGAGCGCGTGTGTGCCGATAGCGATCCTTGCCTCGCCACTCGCCAACCGGGCGCAGGCGGCCTTCCGATCACGCTGCCCCATGCGCCCGCTTAGCCAGACGGGCTCCAGCCCGAGCTCTGCAAACCAGTTACCGAGCACACTCAGATGCTGCTCTGCCAAGAGTTCGGTTGGTGCCATCACGACTGCCTGCTGACCTGCCTCCACGGCCGCCAGCACGCCAGCGGCCGCGACCACGGTCTTGCCGCAGCCGACGTCTCCCTGCAGCAGACGCAATGACGGTGTCGCCCTGCCAAGATCCGACCCAATCTCATCAATGCAGCGCTGCTGGGCGCCGGTCAGCGTAAATCCCAACTGCTCCTGCAGTCTGGGCCAAAGCTCGCGCGATGGCGGAATCGGTACAGCACTCTTGCTGTCGCGTCGCTGGCGGCGCTCACGCATGGCCAGCTGATGCGCCAGCATCTCTTCGAAGGCAAGCCGACGCTCGGCCGGATGGGTGCCCTGGCCCAGCGTGTCGAGATCAATTCCCGGGGGCGGTCGATGCAGCAGCATCAGCGCATCAGACAAAGACAGCTCGCCAAAGTCGGCCAGGTACTCGTCTTTGAGGAGTTCCGGGATGCTTCCCTTGCAGAGGCTCAAGGCCTGATCGGTCAGGTCACGCCAGCGCCGCTGGCCGACGCCCTCGGTGGTGGGATAAACCGGCGTCAGCGCGGCTTCAACGCTTGCTTCCTCCCGGTCCTCCAGAAGACGGTACTCGGGATGCACCATCTCGAGGCCGGCCGGTCCGGACCGGACTTCACCGTAACACTGGATAAAGCGGTCACGGCTCAGGCCCCGGCTCTGGCTCTGGCTGAAGTGAAACTGGCGCATCGTGATCCGGCCGGTGTCGTCCGAGATCACGGTCATCAGGCTGCGCCGGCGCCCATAACGAACGCCGCTGGCCTCGACCCTGCCGACAATCAGCGCTTCGGTGCCGGGGCGCAGTTCGCCAATGGCAGCGAACCGGGTTCTGTCCTGATAACGCAGCGGCAGATGGAACAGGACATCGGCAACGTCCACGATGCCAAGACGCCCGAGCTTTTCTGCGAGCTGCGGGCCGACGCCCTTGAGGACACGTACCGACTCCTGCACAGCCGTATCCATCTTCTGGTTTGTGGCGCCGGGAGAACTAACCGGGCAGGTGTGCGACGGCCTCCACCTCAATGGGCGCACCCTTGGGCAGGGCGGCAACGGCAACGGTCGCCCGTGAAGGAAACGGCGCATCGAAATACTCCGCCATCACCTCATTGACCTGACCGAATTGCTCCAGGTCCACGAGGTAAATGGTGAGCTTGACGATATCCGACAGGCTGCCGCCGGCCTCCTGCATGACTGCCGTGAGGTTATCGAAGACCCGCCTTGCCCTGGCCCCGATGTCTCCCTCAACGAGCTCCATGGTTTGTGGGTCGAGCGGTATCTGGCCGGAAAGATAAACCGTGTCGCCAACACGCACCGCCTGCGAGTAAGGGCCGATCGCATTGGGTGCCTCGTTGCTGTGAATAGGCTGGTGTGCAGTCATGAAAGTTTCCTTTTTGAAGAGGCTTTGTTCAGCCGCGGGATCTTGATACCCGGATCACCGAGCGCCGCGCCCGCAGTCTACGAATAATCCGCGCGAGATGCTTGCGGTCATACACCTCGATGGTAAAGCGGATCGCTGAATTGCGATCATCCCGGGCTGTCACCAGAACATGGTTGATATTGGAGTCTTCTTCCGCAATGACCGACGCGAGGGTCGCGAACACTCCGCGGCGGTTCACCACCTCCAGGCGGATGTCTGCCTCAAAGGTGCTCTTGATGTCATCCGACCACTCCACCCCGATCCAGGTATCCGGCCGCTTGCTCTGCTCGCGCGCGTTGGGGCAGGTGGGTCGATGAATGACGATACCGCGCCCGCGCGAGAACAGTCCGACGATGCCGTCACCGGGGATCGGTCGGCAGCAGCGCGCGTAGGACACACTCATGCCCTCCACACCCCGGATCGGCAATGGCTCACTCATGGCGGAGTCAGCCCCTTTGGATTCCGGCAGCAATTGCCGCGCCACCACCATCGGCAGCCGTCGACCCATGCCGATGTCGGTCAGAAGCTCATTCCAGTCTTCAAGCCCGATGTGTTTGAGCAGCTGGATTTTCTGATCCGTGCGCAACCGGGTGGTCAGGCCCACGGTCTTGAGTGCGCGCTCCAGCAGTTGGCGGCCCAGTTTGCCTGCGTCTTCCTGGTGCTGGTGCTTCAGAAAATCCCGGATCGCGGCGCGCGCTTTTGCCGTCACCACGTAGTTCAGCCACAGGGGGGTGGGCACGGCGGAGCGCGCCGTCAGAATCTCCACATGATCACCGTTTCCGACCGGCTGATGCAGCGGCACAGACTCATTGTTGATGCGTGCACCGATACAGTGATTGCCCACGTCAGAGTGAACCGAGTAGGCAAAGTCGAGCGCGCTCGATCCTTTGGGGAGTTTCTTGATATCCCCGTGCGGGGTGAACACATACACCTCATCAGGGTAAAGGTCGATTTTGAGGTGCTCAAGAAACTCCGAAGGGTTGCCCGCCTGATCCTGGGTGTTGAGCAGATCGAGCAGCCAGTGGTGAGCCGGCGTTTGTGAGCCGCTGCGTTTCTCGCCGGTCTTGTACTGCCAGTGGGAGGCAACGCCGCTCTCCGCGATTCTGTGCATTTCTGCCGTGCGGATCTGTACCTCAATGCTTTGGCCGAACGTGCCGAAAAGCAGGGTGTGCAACGACTGGTATCCGTTGGCTTTGGGGATCGCGATGTAATCCTTGAACTTGCCCGGTACCGGCTTGTAGGTGTTATGAATCACGCCGAGGACCCGGTAACAGTCATCGACCGAGCGCACGATGACCCGGATGGCGAAAATATCGCGCATCTCCGACATCGGCACCCGCCGTGAGCGCATCTTGCGGTAGACGCTGTAAATGTTTTTTTCCCGGCCCTCCACCGAACCTTCGATTCCGGCTTCGGACAGCTCCGCTTCAAACTTGGTGACAGTTTTCTGGATGATCGCCCTGTGATTGCCCCGGCGTTTGCCGAGCTCCTTATGGATCGCGTCGTACCGCTTGGGGTAGAGGTGAAGAAAACTCAGGTCCTCAAGTTCCTGGGTCCAGGTACGCATCCCCAGCCGGTTGGCGATAGGGGCGAAGATATCGAGGGTTTGCGCGGCGATCCGCTTGCGCTTGTCGGGTTTCAGCGCATCAAGCGTGCGCATATTGTGCAGCCGGTCGGCGAGTTTGATCAGAATGACCCGGATGTCCTTGGCCATCGCCAACAGCATCTTGCGGAAATTCTCCGCCTCTGCGTGCTCACGTGATTCAAAGTCGATCTGGTCGATCTTGGAGACCCCATCGACCAGCTGCGCGACGTCCTTGCCGAACCGTGTCGCAAGCTCCTCCTTTGCGGTGGGCGTATCCTCAATCACATCATGCAGCAGTGCCGCGATAATGCTTCGGCTGTCGAGCCGTATATCACCGAGAATGGCGGCGACAGAAAGGGGGTGGAAGATATAGGCTTCGCCGCTTCGGCGCGTCTGGCCCTCATGGGCCTCGGCACCGAACAAATAGGCGTCGTAAACGGCTTTAACTTCCTCAGGGTCGAGGTACTGCTCGACGACCGCGAGCAGATCGCTGATCAGCAGCCGGCCCTTGCTGGACTTAGCGGGCCTCTGCCGGTTTTCAGCTGACGGGCTTTTCCTCCGCTTCGTCGCCGGTGTCGTCGGCATCCTGGGTTTCCTCGTCACTGACGGCTTCGAGCGCCTGTGCCATCGGCGCCGACTCAATCAGATCAGCCAAAGCAGCGAGATCTGCTGCCGAAATCTCGCCCTCGGTCGTGTCCTCGGACTCCTCCGCTTCGGCTTTCGCCTCACCGGCATCTTCAGTGTTCTCACCGTCACCCGGAGCAAAGACTTCTTCAAGCTCCTGCCGGGTATCGACTTCGACTTCTTTTAGGATCTCGCTGGTTACGAGACCCTCTGCGATTTCACGCAGCGCGATCACGGTATGCTTGTCGCGATCTTCGGGTACCAGCGGGTCGTGGCCCAGCTGCAACTGCCGCGTGCGGCGCGCCGCCACCAGCACCAGCTCAAAGCGATTGTCGACGTTCTCGAGGCAGTCCTCGACGGTAATTCTTGCCATTGGTGTTCTCCAAAAAACCAAGCGGCCCGGGACGATCCCGGCGGGATCGGGGGCATTTTGATGAGCGCTGAAAGACCTTCGGCTCCCCGTTAAAGCCCAATCTTCACAAGGGTCGCTAAAGGTTTGCAGTCTCGGATGTTTTTAGTCTAACGCTTTTTGCGCAATCTACAAGCGCCGCAACATCAAAACCCCGGCCCGACTCGGGGGGCTCGCCACGATGAATCAGTGCCTCAAGCTCGCCGAGCGCCTGATCAAATTCCGTATTGACCAGGATGTGGTCGTATTCCCCGTAGTGGCTCATCTCGCTGGCGGCCTCATCCAGGCGCGCCGAAATCTGCTCCGGCGTCTCCCGGCCGCGGTCCGCCAGGCGCTGGGCGAGTACCTCTACTGAAGGCGGCAGGATGTAAACACTCACCGCCTCTTTAAAGGCCGCACGCACCTGCTGAGCGCCCTGCCAGTCGATATCCAGCAGAACGCTTTGGCTGGATTTGATCGCCTGCTCTACGGCATGTCGTGAGGTGCCATAACAATGACCGAAAACCTCGGCATGCTCGAGGAAACCATCGTCTTTGACCATCTGCTCAAATTGCGCCGGATCCACAAAAAAATAATCCACGCCGTCGGTTTCGCCACGCCGCTGCGGGCGAGTCGTGTGAGAGACGGACGTCACGATGTTTTCAGAGCGGTCGGCGAGCGCGCGGGCGAGGCTACTTTTCCCTCCGCCTGAAGGGGCTGACAGGATATAAAGCGTCGGGGGTCGAGACGCGGCCGGGTTACTCAATGTTCTGCACCTGCTCGCGCATCTGCTCAATCAGGACCTTGAGCGTGACGGAGGCGTTGGTCTGTTCAGGGTGTGCGGACTTGGACCCCAGCGTGTTTGCCTCACGGTTCAACTCCTGCATCAGAAAATCCAACCGGCGGCCGACCGGGTCGTTTTGCTCAAGCGCCTGTGTCACTTCCTTAAGGTGCATCTTCAGTCGATCCACCTCTTCGCTGACCTCACTCTTTGCCAACAGCAGCACCACTTCCTGTTCAAGCCGTTCGGGATCCACCTGCACGCTCATCTCTGCCAGCCGCTGGGCGAGACGCTCGCGATGCGCATCACCTATTTCAGGCAGTACCGTTTCCAACGCCGCAATCGCGGCCAACGCTGCCTGCACGCGTTCGTTGAGCATTTGCCCAAGGGCCTGGCCCTCGCGCTCGCGGGAGTCGGACAGTTGCCGGAGGGCTTGCGTCAGCAGGGCCATTGCCGCGCCGGCCAGCGCCTCTTCGTCTATGGCGGGAGTCGACATCACACCGGGCCATTTCAGAATCTCTCCAACGCGCAGCGGCTCGGCTTCCGGCAGAAGTTGGCGAACGCTCTTTGACCAGGCGCCGAGTTGGCCGATCAAATCCGTGTCCATCTGCGGCGCATCAGATGCGCTCGTGGGAGGTGAATAGCGAAGCCAGCCGTCAATACGGCCGCGGCTGACTGACGCCGCGATCGCATCGCGAAAAGCGCCCTCGTGAAAGCGCAGCTCCTCCGGGAGCCGCATGGCCACCTCCCGGAAGCGATGGTTTACCGAACGCAATTCCCAGGTCAGGTCTCCCGACGGACCCTGGGAAACACAGCGAGAGAACGCGGTCATGCTCTTTGGCACATCAAATCTCCGGGATTATGGCCTACGGCGAGTGCGACTGGGCCGGGGGCTGCATCAAATTCTGGCGAGAAACTATACTGTATTCCCGGTTGCGGTCGTTGGATCACCCCTGCTCCCGCAACCGCTAACATTATGGCCAGCAGACTCCCTCTACAAAACGGATACGTGCTCAAGGGATATACCGTGGGCGAAGTCCTTGGCGGGGGCGGGTTCAGTCTGGTGTACCTTGCGAGCAACGAACTCGAACGCCACAAATTCGTCATCAAGGAGTACTGCCCCCAGGACCTCGTCACGCGCAACCCCGATGGGTCCCTTGAGCCGAACACGCCGCTTTCCCAGATGCCGTTTCGCAACGGCCTGGAAAAGTTCCGATTCGAAGCGCAGCGGATGAGCACCGTCCGCCATCCAAACGTCATCAGCGTGGCCGAGTACTTCGAGGCAAACCAGACGCTGTACATGGTCATGCCACACGAAGAAGGCCGCGACTTGCGCTGGTTCATCAACAAACTGGCGGGGGATCTCGACTGGGATTTCATGCAGCAGGTCTTTCCCCCCATCGGAGACGGACTCTGGCGCATGCACCAGCAGGGCGTCGTGCATCTTGACGTCAAGCCCGCCAACGTCCTGCTTCGGACCAGTGGCCAACCCCTGCTGCTGGATTTCGGCGCGGCCCAGACGATCGATAACGACGACCGGTTTGGATCCTTCCAGACCCTGACCCACGGCTTTGCGCCGCCCGAGCAATATCTCGATGGCGATCTCGGACCCTGGACCGATATCTATGGCCTGGCCGCGACCATCTATAACTGCATTACCGGCACTTCGCCGCCGCCCGCCCTGAAACGGCGCGAGGGGGCTGCCCTTGAGAAACTCACGGTCTCGCGAGCCGGCGCCTATCCGTATACCCTGCTCAAGGCAGTCGAAGACGCGCTTTCACTCGATCA
>NZKZ01000152.1 GCA_002694065.1 Acidiferrobacter sp.
CCACATCAACACTGATGACGTGACTGAAGCTCTCATTCGCAAAGGGTAACTCTGCGTTGCCACTCACATCATGAAGTGCGATGCGGTCGCTTAGCCCCATAGCGGTAACCCGCCTTTGCGCAGACGTTAGCGCTGCAGCATTGATATCAACACCTGCAGCCGTTGCCTCGCTGTGGGTGACCAGGTAGGTCAGCGGACCGGCCGGCCCACAACCGAAATCGAGTACTTGATCGGCGCGAGACAAGGAGAGCCAGTTCAGATATTCACGCAACTCGTTTGCGACAAGCCATGAGTGCTGGCCGATGTCTTCCTCGAAAGCCTCGGAGCGGACTTTCTGAATCAGCGGTGAGTCAAATTGGGAGTAAACCGCCGCGTATTCGCGGCTGAGTTCTTTTTCACGGCTTGTCATCGCTTTCTTCCCTCAACATACCGCCGATGACCCGTTGAAAGGCGGCATCCTGAACCTCGTTCACCGTTGAAGCTTCACACCGGCAACCTCCCGATCCCAAGTTCCCTCTAACAGGCCTAAATCCCGCAGCACATATTTTTGAATCTTGCCCGTCGGCGTCTTTGGAAGGGCATCGGCAAAACGGACATATCGCGGGATCATGAAGTACGGAAGACGCGGCTCGAGAAATCGAATCAGAGACTCGGGATTTATCTCTGCTTCACGCTGCACTACGATCACAGCCAGGACCTCCTGCTCAGTATCGGTCGAGGCAACCGGCACAACCGCACACTCGACCACCTCGCTGTGAGCGTTGATTTCATTTTCAACCTCCATCGAAGATATGTTTTCACCACGTCGCCGGATGGCATCCTTCGTTCTGTCTACGAAATACAGGTTGCCATGTTGGTCTTTCGAAAGCATATCCCCGGTGTGAATCCATTGATTTTTTAGTAATGCTGCGGTCCACTCGGGATGTTGCCAATAGCCATTGGTCGCAATCCAGGGAACTTTCGTTCTCACCAGCGCCTCCCCCGGGGTGCCGTCCGGCACCTCATGGTCAAATTCATCCACAATCCTAACTTCGTACCGGTCTTCAACAACCCGACCACAGGTCTTGTTATCAGCCAAAACAAACCCTGACTGCGTCGGGCAGTTCATCTCGGTACCGCCCCAAGTGGTTGAAACTCTGCAGCCAAAACGGTTCTTGAACGTCTCCACCTCAGGTATCAACGGCACCATCAGCACCCGCTCCAGAGTGTTGTCAGCGTCCTGCTCTGTCAGCGGTTGCTTGTAGATGAAGTTGGCCATCGCACCGAGCAGAAACGTGGTTGTCACGTGGTATTCCTCGACGTCCTGCCAGAAGCGCTCGACGCTGAAGGGTCCGACAATGGCCGTTGATGCGCCAACGATGCCGGCGGCATAAACGGTCGCCAACAAGCCCGCAATGTGAAAGAGCGGCAGAGCTGAGCAATAGACATCGGATTCCCGCAGTTCCAGCATCTCCGTCACACCACGCGCATATTCAAAAGCATGGGCGTGAGTCATCGTGACTCCCTTGGAAGGCCCTGTCGTGCCAGAGGTGTAAAAAACGCCCATCAGGTCTCGATAACCTGGGGGTTTGCCTTCAAATATTGTCTCGTCCAACAGGTCGAGGTATTGATAAACCTCGTAGCGACTTGAAATCTGCTCCCATACCTGCTCTGGGCTCTCTTCTTCCCCTATGATGAGAATCACCCGCTTAAGATGCAGCAAATCATCAGCCACATCGACGAGTTGCTGCAGAAATTCCGGCTCAATCGCGATAGTTTCGGCACGCGAATCGTTAATCAGGTACGCAAATATATTGCCTCGGTAGTGCGTATTAACCGGGACCAGTGGAGCGCCACATTTGGACAGCGCGCACCAGAGAAAAACCTGCTCGACACGATTTTGCGACATGCACAGTACCGTGTCCCCAGATGCGAGACCGATTCGGCTAAGGCCCTGAGCAAGCCTGCCTGACAGCGCATCGACTTGCTGATAACTGAATGCCTGATCCCCTGTAAGAATCCAGGGCCTGTCGGGACGATGTTGCGCCTGATAACTGAGAACGGTTGGCAGATCATGATGACGCTGGTCATCAAGAAACCCCATCGCTAGCGCCCTTTAAACTTTGGCTTTCGTTTCTCTGAAAACGCCTGCACTGCCTCACCGTAATCCTCGGAGTAGACTAAGGTGGCAATAGTCTGCTTCTCAAGATTTAGCGCAGTTTCAAAGTCAGCTTCGGTGGATTGCGTTACCATTCTTTTATGGTGAATCACCGCCATCGGTGCGCGAGACATAACCACACGGGCCAGCCGCTCTGCTTCTTTTTCTTCTTCGCCCACAGGGACCAACTTATTCACGAGGCCAATCCGGTACGCTTCATCGGCATCTATGAACTCCCCTGTTAGCATCAGTTCTCTTGCCTTGTTCAAGCCCACAATCATCGGCAAGAGCTTGGTCGCTCCACCTGTAATCGTCATGCCAGCATTGCTCTCTGGAAAACCAAAGACTGCATCCTTTGCAGCAACAATCATGTCGGAATCTATTGAGATTTCGAACCCAGCGCCCACGGCATAGCCACGCACCGCTGCGATCACCACTTTTGGGGCGCGACGAATGATTCTGGGGATCTCCTGCAGATTCTCGGTAATATCCTCAACAATATCGAGAATCGGATGAATCTCGCCGGATTGAATTTGAGGATACTCCTCAAGCGCAGCCTTCAGGTCATCTCCCGCCGAAAATGCTGGCCCCACACTGGAAAGAATAATGGCCTTAACAGCCTTATCCTCAGCGGCCTCCTTCAGGGTTTTGACAAAATGCCGACATTCGTCGGCATCGAAGGCGTTCAGGATCTCGGGTTTATTGAACCTAATCCACGCGATTCCGTCTTTCACCTCATACAAGAGCGCACTCATGATCCCTCTCCCTTAACGATTGCGTTATCTAACTAATATGGCAACCCATATCGTACTGGATTGCTAGGCACGTCCGCTGGCTTGTAGGCTCATTTATTAACTCGGCATGAGTCTGTGACCCTCAATTTACCCTTCAATTAAGAATGTCATGACTACATTTTTACGATGTCTTGGTGCCTACAAAAGCCGAAGGATAGCCAAACAAGGATGCCGATCCTCCGGTATGGAGAAACACAATACGCTCGCCTTTCTTATATTGGCCCTTTCGAATCAGATCAATCATCCCCGCTGCCCCCTTCGCGGAATACACAGGATCGAGCAGAATTCCTTCGAGTTTCGCAAACATTTCAATTGCCTCGATGCCGGCGTCGGTCGGAATCCCGTAACCATCACCCACGTAATCTGAGTTGGCGACAATATCTGCCCCACTGACGATCCCGTGGCAACCGATAAGATCCGCTGTGCCTTCAGCAAGCTTCAGAACATTTTGTTCCTGAGTCTCTTTTTCAGCCCGGACTGAAATCCCATAGACGGGAATCTGTGCATTCAGCGCCTTCAATCCCGTGACAAGGCCCGCCTGGGTTCCCGTGCTGCCGGTTGCATGGACGATATGATCGATGACGAGGTCCCGATCATTCGCTTGCCCGACCAACTCCAGCGCGCAATTGGCGTAACCCAACGCACCCGTCGTATTGGAACCCCCTCCGGGGATGGTATAGACCTTCCTCCCCTGCTCCCGAAAGGTCTGCGCAACGGCTTCCATCTCTGCATTCATGTCAAGCCCAGGGCCGCGCCGCTCATAAGTCGCCCCGTGCAAGACATCGAGCAACACGTTGCCGTTATGGTTGTAGTTCTCTTCTTTGTAACCGGTACGGTCTTCCAGCAAAAGGTGGCAGTCCATTCCCAACTTGGCGGAAAAAGCAGCAGTCTGGCGCGCATGGTTTGATTGGGTGGCGCCCTGAGTGATAACAAGATCTGCCCCCCAGGCCTTGGCCTCTGCCATCAGGAATTCCAGCTTTCGAGTCTTATTTCCCCCAGTCGAAAGACCCGTACAGTCATCACGTTTAATCCAGATCTCGGGCCCGCCCAGTGCTTCAGTAAGGCGATCCATTCGCTCTAGAGGCGTGGGAAGATGAGCAAGGAAAATACGGGGGAAACGGGCTAGGTGCATTGGATACGCCTTAAGGGGATTCGTAGCCCGGTATTATGCACAGCCCTCGGGTATTTCAAAAAATAATAGAATCTCGCCCCTCGCTTTACCAAAACCCCCATCTCAGGAAAAACAATGACCACCAAAGTATTCAGACTGCTGCCAGACGGAGACCCTGAAACAGGCATGGGCCCGTCCGATATGATCGACGCTTCTGCATTTACCACCTCCGACCACAGTGAGACCAACCATACTTTTTTTCAGACGGATGACAATTCCATCCTGAGCGGTGTGTGGGAGTGTGCGCCCTGCCGTGAAGATATCGAGGCTTACCCCGTACATGAAATGATGACGGTGATCTCAGGATCCGTGACCATGACCAATGCAGATGGTTCGTCGGACACCTTTACCGCTGGAGACACGTTCTTTATCGCCAAGGGAACCCAATGTGTTTGGGAAGTGACCGAGACTCTTCGCAAGTTCTACATGATCGCTGAATAACGTAGATGACCCTCCCTCAGTTTCTTGTTGTCGTCAGCGGCCTGCTGATGGTCTGGGGGGGTTATGGCTATCTGCGTGACACCCTTGCAGGCAGGACGAAGCCCAACCGGGTGTCCTGGTCTCTCTGGGCTCTGGCCCCCCTGATCAGTCTTGGCGCAGCGTTTGATGCGGATGCCGATGTTTGGGCGTCTATCAGGGTGTTGATCGGCGGAGTGGTTCCCGGCGTCATCTTTCTTGCTTCTTTTATCAACAAGAACAGTTACTGGCGTCTTGGACGCTTCGACTGGTTTTGTGGCGGACTTTCCCTGGCAGCACTGGTTTTCTGGCAGCTGGCCGACTCTCCCCTGGTCGCGGTCCTGCTCGCGACGACCGCAAATACGCTGGCTTCTGTCCCGACCTTTGTGAAAGCATGGAACTATCCCGAAACTGAATCCCGCCTGATTTTTATTACGAGCTTTTTGAGCGCGATCCTGATTATTCCAGCCATCCCGGTCTGGACAATTGCCAATTCCGCTTTTCAGATCGGGCTGATGGCGACTACCGGGGCCATGCTGGTCGCGATTTACCGAAAGGACTTCGGCATCCGGCAAACGATCTAACCGCAGCCTGACTGAAATCTCGCTCCCGAGCACTGCCCGGTGGGCAAACGCACTCGCTTACGTGCGCTCCGGAATATCGACTCGCTTGCCCCTTGGAATCTCGGCGTCGGGATCATAAAAAGGAAGAGAGGTGAGCGTGCCTTCATGCTGTTCACCATCAATACATCCTACGCGCACAGCAGTCCCTTCCTTCGAGTCAGGAGCATCCATCAGGGCATATCCGATTCCATGCTTTAGAAAGGGTGAAAACGCACCCGCAGTAACGACACCACACGGTTGATCTGACACCTCCACCTCAGCGCCAATGTGGGGCTCTGCCGAAGGACAGATAATGCCGAACAACCGGGTCTCGCGAGACGCATTGACCAGCGCCTCCTTGCCGATGAAATCAGCTTTCTCCAGATCCACAAAACGCCCGAGGCCGACGTCAAAAGGCGTCGTGAACCGGTCAAAATCTGATCCCGCGTTCAGAATCCCGGCTTCGATTCGACGAATGTGCATCGAATCAAGCCCATGCAAGCCGATTCCGTAGGGGGCGCCTTTGATCTGAAGGTGATGCCATAACGCTTGCGCATCATGATGGGGCTCCGTATAGAACTCCCACCCCAGCTCATTGGTATAGCCGGTCCGTGAGATGACCACCTCTTGACCGCCAAAACTGACCCGGGCGATCCCGAAATATCCGAAGGGCTTGGGCATACCGTCATCCGAAGCGGCCTCAAGCACTTTCATTGAAAGCGGGCCCTGCACCTGAGAGACATAGATATCAGGATCGGAAATCGTGACATCCATTCCACGAGCATGCGATCGCGCCCAACTATAAAAGTCCCCATCCGCCTGGGCATACCAGAAGAGATCGTTCGCCAGGCGAAGCACCACCCCATCTGTAATCATCCCGCCGTCTTCGTAACAGGGAATGCCGTAGCCGCATCGACCGGGCTTCAGTTTTGTGAAGTCTTTGGTGAAAAGCAGGTCAAGAAGACGCTCCGCATCCGGCCCCTCGAATTGTAGGGGGTATTCGCCCGTGTTCAGCACCGCTGCCTTCTGGCGTAGCAGCCAGTAACCCTCTTCGGTATCAATCTTGTCAAACTCACAAGCCATCAAGCGCCGGTTGTAAACCGTATAACGCGGTCCAAAGGGCCTTTCGATTTCGTGATAAGGATGCCGGTCTAGACCAAAATCCCAACCGGCGCCCGGTATCGTACTTACAAGGTCCCGGCTTCTGCCGTCACTGGATGCCATCATGCTGTCCTGAAGCAAGTTTTAACTTCCGGAGGAAGTGTAATCCGGCGTGCTCTGACTGCACAACAAAGAGCCTGGCGGGCTGTTTCATATAACCCTCCGGTTCACGGACCGTACGTGTCCTTTCTTTACCGACTGTTTCAGATAGACTGCCTTGATCCTCTGATGCATTAGACCCTTCACCAAGCTCTGCGGCTGAGAATGTTCGGATTCATGCTGTGACTTTGTCGGTAATGTTTCTTGTCCTGGTGGCGGCGCTGCTGCATGCCTCCTGGAACGCCTTTGTTAAAGCGGGCAACGACAAGCTGCTGAGTATCGGTCTCATGCACGCCTGCTCCGGGATGTTGGGTCTTTGTCTGCTGCCCTTCTTTCCTCTGCCCGACCCTGCCTCTTGGCCCTATCTCGCACTTTCGGCAGCGTTGCACTGGGGTTACTACGTCTTTCTCATTAACGGGTATCGGCATGGGGATCTTGGAGTGGTTTATCCGCTGGCCCGAGGCAGTGCGCCTCTCCTGATCGCCGTATCGGGGACACTGGTCGCCGGTGAACACTTTCCCCCACTCGCGATGGCAGGCCTTGCCGTGGCCAGCGTTGGCATCGTCAGTCTCAGTTTTGAAGACGGCCTGCCGCGCAAAGGCGCGCTCAAACCGATCTTCTTTGCTTTTGGGACCGCACTTTGGATCACAGCCTACACCCTGGCCGATGGGTTGGGCGTCCGGGAGGCGGGCACGGAGCTCAGTTACATCCTTTGGCTGTTCGTGCTGGAGGCGGTAACCTTCTGCCCGCTCGTCATCGCCATGCGAAGAACCACATGGAAACCCTACTACCGGGCGCACTGGCGTGGCCTCTGGTTCAGTGGCCTGGTTTCTGCGATGGCCTATGGACTGGTGATCTATGTCATGAGTACGCATCCCATGGCCTGGGTGTCAGCGCTGCGCGAGACCAGCGTGGTCATCGCCGTCCTCATTGGGGCATTTTTCCTGAAGGAACGCCACCTGCTCTATCGGGTGACGGCGGCATTGATCGTCGTTGGCGGAATCGTCTTGATGAGTGCATCGATGTAAGGAAGCCTCGGGATCGAGATTCGGCGCCCTGGCCTGAGACGGCTTCGCCCCTGCGGTTGATTTTTCACAGAACTCAGGCGTAACCTCTCTGTCGCAGAAGAACCGCTATCCCCATTTTCAGACGGTGGCGTTCTAAGTTCACAAGTTTGCGCAGTAGATCAGGAGTCATTCATGGCCAGTTTTCCCGAGAAAGCAAATGTCGTCATTGTCGGTATCGGCGGCATCGTCGGCTCGTCCGTCGCCCACCACCTGATTGCCAAGGGCTGGACAGACATTGTCGGGATCGACAAATCCTCGGTGCCCACGGACATCGGCTCCACCTCTCATGCGTCGGATTTCTGTTACATGACGGCCCATGACAACATGACCTGCTACACCACACGCTATAGCGTGGAGTTCTATGACGCGATGGGTCATTACAGCCGCGTCGGCGGCCTTGAGGTCGCCCGGCATGATGACGATGAACGAATGGCCGAACTCAAGCGTAAAGTCAGTTCAGGACGGGCCTTTGGCACCAACGTGAAAATGATCAGCGCTGAAGAAACCAAAGAGAAGATGCCGCTTATCGAACAGGACATGGTTCAAGGCGCCATGTGGGATCCAGATGCAGGCCTGGTCATTCCCCGGTCACAGACGGTTGCCGGCAAACTGGTCGATCAGGCTGAAGCGAGCGGCGAACTGCAGGTCTTCCAAAACACCGAGGCCACTGGTTTCGAGATCGCTGACGGCCGCATCCAGGCAGTAGAAACCAGTCGCGGTACGATTGCTGCCGACGCCGTTGTCGTCTGCGCAGGTCTGTGGGGTCGGCTGATTGCACAGATGGCGGGAGAAGACCTTCCGATCATGCCTGTTGACCATCCGCTTTCTTTTTTTGGTCCCTACGAAGAGTTCGCCGGCACCGGCAAGGAGATCGGATACCCGCTCTTGCGCGACCAGGGCAATTCCGCTTACCTGCGTGACACCGGCGACCCCACCACAGCTGAAGGCGGACAGATCGAATGGGGCTATTACGAAGAAAAAGATCCGAGACTGGTTCACCCCAAAGATCTCCTCGAAAAAGGCGAATCCCATTGGTCGCCTTCGCAACGTGACCTCGAGCTTGAGCAGATCATCGAACCTTTGGAGCGGGCGATGGAACTGACGCCTATCCTTGGCGAACTTGGCTGGAACGAACGACATTCCTTTAACGGCCTGCTGCAGGTTACCGCTGATGGCGGCCCCTCCATCGGCGAGTCACCGAAAACCCGGGGGCTCTGGTACGCCGAAGCGGTATGGGTCAAGGATGCCCCCGGCGTCGCCAAAGTGCTCGTGGATATGATGACCGACGGGGTTGCTGAGATGGACATCAACAGCATCGATATAGCTCGCTATTATCCGATGCAGAAGACACCCGAATACATTCGGGGGCGCTGTTACGAAAGCGCTTTCAAAATCTATAACCCTGCAGTTCACAACCGCGAACCCTATACGCAGGGCCGTGGCCTGCGCCGCAGCCCCTTCTGGCAGCGCGAACAGGAACTGGGTGGTTACTTTATGGAGCTCGCGGGCTGGGAGCGGGCGCATGGCTATGCAGCCAACGAACACCTGCTTGAAAAATACGCTGACCAGGTTCCGGTGCGGGAGAACGAATGGGACAACCGGCATTTCTGGCGGGTGTCAAACGCGGAGCATCTGGCGATGTCAGAGGGTGCCGGCATGATCAACCTCTCACATTTCGCCGTGTATGACGTCAGCGGCAATGATGCCGAAACACTCATGGAGTATGCCTGCGTCGCCAAGGTCGGAGGCACCACCGCGGTCGGAAAAGGAATCTATACCCACTTCCTGGATCAGGAGGGCGGGGTCCGCGCCGACTTGACTGTGCTGCGGCTTGCAGAAGATCGTTTCCGGATCGTCGATGGTGCTGATGCCGGTAACCGCGACTGCGTGTGGCTGCAGCGGATGGCGCAAGACCATAACTGGAGTGTCTTCATTGAGGACCGCAGCGATCATATGGCCTGTCTTGGTCTGTGGGGGCCGAATGCGCTCAAGATCATTCAGGCTGTCGCGGATGCGCCTGAGGAAATGGATCCGTCGAACTTCCCTTTTGCGACAACAAAAGAAATCACCGTACGGGGGATCCCGGTGCTCGCTTTTCGGATTTCCTATGTCGGTGAATCCGGCTGGGAACTGCATGTCCCCTTCAGTTATGGGATGTCGTTGTGGGACCTGATTTTTGAGCAAGGCGCGACACCGGTCGGCGTGGAAACCTACGCAAATTCAAGACGCCTGGAAAAGAGTTTCCGTCTTCAGAATGCCGATCTTCTTACTGAATACAACCTGATCGAGGCGGGGCTTGCCCGTCCGACCGTTAAGGAAGCTGATTTTCATGGCAAGTCTGCTTATGTGGCGCAGCGGGAACGGGCGTCCCAGCCTGCTTACTTGTGCACCCTTACCATGACGGATAACCGGGACAAAGACGGGGTAGAGCGCTACCCGGTGGGTATCTGCCCTGTCGTGGATCCGGACTCCGGCGAGGTGCTGGTCGATGCACTGGGGCGACGGTCTTATACCACCAGTATCGCTTTCGGCCCATCAGTCGGCAAAAACATTGCGCTCGCCTATCTTCCCAAAGAATATGCAGAGGAAGGCCGCGAACTCCTGCTTGAGTACTTCGACGAGCCCTTTCCCGTCAAAGTTGAAGCGGTCGGCTGCAAAGGGCTTTACGATCCTGAGAACCTGCTGCCGAGGCAATAGATCCGGCAGATTCACAGGAAAGCCAAGTCACGTCGTCATTTACCTGGAGAACCCTCAGATGGATGATTCACTTCAAGAGGCGCTCGGCTCGGTGCCGCCTTTTAGTCAGTATGACTTAAAAGATCTTACCGCAGAGCGACTCGGAGGCCTTACTAACCGTAACTTCCTGGTGCAGTCTCCCGAGGGACGATTCGTACTTCGCCTGGCGGGGGAAGGAACAGAGGATTACATTGACCGAGTGCGTGAGCAGAAAAATGCACAAATCGCCTCCGATGTCGGGGTCAACGCAGAGATTCTTTATTTCGACTCAAGCACAGGCACGATGGTTACCCGCTATATCGAAAATGCGGTCACTCTCGATATCGAGCGGTTCAAGGATGGAGCGGTGCTGGAACGGACAGGTCGGGCATTTCGACGCCTTCATGACAGTCCGAAACCTTTCGAAGGAGACTTTAATCTCTTCGAACAAATTGATCAGTACCTTGAGGTAGTCAGCCAACTCAAAGCGCAATTGCCGGAAGGTTATTCCTCGGTGCAGGAAAGTGGCGAAGCCGTACGAAATGCGCTTTCGAGACATACCCTGCCTTCAGCACCCTGCCACTGCGATCCGATGGTCGAAAACTGTATCGACGATGGAAATCAGGTTTTCGTCATCGACTTTGAGTATGGGGGCAATAACGATCCCATGTGGGACCTGGGCGACCTCTCGGTCGAGGGAGATTTCTCCCCTGAGCAGGAGCGCATTCTGCTGGCCGCCTACTTCGGCCATGACCCGGATCCTTTTGATGTAGGCCGGATGATTATGTATAAGGCAATGTGCGATCTCCTCTGGACGCTGTGGGGAGTCGTTCAGCATGCCAACCAGAATCCCGCCGATGATTTTTGGGCATATGCGGTGGGCCGACTGCAGCGATGCCGAATCCTGATGGCGACCGACGCTTTTTCTGCACACCTTGCGGCTGTTGAAAATGGCCCTGGCTCATAACAACACCAGCACAGGCAAGGCCTTTCTGGATTCCGGCCAATACTCGCACGAATCCATCCTCAAGTACGAACAGGTTTACGGCAGAACTTTTGTCAGCCCGGGCGGCAAGGGCTGCGCCATCGAACTTATCGAGAAACTTGACCTGAAACCAGGCAGTCGCGTTCTTGATGTGGGATGCGGCATCGGCGGAAGTGCATTCCTCATGAAGCAGAAATTTAACCTTGAGGTCGATGCCATCGACTTGTCGGACAACATGTTGGAACTCGCCGAGATGCGGCTCGCCGAAGCAGGACTTGCCGGCCAGGTGTCGTTGGCCAATCGGAACTGTCTGGAGATTGAAACGAAAGACGCTTACGACGGCATCTATAGTCGAGACGTATTCCTTCACATAAAAGAGAAAGAGCAGCTCTTTGCAAGACTTTTTTGCGCTCTCAAACCTTCGGGAAAACTCCTGTTCACAGACTACTGCTGCGCAGAGGGGCCTTTTTCTGAAGATTTCAAGCAGTACATCAGCCAAAGAAACTATCACCTGTGCAGCGTGTCTGAGTACCAGACCTTAATTGAGGAAGCCGGATTTGAAGGGGTGGAGGCCGAAGATGTCACGAAGCAGTTCATCGATTTCAGCGAGGCCGAACTCAAAACGATCCAGACTCTGGATATCGACCAGAATGTCCGCGAGGAGCTAACGAAGGATTGGCAACGAAAAATCGACCGCGCCCGAAGCGGTGCTCAGCGATGGGGTAGGTTCGTCGGCATAAAACCCGCTGAAACCACCGACTAGAGACTGCTGATCTCCATCCCGCTTAGGCGGAGGGCGGACGCGACAACCGGAAACTCATCCGAGTGCACTTCGACTTTGATTCCCACAAAGACTGCACCAAAATCATCGAAACGCGCGTACTCAAACCGCCGCGACACTTTCAAGGACTTAAAAACCTGTTGCAGTAACGAACAAATCTGCACACTCTCAGGGCCGCAAAAGTAGAGTCCGGCATCCTGCTCACGATAAATAAGATGCCCCCCGGAAAGATCGATGGCCTGGCGAACATTGATCTTTTGTCTGTACTTTCGCAGCATGGACCTGACGGGGCTTCTCGCTAAGTTGGATATCGACGGCTTGAGTTTTTCGTCACCCTAACAAGCAGTCGGGACAAAGTCTATATTCGGCTACTGTGATAAATTGTGTCGCCTTACCATGATCTGCTCATGACACTAAATTCACGCGCTTTGCAAAGACAATAACAGACCACATTTTGATCGGATCGCTCATGCAGAGTTCAGACGCAAAAGGAAATTACACGACCGTTGACTGGCGGCCATCACCGGATGTCATCGCACAACTCGGGTCATCGCCCGAAGCGCAAGCGACTGTCGATCAGGTTGATCTTTATCAACGTGAGGGCGTTATCCTGATTCGTGGGCTGTTTTCCGACTGGGTGGATCAGCTCAGGGCGGGACTGCAGCGTAACATGGATCAGTCCGATGACTATGCGTTTCCCTGCGACAGCGTCGCGCCTGGCGGTGGAGGAAGGTTTTTCGACAGTTACTGCAACTGGCACAGAATCCCTGAATACACCGCTTTTGTCTCAGAATCACCGGCGGCCTGTCTGGCAGCGCAGTTTATGCGGTCTTCCCGGGCCCAGCTTTTTCACGAACATGTCTTCTGCAAGGAACCCGGCACCCAAACGGCAACGCCATGGCACCATGATCTCCCCTACTACTGTGTCGATGGACGCCAGAACGTGAGCGTGTATGTCTCTCTTGACGCAACACCTGCAGAGACGGCCGTTCGCTTCTTGGCCGGATCCCATAAAAGCAGCCAACTTTACTTCCCCCGCCATTTTGTTGACGGCTCCGATTATGTCCAGGATGACAAAACCATGGCTTCAGTCACACAGCTTGAAGCATCCTTCCGCGAAGAGGATATCCGCAGCTTTGCCCTGGAGCCAGGAGACGCCCTGCTTTTTGATTTCCGGACTTTGCACGGCACAACCGATGCGCCAATCAAGGCACGTCGACGGGCGTTTTCGACACGGTGGCTCGGTGACGACATGGTCTACTGCGAACGCGCCGGTGAGACTTCTCCTCCCTTGGAGGATCTTGGTGTCACGCCTGGAGCGCCCATGCCGGAGTCGATGTTTCCGACACTGTGGCAAGGGACTGCTGCAAGCTGAGAAACCAGCTCAGTTTGGACGATGCTGATGCGGATCACCCCGATTACAGGAACAATAGGGGCGGAACTCTCCGGCCTTGATCTCAAACAGCCGATCTCCGAGGACCTTGAGCAGGCGCTTCGGGCCGCCCTTGATACGTACCTGGTGTTGGTCATTAAGGATCAGTTTCTTGATGCAGCTCAGCACCGTCTGTTATCTGAAGTCTTCGGCAAACCGATGGTCAATCCCTACGCTCCGGGTAAAGCCCCCCATCCGGAGATGACCCACGTGATCAAAGAAGCGGATGACGCGGCCGGCGTTTTTGGTGGCGGATGGCATACCGACCTCAGTTTTTTTGACCAGCCGCCCAATGGCTCAGTGTTGTGCGCGCTTGAGGTGCCTCCCTTTGGTGGGGATACGCTGTTTTCGAACCAACAGGCTGCCTGGGATGGGCTCGCGGCGCCGTTTCGAGAGATTCTCAATGAGCGAAAGCTGGTCCATGTGGGAAAGCCCTACGGCATCAAATGGGCACCGCCCATTGAGGAACAATCCATGAAGGGGAGCTCCCTTCGTAACGATCCCGATGCCGACCGGGAACGGTTTCACCCAGCCGTTCTGACGCATCCCGTCACCAACCGCCGCGCGCTCTATCTCAACCCCACGTATACCCTGCGACTGGATGGAATGAGCGAGGAAGAAAGCCGTCCCATCCTTGATGCACTGTTTCAGCATACGACCCAGCCCGAATACTGTTGCCGCCTGCGCTGGTCCGAGGGAATGGTGGCAATCTGGGACAACTTTTCCACCCAGCACTATGCGGTGAATGATTATTACGGATACCGTCGTGAGATGCGGCGTACCGCATTCTCCGGCTACTCAATATCAGACTATTCGCCACACTGAGACACCCCGTGCAGATCGAGCCCTTACACCAAGACTTTGGCGCATGCATCCGAGGCGTCACGTTGAGCGGCATGACGGATCCCGAAACACTGATGTCGGTGCGCCAGGCCATCGATGAGTATTCGCTGCTGTGTTTTCCAGATCAGGATATGAGCGATGAGAAGCAACTTGCCTTCACAAAATTGCTTGGTACACCGGAAGCCGAACATGTGCTTTACGGAAGCACCGGCGAGGTCAGTTACTTCGGCACCGTAGGCAACGTGAAGGATGACGGCAGCCTGCAGGATCAAACGAACGCACGCTATCAAAGCGGCAATCAGTTATGGCACTCGGACTCGTCTTTCCGTGAGACTCCGTCGTTTGTCTCGATTCTGCACGCCTATGAGGTGCCTGCGGTGGGCGGGGAGACGGAATTTGTCAGTATGCGATCGGGCTATCAGCGCTTATCTCAGGATGAGCAACAGCGTCTGGCGTCAATGCACGTTATCCACGACTATGTTTTCTCGCGCAGCGCGGTCGCCCCCGTTAACCCCAATCATGCGGCATCCCTGCCGCCGGTCATGCACCCGATGGTGCGCACCAATCCGGGAAACGGTCATAAAAACTACTACATCGGATCTCACGCGCGTTCCGTTGTTGGAATGTCTGGCGTTGAAAGCCGCGAACTGCTCGACCGACTACTCGAACACACGACTGAGCCGGCGCACATCATCCGCCACGCTTGGGCAGCAGGACAGACCGTGATCTGGGACAACCGATGCTTGCTGCATCGTGGAGCCGGTTATGATGCCGCCCGCTGGCGTCGACGGATGCGCCAGACTCGGGTCGTGGGAAATGAGAAAGGCGTCATTCACACAATCCCTGTCTGACAGCTTTGGTCTTCGGATCACTGCAAGCGGTCAGACGGCGTGACGGGATGACCCGCGAGACCTGAATTCTGCAAATGATCTTCCAAGCACAGCACAGATCACCAAAGCGCCTCCGACCAGAGTCCAGCGGGAGGGGCTCTCGTTAACGAAGAGCCACACCCACACCGGCCCCAGCGCGAACTCGAGCAGCATGAAGATCGTCAGCTCCGCAGCCACAATGTGCCTTGACGCCACAATGAAGCAGGCGCTGGTAAATCCAGACATGACACCGCCCCATAGCAGACAAAGCCATAGATCCTGACGGGAGATCTCGAGTTCGCCCTGGCGCATCAGCGCCACCACCGCCATGATGATAAGCGTGGAAATCAGTATCGCCGGCAACATATCGACCTGACGGTTGCGCCTCACGAGCACGGCATAAATCGAAAAGCTGAGAGTCGTCAGCAAGGCCATGACGTTTCCATAGGCAGCGCCGATGGTAAAGCCCTCGCCGATCATGATGACGATACCTGCAAAGGCGACGACCATCGTGATAAGCGTTGCTGAATTGGGACGTTCCTTCAGAAAGATCCAGGCGAGGCCTGCTGTCACGAAGGGAATAGCGGCCAGGACAAATAACGTATTGGCCACGGTAGTGTGGGTGAGTGACTGCAAAAACGTGATCGCGGCAGCCGCCAGCATTATCCCCGCGATGATCCCCGACCATCCTACGCTGATCACCCGAACAATGGTGGCGCCCCGGTAACGCACCACCAGCAGTACCATGACCGCGCACATCAGAAACATGCCGCGGTAAAAATTCATCACGAGAGGGCCGACTTCCAGAATCCGGACAATTAAGCCTGAAAAACTGATCACGACAGAACTTGCGATCATCAGGAGAATCGCCAGTTTTCGCATATCGGAATTCATGGACTGTTTCGCTCTGGTTTATCCAGTGCGCGGCTTCCCTCCACCTTTGAGCTGCTCAATACAATACAGATCGTCGCCCAAACACCATTGCTCCACGACCAGAGCATCCTGGATACGATAGATGGAAATCTCTTCAAATTGCACTTTTTTTCCTGTGGCCGCAATCCCCAGATAATCTTTATGCTGGGTTCCCGTTGAACAATAGCGGGTCACCA
>NZKZ01000037.1 GCA_002694065.1 Acidiferrobacter sp.
AAGACCACTACCGGTAAGGTCATTGTCGAGGCAGAAAAGCGCATCACAGCGCGCCATATTCGCGAGCTGGAGAACGCCGGGATCAAATCTTTGGCCGTTCCCGACAGTTACATACTGGGTCGGGCGCTCTCACGGGATCTGGTAGACCTGGAAACCGGAGAAGTGCTGGCCAGTGCCAACGATGAAGTTACGCCGGAACTGCTGGCCAAATTCCGTGAGATCGGTGTTGAGGCTTTCGAGACAATTTACACCAATGATCTCGATCGGGGTCCCTACATCTCTGATACGTTGCGTACCGATGCCACAAGGACCGCACTTGAGGCGCAGGTCGAAATCTACCGGATGATGCGTCCCGGTGAGCCGCCGACAAAAGACGCGGCAGAGCAGCTTTTCAGAAACCTCTTTTTCACGATTGATCGCTACGACCTCTCAGCCGTTGGCCGCATGAAACTCAATCGTCGTTTAGGTCGAACGAGCGACGAGGGGCCGGGCATTCTCAGCCAGCAGGACATTATCGATGTCATGCGTACGCTGGTAGAGCTCAAAAATGGAAACGGCGGCACGGACGATATCGATAACCTCGGAAACCGCCGGGTGCGCTCCGTAGGGGAGCTGGTGGAAAACCAGTTCCGTATTGGCCTGGTCCGCGTCGAGCGGGCGGTGAAAGAGCGGCTCTCCATGGCCGAGTCGGAAAACCTGACTCCCCAGGATCTCATTAACGCCAAACCGGTATCAGCGGTAATCAAGGAGTTCTTTGGATCGAGCCAGTTATCCCAGTTCATGGATCAGACAAATCCTCTGTCAGAGGTCACTCACAAACGCAGGGTATCAGCGTTGGGACCCGGCGGACTGACCCGTGAGAGAGCCGGCTTTGAAGTACGAGATGTGCATCCCACCCATTATGGTCGGGTGTGTCCAATCGAGACGCCGGAAGGGCCCAACATCGGACTGATCAACTCATTGGCGATTTTTGCCCGAACGAATGAGTACGGCTTCCTTGAGACACCGTACCGCAAGGTCGTCGATCGCAAAGTCACCGATGAGGCGGTTTACCTGTCTGCCATTGAAGAAGGTGAGTACGTCATTGCTCAGGCGAATGCGCGGATTAACGATAAAGGCGAACTGGCGGATGAGCTGATTTCTTGCCGTTTTCGCAACGAGTTCACCTTGTCGACTCCTGAGAACGTTCAGTTTATGGATGTTGCGCCCTCGCAGATCGTCTCAGTGGCAGCTGCATTGATTCCGTTTCTGGAGCACGATGATGCCAACCGCGCCCTGATGGGATCCAACATGCAGCGCCAGGCGGTTCCGACCCTTCGCAGCGAAAAGCCGCTGGTGGGAACCGGTATCGAGCGCAAAGTGGCCTCCGACTCTGGCGTGGTGGTCGTTGCCTCGCGCGGCGGCGTGGTGAACGCGGTGGATGCCTCACGTATCGTGGTCAAGGTGAGCGACAAAGAGGTCGAGCCCGGAGACGCTGGCGTCGACATCTATAACCTGGTCAAGTACACCCGGTCCAATCAGAACACCACGATCAATCAACGTCCCCTGGTTTCCGTAGGGGATCAGATTGCCGCGGGGGATGTTCTGGCGGATGGCCCCTCTACCGATCTCGGCGAACTCGCGTTGGGCCGCAATATTCTCGTGGCGTTCATGCCCTGGAACGGCTACAACTTCGAGGATTCGATCCTGATCTCCGAGCGCCTCGTCCAGGACGATGTCTACACCTCAATCCACATTGAGGAGCTCACCTGCACGGCCCGGGATACCAAACTCGGCTCAGACGATGTCACGCGAGATATTCCCAACGTCAGTGAGTCGGCGTTGGCGCGACTCGATGAATCCGGGATTGTCTATATCGGCGCCGAGGTGAACCCGGGCGATATCCTGGTGGGCAAGGTGACGCCGAAGGGTGAGACGCAGTTAACTCCGGAAGAAAAGTTGCTGCGTGCGATTTTTGGTGAAAAAGCCTCCGATGTTAAGGACACCTCGCTTCGTATGCCGTCCGGCATGTCGGGCACCGTGATTGATGTCCAGGTCTTTACCCGTGACGGGGTAGAAAAAGACGCACGTGCGCTCTCTATTGAGGCGTCCGAACTGGATCGTATCAAGAAAGATCTTCAGGACCAGTATCAAATCGTTGAAGATGATGCTTACGACCGGATCGAGCGTCTGCTGGCAGGCAAAGTCGCCGAAGGCGGCCCGGGAGACCTGAAGGCAGGAGAGAAAATCACCAGGCCATATCTGCAGGCGTTGCCTCGGGACAAGTGGTTTGAGGTTCGGTTGCGTGACGAAGATGCCAACACGACTCTTGAGCAGATTCGGGCCCAGCTCGCGGCGCAGTCAAAACGGTTTGACGACCTGTATGACGAAAAACGCGGAAAGCTTGAGGCAGGAGATGATCTGCAGGCCGGTGTGCTCAAGATGGTCAAAGTATTTGTCGCCGTTAAGCGCCGCCTGCAGCCCGGGGACAAAATGGCGGGCCGTCACGGCAATAAGGGTGTTATCTCCAGGATTGTCCCGATCGAAGACATGCCGTACATGGAAGATGGCACCACGGTGGATATCGTATTGAATCCTCTTGGCGTGCCTTCCCGAATGAATGTTGGGCAAGTGCTGGAATGTCACCTCGGATGGGCCGCCAGTCACCTGGGTCGGCAGATTAGCGAGATGCTTGATGCAGGCGCGGACAGTGGCAAGTTGCGCAAACAGCTTGGGAAGATCTATGGCACCGGACGTCACCAGGAAGATATGGATGCGCTATCCGATGAAGAAGTTACGGAACTTGCGAACAATCTTCGCGGTGGTGTGCCCATCGCTACGCCCGTATTTGATGGAGCGAGCGAAGCCGAAATCAAGGAATGGCTCAAGATTGCCGAACTTCCCTCAAGCGGCCAGGCCAGGCTGATTGACGGGCGGACGGGGGAGCCTTTTGATAGGGAAGTCACGGTGGGCTACATGTATATGCTGAAGCTCAACCACCTGGTCGATGACAAGATGCATGCACGGTCGACGGGTCCCTACAGTCTCATCACCCAGCAGCCGCTCGGGGGCAAAGCCCAGTTCGGCGGCCAGCGGTTTGGAGAGATGGAGGTTTGGGCGCTGGAAGCCTACGGCGCGTCCTACACGCTTCAGGAAATGCTGACGGTCAAGTCGGATGACGTAGGTGGCCGGACGAAGATGTATGAAAACCTCGTTCGGGGCGACCACCGAATGGAAGCATCGGTACCGGAGTCATTCAATGTGTTGGAAAAGGAGATCAGAGCCTTGGGGCTCAATATTGAACGACGCGAGGATCAATAACCCTTCGGGTTGATGCCTCAGTTCTCCTCGGTTCCAGATACGGTTATAAGGTTATAGGAAGAAGACCATGAAAGATTTTTTCAGTCAGTTTTCACGATACGATGCAGTAGATCAGGAGTTTGACAACATTCGGATTCGTCTGGCCTCGCCAGATCAGATTCGGTCATGGTCTTTCGGTGAGGTAAAGAAACCCGAAACCATCAACTATCGAACCTTCAAGCCGGAGCGCGACGGCCTTTTCTGTGCGAAGTTGTTCGGCCCCATGCAGGACTATGAGTGCCTCTGTGGCAAGTACAAACGCCTCAAGCACCGGGGCGTGGTCTGCGAGAAATGCGGTGTCGAGGTCACGCTCTCTACGGTGCGCCGTGAGCGCATGGGCCATATTGAGCTCGCCAGTCCGGTCGCACATATCTGGTTCCTGAAGTCGCTGCCGTCCCGTCTTGGTGTCTTGCTCGATATGACGGTCCGCGAGATTGAGCGGGTGCTCTATTTCGAGGCATACGTGGTCACTGATCCCGGACTAACGGAGCTTGAAGTCGGCGCGCTGATGACTGAAGAGTCGTACTACGAAGCCATCCAGCTCTATGGGGCCGACTTTGATGCCGGGATGGGTGCCGAAGCGGTAAAAGAGTTGCTGAAAGGCATGGACCTCAAATCACTCTCGGCACAACTGCGCGAGGATCTGGCTGAATCGACCTCAGAAACCAAAACCAAGAAAGTTACCAAGCGACTGAAGGTGGTCGAAGCGTTCCTGCATTCCGGCAACAAGCCGGAATGGATGATCATGGAAGCGTTGCCGGTGCTGCCGCCTGATCTTCGTCCGCTGGTTCCCCTGGAGGGCGGCCGTTTCGCGACGAGCGACCTGAATGATTTATATCGTCGAGTCATCAATCGCAACAACCGGCTTCGCCGGTTGTTGGATCTGAATGCGCCTGACATTATTGTCCGGAACGAAAAGCGCATGCTGCAAGAGTCCGTCGACGCGCTTTTGGATAATGGCCGACGCGGTAAAGCGGTGACCGGGCCGAATCGCAGACAGCTGAAATCGTTGGCTGACATGATCAAGGGCAAGCAGGGGCGTTTTCGCCAGAACCTGCTGGGCAAGCGGGTGGACTACTCAGGCCGCTCTGTGATCGTGGTGGGCCCGACTTTAAAACTCCATCAGTGTGGATTGCCGAAGAAAATGGCGCTGGAGCTCTTCCGGCCCTTCATCTACAGCAAGCTCGAGCTGCGGGGTCTTGCGACCACCATCAAACAAGCCAAGAAATTGGTAGAGATGGAAGAACCGGAAGTTTGGGATATTCTCGAAGAAGTGATCCGCGAGCATCCGGTGCTGCTCAATCGCGCGCCGACGCTCCATCGGTTGGGCATTCAGGCATTCGAGCCGGTATTGGTAGAAGGCAAAGCGATCCAACTGCATCCGTTGGTTTGTACTCCCTACAACGCCGACTTTGACGGGGACCAGATGGCGGTTCATGTGCCGCTTTCCATCGAGGCGCAGCTCGAAGCCCGTACGCTGATGATGTCTTCGAACAATGTGCTTTCTCCCTCAAATGGTGAGCCGATCATTGTGCCCTCGCAGGACATCGTGCTGGGGCTCTATTACATGACCCGTGAGAAGGTCAATGAGCCCGGTGAAGGTAAGGCGTTTTCCGACGTCTCAGAGGTCCGCCGCGCTCGCGATGCGGGCGCGCTGTCTCTTCATGCCCGGATCAAGGTCCGGATTCGTGAGGTGCAGTTCACTGAAGACGGCGAGCGGCAGGAAACCTTTAACCTGGTTGACACCACTGCGGGTCGGGCTCTGCTGTCTGAGATCCTGCCGGCAGGTCTGCCGTTTGAGCTCGTCAATCAGACGATGAAAAAGCGGGCGATTTCCTCTGTGATCGACGAGGCCTACCGACGGGTTGGACTGAAGGATACCGTTATCTTTTGTGACAAATTAATGTACACCGGCTTCTCGATGGCTGCCCGAGCCGGGGTCTCTATTGGCGTAGATGACATGGTCGTTCCGGACAGCAAGTCCGCGACGCTCGATGCGGCTGAAGCTGAGGTCAAGGCGATTCAGGAACAGCATGGCCAAGGTCTGCTGACCGATGGCGAACGCTACAACAAAGTTGTCGATATCTGGACCCATGCGTCCGACCGGGTAGCCGGTGAAATGATGGACGAATTGAGCGTTGAGAAAGTCGTCAATGCCGAGGGCGAGACGATCGAGCAGGAATCTTTCAACTCCATCTACATGATGGCGGATTCCGGCGCTCGGGGAAGTCACGCGCAGATTCGCCAACTTGCCGGGATGCGCGGCCTGATGGCAAAACCTGACGGCTCCATTATTGAAACCCCGATCACGGCTAACTTCCGTGAGGGGTTGAATGTGAACGAATACTTTATTTCTACCCACGGCGCCCGAAAGGGTCTGGCCGATACGGCGCTCAAGACGGCGAACTCCGGTTATCTGACCCGCCGGCTGGTGGACGTCTGCCAGGACCTGGTGGTCACTGAAGACGACTGTGGGACGACTCGGGGGATTCTCCGCGAGGCCATCGTCCAGGGCGGTGAAGTAGTGATCCCTCTGAAGGATCGTATTTTGGGTCGCTCCGTGTCTGAGGATGTCGTGAGCCCGAGTGACGGTTCCAAACTATTCAGCGCTGGCGAAATGATCGATGAAGCGGGAGTGAAACTCCTCGAAGAGCACAACGTCAATCATCTCAAGGTCCGATCCGCGGTGACTTGCGAAACGCGTTACGGTATCTGTGCAACCTGCTACGGCCGTGATCTTGCCCGAGGGCACCTCGTTAGCCGTGGAGAGGCTGTCGGAGTGATGGCTGCGCAGAGTATCGGGGAGCCAGGAACTCAGTTGACCATGCGGACCTTCCATATCGGAGGTGCCGCTTCTCGAATCGCTGCTGCCAGCCGTGTCGAGGTCAAAAATCAAGGTACGGTCTCCTGGGTAGGTGTGCGTGCTGTGAAGCGCGAGGACGGCTGCAACATTGTCGTTTCCCGATCTGGCGAACTGGTGATTCATGACCAGCACGGCATTGACCGCGAACGTCATCGTGTCCCCTACGGCGCGGAACTGACTGTGAATGATTCCGATGAAGTCGCAAGCGGTCAGGTGATTGCCTCCTGGGATCCGCATACCCATCCGATCATCAGTGAGGTGGCCGGCAAAGTCAGGTTCGAGAATCTGGTCGAAGGCGTGTCCGTCACCGAACAGATCGATGATCTGACCGGATCAAGCACTTACCTGGTGATGGATCCGAAGAGCCGGCGCGGCGCTACGTCCGACATCAAACCGACGGTTGAGCTCGTCGATGGCCGCAATAAGGTCAAGGCGCAGCACCAGATGCCTCCGGGCGCGTCGATTGTGGTGAACGTGGGCGCAAGCATCGGGGTAGGTGAGGTACTGGCGCGCATCCCGCAGGAGAGCTCAAAAACGCGTGACATTACCGGCGGTCTGCCCCGGGTCGCCGAACTCTTTGAGGCGCGAAAAGCAAAAGAGCCGGCCATCCTGGCAGAAGCGACGGGTGTGATCTCGTTCGGCAAAGAGGTCAAAACAAAGACCCGACTTGAGATTACGGACGAGGCGGGTGAATTGCATGAGATGTCAATCCCCAAAGACCGTCAAATCAGCGTGTTTGACGGGGAGACGGTTGAAAAGGGCGACGTGATTGTCGAGGGCCCGCTTGCAGCAGTGGACGTACTCGAGTTGCGAGGCTTGGAGCCGTTGACCGACTACATCGTCAGTGAGGTCCAGGAGGTGTATCGGCTCCAGGGCGTGAAGATCAACGACAAGCATATTGAGGTCATCATCCGGCAAATGCTCCGACGGGTCCGGATCGTTGAGCCGGGAGATACCCGCTATCTCGAGGCGGATCAGGTGGAGCGTTCAGCGCTGCTCGAAGAGAACGATGCCCTGGAGGCAGAAGGCAAGACTCCAGCAACCTTCGCTCCCGTGCTGCTCGGAATTACCAAGGCATCATTGAGTACTGATTCATTTATCTCTGCGGCCTCCTTCCAGGAAACCACCAGGGTTCTGACCGAGGCGTCGATGCAAGGGAAAGTCGATCACCTGCGTGGATTGAAAGAGAACGTGATTGTCGGCAGGCTGATTCCTGCTGGGACCGGCCTGGCGCACCATGAGGAGCGCAGACGCCGCCGACAGGAACAGACTCAGGAAGAGGGTGACATCGAAGAGTTGGCCATCCTGGAGAATCTTACCGAGGACAAGGAAGATTCCCCGGCCGAAGCCGCACAGGGGTGATCGAGTAACGCCGAGAAAAGCCCTAAATTGGGTGAAATGTTGACAGAAAACCCTATTCTGCCTAGAATCGCCGCCCTTTCCAGGATTCAGTTCCAACGGGGGCAGGGCCCTCGTGGCGGGTAGACAAACGGACTAAAACCAGCAATGCCGACGATTAATCAACTTGTTCGAAAGCCCCGGACGCGCCAGACCCAAAAGTCCAACGTGCCGGCGCTGGCCGCCTGTCCGCAAAAGCGCGGCGTGTGTACCCGCGTCTACACCACCACACCGAAGAAGCCGAACTCGGCTCTGCGTAAGGTAGCCAGGGTGCGGTTGACCAACGGTTACGAAGTCACCAGCTATATTGGTGGCGAAGGGCACAACCTCCAGGAGCACTCGGTTGTTTTGATTCGAGGCGGCAGGGTGAAAGATTTACCGGGCGTGCGATACCACACGGTCCGAGGAACGCTGGACACGTCCGGCGTGGGGGAACGACGACAGGGTCGTTCAAAGTACGGCGCGAAACGACCGAAGTCGTAACGGGTCTAATCAAACGGGATTGTTCCGGAGCGTTTAACGGCGTCCGGGGGTACTGAAACCGTAAAACAGGTCGGAATAGCTGACCGGCCACGGTGACAAAGTTGGTCTTGCGAAAAAGACCAGCACAGAAGTCGCGAAGGGGGCATCACGCCGCTAGCGACAAAAAGCTGTCTCACCGTATCGATAGGAACCGAGGGCCTTGAGCCTTCGGGGGCGACGCTCGCGTCGTCCTTATTGTTGTGGGTGCGGCCGTTTGGCGGTGCTGGGATGCTGAAGTTGCAATGGTGTCTATGGTGCGTAAGTCACCTTAAGGCAGATTGACAGCTCGAAAGCAGTCCGCTGCCATTCACCGTTGACTGAATAAAGAAGGAAAGAAGGGAAGTTACCTAGAAATGCCTAGACGTCGCGAAGTACCGAAACGGACGATATTACCGGATCCCAAGTTCGGTGATCAGACGATCGCCAAGTTCATCAACGTGATGATGCAGGACGGCAAGAAATCCATCGCCGAGCGGGTGCTTTATGGCGCGCTTGACACCATCGGGAGTCGTGGTGCTTCTGAGCCCCTCGAAGTTTTCTACCAGGCCCTGGAGAACGTCCGGCCGGTGGTTGAGGTAAAAAGTCGCCGAGTCGGCGGCGCCACTTATCAAGTGCCTGTCGAGGTTCGTCCCAGCCGACGCAACGCGCTTGCGATGCGATGGCTGGTAGAGGCCGCGAGAAAGCGCAATGAGAAATCCATGACGGATCGGCTCGCTGGGGAGTTCATGGACGCTGCGGACAAGCGTGGCGGCGCAGCGCGCAAAAAGGACGAAGTCCACCGCATGGCAGAAGCCAACAAAGCGTTCTCCCACTTCCGTTTTTGATCTCTTCAGGTAACTCTCAAATCCACCCCGAACCACCAACGGAATAAATACAGTGCCTCGACAAACTCCACTTGAGCGTTACCGGAACATCGGCATCATGGCGCATATTGATGCCGGAAAGACCACCACGACTGAGCGGATTCTGTTCTACACCGGAATCTCCCACAAGATCGGTGAGGTTCATGACGGCAATGCGGTGATGGACTGGATGGAGCAAGAGCAGGAGCGCGGCATCACGATTACCTCAGCAGCGACGACCTGTTTCTGGAGCGGGATGGACCAGAACTATGACGAGCACCGGATCAACATCATCGATACTCCCGGCCACGTGGATTTCACTATCGAAGTGGAGCGATCCCTACGTGTGCTTGATGGCGCGGTAGGCGTCTTCTGTGCGGTAGGGGGTGTGGAGCCCCAGTCTGAGACCGTGTGGCGCCAAGCGGACAAATACAGCGTTCCGCGGATGGCTTTCATCAACAAGATGGACCGTACCGGCGCGGATTTTTTCCGGGTCGTAGAGCAGATCGGCAGTCGCCTCGGATCGAACGCCATCACCCTGCAGGTGCCCATCGGCGCCGAAGACAATTTTGAAGGCGTCGTCGATCTTATCAAGATGAAGGCGATTTATTGGGATGAAGAAACCCGAGGAACCAAGTTTGAAGAGCGGGATATTCCTGACCATCTGCAGGAAAAGTGTAATGAGCTCCGTGAGCAGCTGCTCGAAACCGCAGCGGAAGCCAATGAAGAGTTGATGGAGAAGTATCTCGAAGAGGGCGACCTATCTTCAGACGACATTAAGAAGGCATTGCGCGAGAGAACCATTGCCAATGAAGTCGTGCTCGTGACGTGTGGTACCGCTTTCAAGAATAAGGGTGTGCAAGCGATGCTCGACGCGGTCATCGATTTCATGCCGAATCCGACCGAAGTGCCCGCGATCAGCGGTGTGCTGGAGGATGAAGAAACAGAGGAAGAGCGGCCCGCCTCTGATGATGCCCCGTTCGCCGCGCTCGGTTTCAAGATTATGACCGACCCGTTCGTCGGCCAGCTTGTGTTTTTCCGCGTGTATTCGGGTGTCGTCAATTCGGGGGACAGTATCTATAACCCGGTGAAAGGCAAGAAAGAGCGCATCGGCCGCATTCTGCAGATGCATGCGAATTCGCGCGAGGAGATCAAAGAAGTCCGCGCTGGTGACATTGCCGCCGCGGTCGGTCTAAAGGCCATCACGACTGGCGACACGCTTTGTGATCCGAATCAGGTGATTACGCTTGAAAGAATGGAGTTTCCGGAGCCGGTGATCTCTCAGGCGGTGGAGCCCAAGACCAAGAGCGACCAGGAAAAGTTGGGTGTCGCGCTAGGTAAGTTGGCGCAGGAAGATCCATCGTTCCGAGTGCGAACCGATGAAGAGTCTGGACAGACCATCATTTCAGGCATGGGCGAACTGCATCTTGAAATCATTATCGATCGCCTAAAACGTGAATTCAGTGTAGATGCCAATGTCGGCAAACCCCAGGTTGCCTATCGCGAAACGCTTAACGGCACCGTTGAGCAAGAACATAAATATTCCAAACAGACTGGCGGTCGTGGCCAATATGGCCATGTCTATCTTCGCATCGAGCCTCAGGAGCGCGGCGAAGGATTCGAGTTTGTGGATCAAATTAAGGGCGGCGTGGTTCCCCGTGAATACATCCCCGCCGTCGAAAAGGGCGTTGTGGAAGCCATGGAGTCGGGTATCGTCGCCGGCTATCCCGTGATCGACCTGAAAGTGACGTTGTACGACGGTTCTTATCACGAGGTCGACTCCTCTGAGCACGCATTCCGCGCTGCTGCTATCCAGGCGTTTCGTGAGGCGAGCGCGAAGGCAAAGCCTGTCCTTCTCGAACCCATTATGCGGGTCGAGGTGGTCACACCGGAAGAATATATGGGCGGTGTCACAGGTGACCTCAATTCCCGACGAGGCATGATCTCTGAGATGGAAGATGTCCCGGCCGGGAAGATCGTCCGCGCAGAGGTGCCTCTTTCAGAAATGTTTGGTTACGCCACTTCGCTGCGGTCGGCATCGCAGGGTCGGGCAACCTATTCGATGGAGTTCAGTCAATATCTACCCGCACCTTCAAGCGTCACGGAAGTGATGATGAAGAAAGCCAGTTAACCACGCACTGTTGAGGAAATCAGAAAGTGTCGAAAGAGAAATTCGAGCGCAGTAAGCCGCATGTGAACGTTGGCACCATTGGTCACGTCGA
>NZKZ01000038.1 GCA_002694065.1 Acidiferrobacter sp.
CGGGCGCCCGAGAACGAAGCCTGAATAGACCCGCTGCATTTGGGAAACACGAATACAGCAAAGAGCACAGAGTGATCTCAGAGAAGAGGAGATAACCATGAACGATCTCAAAAGTAATTTTGCAGGGATCGAATCCCCGAACCCATTCTGGCTGGCCTCCGCGCCTCCGACAGACAAGGCCTATAACGTCAATCGCGCTTTTGAAGCCGGTTGGGGCGGCGTGGTCTGGAAAACGCTTGGAGAAGCAGGCCCACCCATTGTCAACGTAAGTGGGCCTCGCTATGAAGCGTTGCATGGCAAGGACCGGAGTGTGATCGGCTTCAACAACATCGAACTGATTACGGACCGGCCTTTGGAGCTGAATCTTCAGGAGATCGCCCAAGTCAAGAAGGATTGGCCGGATCGTGCCCTGGTGGTGTCATTAATGGTGCCCTGTCAGGAGGCCGCGTGGAAGTCGATATTGAGTCAGGTGGAAGATACCGGGGCCGATGGACTCGAACTTAATTTCGGCTGCCCCCATGGCATGTCGGAACGCGGCATGGGAGCGGCAGTAGGCCAGGTGCCCGACTACGTCGAGATGGTGACAGCCTGGTGCAAGGAATATTCGCGACTTCCTGTCATAGTCAAACTCACCCCGAATGTCACCAATATTCGCCAACCTGCCCAGGCGGCAAAAAAGGGAGGTGCAGACGCGGTTTCGCTGATCAATACCATTAACTCCGTGATGTCGGTGGATCTGGATTCGCTCAGCATCAATCCAACGATTGACGCCATGGGCACCCACGGCGGTTACTGTGGGCCCGCAGTCAAACCGATCGCGCTTCACATGGTGTCTGATCTTGGGCGCGATCCGGAGTGTGAGGATCTGCCTATTTCAGCAATCGGCGGCATCAGCAATTGGCGGGACGCCGCTGAGTTTTTGTTGCTGGGTGCGGGTAACGTGCAAGTGTGTACGGCCGCGATGACGCACGGATTCAAGATCGTCGACGATATGATCGATGGGCTGAGCCGGTTCATGCAAGAAAAAGGTTTTGCGTCGGTGTCAGATCTTGTGGGGCAGGCCATTCCTTCCCTCACAGATTGGCAGCATCTGAATCTCAACTACACCGTGAAGGCGCAGATCGATCAGGATTTGTGTATCAAGTGCGGTCGTTGCCATATCGTTTGTGAGGATACGTCGCATCAGGCCATTCACGCACGTCACAACGGTGAACGGCGTTACGAGGTTAACGAGGAGGAGTGTGTCGGCTGCAACCTCTGTGTCACCGTCTGCCCTGTGGAGAATTGCCTGACGTTGCGCAAATTGGAGAATGAAGTGGATGTGCGTACGGGTCAGATGGTGAGTCCTGCAGAGAAACTGCAGTGGACCAGGCACCCCAACAATCCGATGGCTAACGCAGACCCCTGAGGGTCGCTTCAGATATGACCTAGGTGTCTGTTCAAAGCGACAGGCAGAGCAACCAAAAACTTAAGGAAAGAAAATGGCACAGCAACAAGAGCAGCATCAGCAGCAACAAGAGTGGGTCGATCGCGATGCAACGCATCTGGTTCATCCGCTGCACAACCCGGCTGCCCATGCTTCGGCGCGGGTTTGGACGGGGGGAGAAGGCGCCTATCTGATCGATGCCGACGGCAATCGCTTTATCGACTGCCTGTCGGGCCTGTGGAACAACACCGCAGGTAATGGCCGGCATGAGCTTGCCGACGCTGCTTCGAAGCAGATGCGGGAGATGGGATTTGCCTCGGGCTACACCGGGAGCACGAATCCGCGTGCGATTGAGCTTGCAGAGCGTCTGGCAGACGTGACCTATCCAAACATCAATCACTTCTACCTGACATCAGGCGGCGGCGAGTCAACCGACAGTAACATCAAGATGGCCCGCTACTACTGGAAAGTAAAAGGCAAACCGGAAAAAACCAAGGTCATTTCCAGGATCTGGGGCTACCACGGCGTAACCTTTGCGGCCATGTGCGCGACCGGTATCGCACCCTATTGGGGCATGTTTGAGCCGCGCATTCCCGGATTTGTCCACATTCCCAGCCCCTATCCGTATCTTTATGAGGCGCCGGAAGGTGCGGAAAGTCAGGGGATTGCAGCTGCCGATGAGCTTGAGAAGAAAATCCTCGAAGAGGGGCCGGAAACGGTCGCCATGTTTATAGCGGAACCCGTACAGGGTGCTGGCGGAGTGATCGTTCCGCAAGATGATTACTTCCCCCGTATCCGGGAGATCTGCGATAAGTACGAGGTTCTCTTGGTCTCGGACGAGGTCATCACCGGCTTCGGCCGCACTGGCAAGATGTTCGGACTCGAACATTGGGGTGTACAGCCTGATTTGATTCAGTTCGCGAAAGCAGTGACGTCAGGCTATTTCCCCCTTGGCGGAATTGGGATCAGTGATGAGATTGCCGATGTAATGAACCAAAGCGGCTCTCCCTGGATGCATGCTTACACCTACAGTTCCCACCCGGTGGGCTGCGCTGTCGCACTGGCTATGCTCGACATCATCGAACGCGAGTCGTTCCTCGAACAAGCCAGGACAAAAGGGCAACGCCTGCTGGTGAAACTCAAAGAGGCGCTCGCCGACCATCCGCACGTGGGAGATGTTCGCGGACTCGGAATGATGTGTGGCGTCGAGTTCGTCAAAGACAAGGCAAATAAGACGCTTTTTGATGCGGGTGAGGCCATTGGTCCGAAGATTCATAATGAAACGGTAAAGCGGGGCATGTTCTCCCGTGTTCGGGGTGATGTGTACTGCGTTGCCCCACCCATCGTCACCGACGAAAATACGCTGGATCAGATCCCGGAGATTCTGGCTGACGCCACACGGGCAGTGCTTGGGTAACCTTGAAGATCTAAGGTGAGCGACCCGGCCTGGGGCCGGGTCGCTCATTCGACTGCATTCGACGCTTTCCGTCTGGCCTATGGCCGGGCGCTTTGTCATGCTTAGGGCATGGGTGTTCTGGATAAAATGGAATCCTGAAGCATGTCAGAGGCTCCATCACCGGCCCGATCGGGACGCGGTAGCCGCAAACGTGCCCGCGAGGATCGCAAAGCCGCTCGGACGGGCTCATCCAAGGTTTCGCAATTAGCGTTTGGCCCGCTGACCAATTCCTATCCCCCCCTTGATCCGTTAACCGAAGAACAGCTCGAAGCCGTTCATCAGGCGTCACTGGACCTCTTGCGCGATGGCGGCATTGAGGTCATGAGCGAGCGGGTCCGCCGGGCATTCGCAAAAGAAGGGGCGAAGGTGCTCGAGGATCGCGACGTGGTGCTGACCGATCCGGACATGATCGTTGAGTTGGTTAGCCGCGCACCAAGCACGTTTACCCTGACGCCACGTAACCCGGAGCGAGCTCTTCAGTTGGGCGGCAACCAGAGCTATTTCGGGATGGTGTCAGGGCCCCCCAACGTACATGATTGCGTCAACGGACGTCGCGCGGGAAACTTTGCCGACTACAAGAAGTTGCTGAGTCTCGGTCAGCACTTCAACGTGATAGGCCTATTCGGCAATCAGACGGTTGCGACCACAGACCTGCCTCCGACGACGCGGCATCTGGACTGCTATCTTGCAAACCTCTCCCTGACAGACAAGATCTTTTCGGCGATCCCAATTGGGGCAGGACGGGTCAAGGATGCGGCCCAGATGCTCGCCTTGGCCCGCGGGATCAGCTTGGATGAGATGCGGACACGTCCCGGGCTCATTGGCAATATCAACGTGAATTCGCCTCGCAAGCTCGACGAGGCGATGTCCGATGGAGCGCTCGCACTAGCAGAACTCGGCCAAGCGGTCATCGTGACGCCGTTTACTCTGCTCGGGGCCATGACGCCGGTCACCATGGCGGCGGGGCTTGTGCAACAGAACGCAGAGGCGCTTTTTGGAATCGCTATGATCCAGTTGTTCCATCCCGGCAGTCCGGTCGTTTACGGGGGGTTTACGTCCAATGTTGATATGCGCTCCGGTGCTCCCGCCTTTGGCACACCCGAAAACGCAAAAGCAAACCTTGCCGGGGGTCAATTGGCCAGACGGTATGGCTTGCCGTATCGGACGAGTGCGTGCAACGCGTCCAATGTGGTCGATGCGCAGAGTACCTATGAGACACAGATGGCGCTATGGGGCGCGGTCATGGGTCACGGCAACGTGGTGTACCACGCTGCAGGGTGGCTGGAGGGAGGACTCGTGGCGTCCTATGAGAAGTTCATCCTTGATATAGAGATTCTTCAACACCTCGCGCACATGCTGTCTCCCATTGATTGCTCGGAAGACGAGATGGGCGTGCAGGCTATTCGGGACGTGGATCCCGGGGGTCATTTCTTCGGGACCGACCACACGATGGCCCGTTACGAAACCGCCTTTTATGCACCGTTGGTGAGTGACTGGCAGAACAACGAGAACTGGCAGGCCGCGGGAGCAAAAAGCGCGACGGAAAGAGCCACCACCCTCTGGCAGTCGATACTGGCGGAGCACCAAGCCCCCGAACTCGATCCGGGGATACTGGAGTCCCTTGAGGACTATGTCTCCCGAAGAAAGGAAGCAATCGGTACCGACGAACCCTGAGAGGGCTCACAGAGACCATCTTTCCCTGATTCAAGAGGAGCGGGTGGTTGGACAGCGTTTCACAAGTGCTGGACGCTCAGTCGATTAGGGTCTTAAGGACAGGAAGTATTCGATCTGCAATCACGTGTTGCGCTGCCTCATTGGGGTGTAGTCCGTCCGCCTGCAGCAAATCAGGCCGCAGGAAGATTTCATCGAATATCGAGGGGACAAAGGCGATGTCATAATCCGCGGCGAGGTTTGTGTAGACCGACCGAAACGCGTCTCGATAGGCGGGCCCATAGTTCGAAGGTATATCCATGCCGGTCAGGAGAACCCGTGCACCTGATTGCATCGACTGTGTAATCATGCCGGCAAGGTTTCTTTCGATCACGGCGGGAGGGTGTCCTCTCAAGCCATCGTTGGCGCCGAGCTCGAGAATGACAATCTGCGGACGGTGTTGATCAAGCAGTCCGGGAAGCGTCCGTGACGCCCCCGCGGTGGTTTCCCCACTGATTGAGGCATTGATCATACGGGTGCCGGCTGGGAGGTGTTTCTGGATCAGGCTAACCCATCCCTTCTCGACGGGCATGCCATATGCGGCGCTAATGCTGTCGCCGATAACAAGAACCGTGGGCGGCGACGCGCTGGCAGCAACCCCAAGTAAAAATAAGGAAAGGAGCAAAAAACGGGTGACAAAGTTCGTCTTGGAAGCCACTGATGTATCTCGACAGGTTGAAGGTCCGTCAGGGACGCTCACCATTTTAAATGACGTCTCGTTAAAGGTTGCCAGAGGCCAAGCCCTGGCGGTGACAGGCCCTTCTGGATCGGGCAAGTCCACCTTGATTGCGTTGCTGGCGGGATTGGATCAAGCCACCAGCGGCAAGATTATGCTCGTAGGGAGTGATCTCGGCGTGCTGGATGAAGACGGTCGGGCGCGACTGAGAGCAGGGCGGGTGGGGTTCGTGTTTCAGTCATTCTATCTCGTAGATACGCTGACGGCGCTCGAGAATGTCATGCTGCCACTGGAATTAGCGGGAGATGATGCTCCACGGGACAAAGCGGCCGACTGGTTGGATCGGGTTGGACTGTCAGACCGGCATGATCATTATCCCAAGCAACTGTCAGGGGGCGAACAACAACGTGTCGCCATTTCCCGGGCCTTTGCCATCGAGCCTCAGATCCTTTTCGCCGATGAACCCACAGGAAACCTGGACGACGCATCTTCTGATCAGGTGGCTGAACTTTTGTTCTCTCTCTGCAGTACCCGTCAGGCGGCTTTGGTACTGGTGACACACGACATGGCGCTGGCTCAACGCTGTGACCAGCATCTCCGGCTTGAGAGGGGACAGGTCATCGGAGTTCATCAGTGAGGTTCTCTTTGCTTCACGGCAGTCGTCAGTTCTGGCGGGACTGGCGATCAGGCGAAATGCTGGCCTTGGGCGGTGCGCTGCTAATAGCCGTCGCGGCCGTCAGCGCCGTGGGCAGCTTCTCTGATCGGGTAGAGAGCAGCCTCCAGCGAGGAGCAGGGGAGGTGATCGCTTCAGACATAAAGATGACAGCGAGGACACAAGTCCCCGAAGAGGTTGAGGCAAAAGCCAGATCAGCAGGACTTTCTACCGCCAGGACGGTGGTTTTCCCAACGGTGCTTTTTATTGACGGCCAGACCCTGCTCGCATCGATTAAGGGCGTCACCCCTGAATATCCGCTTCGGGGAACCCTGGGCCTGCGGAGCGAGTCACATGACAAAGAAGCGGCACGTGTGGCGCACGGTCCGGAGAGAGGTCAGGCGTGGGTGGATAGACGGCTTTTGACCACCTTGGGACTGCGCTTGGGCGATCGTCTGGATATTGGAGACATCTCCCTGAATCTGGAAGCTGTCCTGGAATATGAACCCGACCGGGGCGGACAATTTTTTAGTTTTAGCCCAAGGATCCTGGCGCATCAGTCAGATGTTGAAGCCTCCGGCTTATTGGGGCCGTCCAGTCGGGCGACTCACGCGCTTCTCGCAGCCGGCCCTGTGAATCAGGTGGTCCGGTTCCGGGAGTTTCTGGACGCGCAAGCGTTTGAGGGAATCCGAATCGTTGATCTGGAGTCGGCCCAGCAGCAGGTTGGAGCAACGGTGGGCGCCTCCACGGAATTTATTGGCCTGGCATCACTTGGCACTTTATTCATCGCGGGGATTGCAATCCTGGTCGCGTCCAGGCGATATGTCGATAGACGCCGCCGTCATGCCGCGTTGCTACGCTGCTTCGGAGCGACCGGACCAACGGTCCTGCTGATACATATTCAAACCCTGGCCATGATGGGCGTAGTGTGGGGATTTTTCGGGGCCGCTTTGGGTTTTGGTGCTCAGGAACTGATGACGCGCCTTTTGGGAGAGGTGTTCTCCCTGGGCGCAGGCAAAGCCGGTTTTGGTGCGGTCTTAATTAGTCTTTTACTCGGACTGATCTTGTTAATCGGGTTTTCAGGGCCCCAATTGGCCCGATTGATGAGAGTCGCTCCCATGGAGGTACTCAGAAGGACTGAAAACCAAAGACCGTTGATCTCGGATGCGCTGTGGTATCTGGTGCCGGTTCTTGTGCTAATCCTGCTTGCGTTTCAACAATCCGGACAAAGTCAGCTGGTGTTCTCCGTATTGGCAGGCATTGTTTGCGCGCTCGTGGTGATGATGGGAGTCAGTTTTGGACTGATCAGACTATTGAAGCGCAGCGCGCGAGGCGTGGGCGTATCCTGGCGTTTTGGACTGGGCAGGCTATATCGGGATCCGGTCTCGACAACTTTTCAGATTGCGGCGATGGGATTGGGGCTCACCGTGCTGGTGACGCTGTCGCTGGTCCGCGGCCAGTTGTTCGACAGCTGGGAGTCCCGAGTGCCTCCCGGATCTCCAAACTTTTTCCTTGCGAATGTGCAGGGTTATGAGCAACCGGGCATAACGGACTTTTTTCAGGAGAACCTAAATCAAAGTCTGGACTTTATTCCGATGGCTACCGGACGCCTTGTCACGATAAATGGCCAGGTGCCGACCGCGGAGGCGTATCCCGATCCGCGTACCGCGTCCCGAATCGAGGGGAATCTTAATTTTTCATGGGCCAAGGAGATTCCCCGCGACAACACGCTCATCGCCGGGGACTGGTGGCAGCCCGGGACAAAAGATGCGGTTGTCTCGCTGGCTGAAAGTTGGGCGGAGCCCTTGCGAGTGAAGGTGGGAGACCGAATCGGCGTCCGGGTGGGTTCGGAAACGATCGAAGCAAAAATCGCAAATCTGCGAAGAGTTCAGTGGGAAAGCTTCAATCCAAATTTTTTCGTACTTTTTCCACCAGGCGTTTTTGAGGATGCACCGCACAGTCTCTTGAGCTCGGCCCGTCTTGAGGAAGAACAACAGGATGTCCTTGTGGAATTGAGTCGACAGTTCCCGACGGTGAACATCATCGATATAGGAGCGATCCTGCGGCAGGTACGACGCCTGATGGAAATCGTTGGCGCGGCGCTGAACCTGGTCTTTGGATTCACACTTGCCGCGGGGGCGGCGGTGTTGTTTGCCGTGATGCAATCCAGTCATGACGCTCGGCTGCGGGAGGCTGCGATGTTGAAGGTACTCGGCTGCGACCGCGCCCGATTGACTCGTGCGCTCAATACCGAGTTCGTCGTGATCGGGATCGTTGCGGGAGTCATCGCGGCAGGGGCTGCGACCCTGACGGGTTGGCTATTGGCTACCAGGGTGCTTGAGCTTGAATATGTCCCGCAACTCTCTGTGATCGCCATTTCGATACTGGTGAGCATTGTGTTAGTCTGGAGCGTAAGCCGGTCTGGAGTACGAAAAGCGCTGCAGGCTCCGCCCCAGGCGACCCTGCGGTCTCCGTGACGCAGCAGGATAGCGGTCCCAACCCGAAGAGCCGCGATCAGCAGGCTCTATCCCGATTATGAGAAACCCGAGATCCACATCAGTGACCCGGCGTGATGGCGCGCTCCCTGTGGCAGCTCGGTCAGCTGACCTCGATGTGCCTTATGGACTGGGCGCGGACGGCCGTAGCCTTCGGTATCAACAGCGGATCGGCCTGGTGCCTTCGGGCGCTGAA
>NZKZ01000039.1 GCA_002694065.1 Acidiferrobacter sp.
CAGCCTCACCGAGGGCGCCGTCTTCCAGGTCAGAAGCTTCCAGCATCCGACTGACGACCGCCGACTCCCAAGCTTGCGCCAGCAGCGCCGCCCGGGCTTCAGCCGGACTCGCCGCCTGTTTGATTAGCGCGATGACCGGGTCGATATTCTCCAGCGCAACCGCCAATCCCTCGAGTAAATGTGCACGGGCTCTGGCTTTTTTAAGATCAAACAGTGTCCTCCGGGTCACCACCTCCCGTCGATGCCGAATGAAATCTTCAAGGAGTTCGACCAGGGTAAACAGTCGGGGCTGGTTATTCCGAAGCGCGACCAGATTGATCCCGAACACGGTCTGCATCTGGGTGTGTTGATAAAGATTGTTGAGGATGACCTCAGGGTTCTCACCCTTCTTAAGCTCGATCACAACCCGCATGCCGGATTTATCGGACTCATCGCGCAGACCTGAAATTCCCTCGAGTTTTTTATCGCGAACCAACTCGGCAATCTTTTCAAGTAGTCTTGCCTTATTGACCTGATACGGGAGTTCAGTCGCGACGAGGGCTTCCCTGTCGCTTGCCCCGATCTTTTCAACTTCGACACGCGCCCGAATATGCACACGCCCTCGTCCTGTCTGGTAGGCTTCTCTGATCCCTCGATTTCCGTTGATGATTCCGCTCGTCGGGAAATCGGGGCCAGGCATTATGCTCAGCAATTGTTCCAGCGTGACTTTTGGATCGTCGATGACAGCGAGGCAGGCGTTGATCGTTTCGGTGAGATTGTGAGGCGGAATATTGGTCGCCATGCCCACCGCAATACCCGCTGACCCATTCACCAGCAGGTTCGGGAAGCGAGCTGGCAATACCGCCGGCTGCTGCTCGGTTTCATCATAATTTGGAACAAAGTCGACGGTCTCGCGATCGAGATCGTTGAGCAGTTCATGGGCGATGCGATCAAGGCGGATCTCCGTATACCGCATGGCGGCAGGTGCGTCCCCATCCACTGAGCCGAAGTTCCCCTGCCCGTCGACTAGCGGGTAGCGAAGGGAGAATGGCTGGGCGAGCCGGACAATCGCGTCGTACACGGCGGTGTCCCCATGCGGGGGATATTTACCGATGACATCACCCACCACGCGTGCAGACTTTTTATACGGCTTGTTCCAATCGTTGTTCAGCACCGACATCGCATACAACACCCGCCGATGCACAGGCTTAAGGCCGTCTCGAACATCCGGGAGCGCGCGACCCACGATCACGCTCATCGCGTAGTCGAGGTAGGACTGGCGCATCTCCTGCTCAAGGTTCGCAGGCAGGGTTTCCTTGGCTATCTCATCCATAAGGCTTTACCGCCTCACTGAGGGCAGGTAACAGGCAAAAATTTGGGTCGCATCCCGCCGAATTGGGGTACGAGGACAGGCTCTTTTAGGAGGGTAATTTTACCATGCCGCAGGGGGTGTTCGCACTGCAATTGTCGGCAAAAAACGGGATTCCAAGATAATCGTACCCTGCCGGTACAGACCTCAAGATAGCCCGAAACCCACCAGGGACTTGCCAATCAGATCCATCACTTTGCCGATCCAGGGAGTCACGGCAATCAGGCCGATCGCATTCACCGTAAGCACCCACTTCATGCTGCGACGATATCCATGTGCAGAGATGGTCAGCACTCCTTCTTCGACGTCATCGAAGTACATCAGCTTAACGATGCGAAGATAATAAAAAGCTCCAATCACCGCAAGAATGACCGCCGCCACAACCACCGCCACGAAGCCGGCGTCCAGCGCCGCCTGCAAAACCATCAGTTTGGCGAAGAAGCCTGCGGTAGGCGGAATGCCCGCAAGTGAAAACATCACAATCAGCATGAGCAACGCAAGCCAGGGATTGCGTCTGTTAAGGCCCCGGAAGTCGTCAAGCCTGTCCGATTCAAATCCTGACCGGCTCAGCGCAAGAATGACGCCAAACGCCGCCACGGTCGTCACCATATAGATGACGGCATAGACCATTGCGGCAGAGTATCCCGCATGCGTACCGGCAAAGAATCCGAGGAGCAAGAAACCCATATTAGAAATAGTCGAGTAGGCCAGCATCCGCTTGATGCTGCTTTGAGCGATCGCGACGATATTGCCCAAAGCGATCGACAGGAGGGCGGCCACCAACAGCATATCCTGCCAAATATCAATCCATCCCTCGAGCCCCGTAGACAACAAACGCAGCAAGATCGCAAAAGCGGCAAGCTTTGGCACGGCCGAGAGGTATAGCGTAGTGGACGTGGCAGAGCCGTCATAAACATCGGGGACCCACATGTGGAAAGGCACCGCCCCGAGCTTAAATAACAGCCCAACGACCACCATTGAGATAGCCAGCATCAGCGGGAGGCTGTCCGCTTGCAGAGTTTCAGATGCGCCCGAGACCGCCTGCAGCGACAACGATCCGGTCAGGCCGTACAACAACGACATGCCATAGAGCAGCACCCCGGAGGCGAGCGCGCCGAGGATGAAATATTTCATCGCGGCTTCTGCCGCCCGGACCGAATCACGCTCCATCGCAATCATGCCGTAGAGACAAAGCGCGAGGAGTTCGATACCCACATATAGAGTGAGCAGGTGCCCTGCCCCGATCATCGCCATCATTCCCACCACACCAAACAGCGTCAGAACCAGGTATTCGCCGCGCCACAGGCCGCGTGCGGCAGCGTAGTCGCGGGCGTAAAACAAGACTGCCGCAGTGCCGAAACAAGTTCCTGATTTAAGGATCGCGGAGACGCTATCCTTCACAACAAGGCCGTTCATAACAGTTTGGGCCGGCTCGAAAAGACCATCTAGGCAAAGTATCCCGGCAGAGACGAGCGTGGCGATAGTAAGCGGATAGGCTACCGCACACGGTCTGACCGACCGGACATAAAGATCCATCACCAAAATGACGCAAGCCAGCGTCGCCACATAGATTTCCGGCGCAACGCCCCAAAAGTCGTGTGCATTCAGTGCTGTCATAGTTTTGACACCGCCAGATGTGCCAGCAACTGGTCTACGCTTGCCTCCATCACCTCCAACAGAGGAGCCGGCCAGATGCCAATGATTAGGACTCCCAATCCCACCCCGAATAGAACACCAAACTCGCGACGATCAAGGTCCTTCAGTTCACTGACTTTCGGGTTTTTGATCACGCCAAAGACCACTCGCTTCACCATCCACAACGTGTAGGCGGCTCCCACAATCAGGGTCAGGGCGGCAACGGCCGCATACCAGGCATTAACAGAAAAAGTGCCGAGTATTACCAGGAACTCACCCACGAAACCGGAGGTGCCGGGCAGCCCGGCATTCGCCATCGCAAAAAATACAATGAAAAACGCAAACACCGGCATGACCTTGATCACGCCACCGTAGGTGGCAATCTCCCGCGAATGCAGCCGGTCGTAGAGTACCCCGACACAAAGAAAAAGCGCGCCTGAAACAAACCCATGGGAAATCATCTGAACAATCGCACCCTCCATCGCCCGAGTCTCAAACACAAAGAACCCGAGCGTGACAAACCCCATATGAGAGATCGAAGAGTAGGCAATAAGTTTCTTCATGTCCTGCTGCACCAGCGCAACCAACGCGATGTAGACCACCGCTAACAGGGACAGGCCAATAATGACGGGCGCAATCTGATGGGCCGCATCCGGCGCAATGGGCATCGCAATCCGAAGAAAGCCGTATGCCCCCATCTTCAATGTGATGGCAGCCAGAATGACCGAACCGCCGGTAGGCGCCTCGACGTGAGCATCCGGCAACCAGGTATGCACCGGGACCATGGGAATCTTGACGGCGAACGCAGCGAAAAACGCAAGAAACACAAGTGTCTGCACCCCACCGGTCAGCGGCAGATGGTGGAAGGCCAACAAATCAAATGACCCCCCCGAGGCCTGATAGAGGTACAGGAGTGCCACCAGCATGAGTAGCGACCCGAGCAGGGTGTAGAGGAAAAACTTAATTGCCGCGTAGACACGGTTAGGTCCACCCCATACCCCAATGATCAGAAACATGGGGATGAGCATCGCCTCCCAGAAAAGGTAAAACAGGATGCCATCGAGCGCGCAGAACACCCCAATCATTAAGCCTTCCATGATCAAAAAGGCAGCAAAATACTGGGCAACACGGCTCTGAATCACTTTCCAGCCTGCTGCTACAACCACAATGGTCAATATTGTGGTCAGCAGGACCAGCGGGACAGAGATGCCGTCTACGCCTAGAAAGTACTCAATATTGAACCGCTCGATCCAGGTGGACCGCTCAACGAACTGCATATCCGCTGTAGACCGGTTAAAACCGGTCCAAAGGGGTATGCTGAAGATAAAGGTGGCGACCGAGATACCCAGTGCAAGCCACCGCGCTGTCATGGCACGCCGGTCTCCGCCTGTTGCGAGCACCAGAACCCCGCCAACAACCGGAAACCAAATCAGCAAAGAAAGCAGATTTTCACTAAAGAGGTTCATCAGCCTGACCTAGCGAAACAGAAACCAAGACATCAGCGCCACCAAGCCGATAATCATCACGAAAGCGTAGTGATACACCAGTCCGCTCTGGACATGCCGCACCAGCCCGGCGGTGCGCGCAACTACCCTGGCAGCGCCGTTCACCAACCAGCCATCAATGAGGCGCCGATCGCCCCACTCCGAAAGCGCGTGACCCAGCCCGCGCGCCCCATCGGCGAACACCCGCTGATAAAACTCGTCGAATCCGTACTTCTTATCGAGAACACGGTAGATGCCACTCCACCGGTTGGCAAACTTGCCAGGCAGCTCAGGCTTCCACAGATAGCAGACCCAGGCGCCAGCGATGCCTGCGAGCGCCAGCCAAAAAGGAACGGCAAACGGAACGTGGGCAAGCATGCCGCTAGCGGTCATATCCAGTTCTTCAGGAACCCCGCCGGGGACCACGCTGCTGCCGAAGAGGCTGCCATCCATCGTAGCGTTAACCAGCAGCAGGCCTGCCAGCACCGAAGGCACAGCCAACGCAATCAACGGGATCGTTACCACCTTGGGCGACTCATGCAGGTGCTCCCGAGTCGTTGAATCCATGCGTCCCTCGCCATGAAACGCCATGAACACCAGTCGGAAGGAATAAAAAGCCGTCAACACTACCCCGATCAACACGGCCGCATAGGCAAATC
>NZKZ01000153.1 GCA_002694065.1 Acidiferrobacter sp.
CCATGCACATAACGAAACGTGGCTGCCCAGTACACATCGAAGTCACCGTCGTGGACGAGATAGCGATAGAACAGCACCCCGGTCACAAGCAGTCCCAAGCCCACCCAGAACCAGCGGGCTTTCGCACTGCCAAACCATTGCAGAAAACGCGGTGTTGTCATGACCCTATTTTACGAGAGCAGGATGCTGTACGGGTTTCTCGCCCGCTGACTCATCGCCCAACAGCTTGCCGCCAAAACCTCATGCCCCGGAAAAAGAGCAACGGTATATGCTCCAGATGCGAACCTTCGAAAGCCATTGCCGCCGGTCGACCCGCCGAAGCCATTGCGGCAAGGCACTCGATTCCAGAGCGAAGTCCGGACAGAGCGCCAGTAACGCTGCCGGGGGATACGCCGTAGGCACAAAGACATACGCAGTTTCCTTAACGCTTTCAAGATACGCTTCTAATTCATCAGAAGAACCGACCTTGTAAAAACCGACCTTGGGTGAGCGGAAAAACCCGATTGTTCCTGATCCGTTGTCATAGGGATTTTCTCCGTACGCCACGATTTCCATTGGAGACTCCATGGAAGCTTGGTATATCCACTTGTGAACCACAGTCTCCTGATTCGCCGGCAAGAAACTGAATACCGCGAGCGCCAAACCATTCAGCGCAAAGAATAGATAAACACCGAGCCTTGCGACACGGCTTGAGCAGAGAATATTCCGGGACAACGACAACTTATCAAACAACGCCTCGAGGCCCACGACTGAAAGCACTAACAGTGGGTAGATCACTGGCATCAGAAAGCGGGTTTCCTTGTGGTCTATGAAGGAGTGGCCAACCATGAAAAACACGACTGTCCACACCAGAATATTTCTCGGCTTAAGGATTACCGCCCCGATCATGGCAGGGAGCAGAACAAGACTGAACGGCGGCACCATCAATAACAGAAGTTTCTCAATGTAATACCACCAGGGATCGACCCCGAACTGTGCCGCCTTTGCCTCCACCAGATTGATCAGAAAGTAATTCACCGGCGTTAAGGTCCATTGCCCATAGAACCAGCGGTCCAAAAGAAGATTTATTCCCAGCGCAAGCAAAAAACCCAACGCCATAGCCGCAATGATCCTGATCCCCGGCCGTTCGATAACAATGAGCCACAAACCCAGACCGAGCAGTGCCAAAGCAACGGGAAAGCGCAAATAGAACGCAAATCCAAGTACCAGTCCGGCTGTCAGCGCAGACCACAACGCGAATCGGAGATTTTCCCTGCAGGCAACAAGTACCAACACTATTCCGAGGCATAGAAACGCTCCGGCCCAGCTCTCTGAAGCAAATCGGGTATTGAGAAAAGGCAGCAGCCAGAACAGGCCGGTAAATAACACGAGCGCAGCTTTTGACCATCCGTGGTTGAGCCACCGAAGCGCCTGCCCGCACAACAGCCAGATGCTGAAAAACCCCAACGCGGCGGAAGCCAGTCTGAGTAACCACACTGTCGTGAAAGGATCGGGGCCGGTTGCGTAACGATGCACCGCATACGCAATGGCGGGCTGGACCGCGGGGCGGATCTGCTCAAAGAACTCCCATGGCAACGTCCGGCTGACGCCGGTCTCAATCTTTGAATGGGCAAATTCGAGAATCTGGTAATCCGAATCCGGATGTGCCCTGCCCTCGCTGAAAAAGGCCGCGCAAAGATGCAGGGAAAAACTCAGCAGAATTACGCCCGCGGCGATAACAGACTTCGGAAAAAGGGCTGCCCGGCTCATCGTGCTACCGCACCTGTCGCAAACACGGGCGTTCGGAAAACTTGGCAGCAAGGCAGCACACTGATTGCCCAAACCATTGAAATGGATGCAAAGAACACCACATTAAAAGTAGGCACTCATGAGGGGCAATCGATGTTAACCGGAATCGTATTACTGCTGGCAGGGATTTTAATTGCACTCTATCCCCCGCTTCTTTCCATCATTGTCGCAAGCGTGCTGATCGCTTTGGGGTTACTTCTGGCTGTGAGCGCCTGGCATCACCGGAGGCGCCGTCGCGGGGGTGACAATCCGATTATCGAACTGATCCTGCGTTACTGAGCAAAACGCTCACCCCGGCTTGTGGCGCAATTTAGCGCCCACAAAGTCCTTCTGGGGAATATGCAGCAAGCGCTGTATCTTGCGCATGAGATGAAGTTCATGATCATCCAGCCGTCCATCGGCATAAACCACGCGCCACATCTGCTCAACCAGATTAAGGCGGTGGTGCTCGCTCCAATGCTGATTAATCAGTGACGTAAAGCCGTGTAGCCCAGTCGATTCGCGTACCCGTTCCTGCGCCAAAGCTGTCAACGCGCCGGCCTCTTCGTCGCTCAAATCAAACTGCTCGCGGACCAATCGCTGAATCATGGACCGCTCTTCGCCCCCTAGATCGTAATCTGACATGGCCGCTTCAAAAAGGAGCGCTGCCGCAGCCAGGCGGACTGCATCTTCGGTGTCATGGCTATCATCAGACACCTGAAGCCGGTCTCGAAAAAAATCGCCAATTGCGTCCAGCACGGCTCTATCAGCCTCGATGGCGGCTGAACCAGCAACAAAAAAGGCGACCCCCTTGCGGATGCCGCCTTGATTTCCACATTTTATCGGTGAAGGAAGGTTGCAGGGACATTAAGCCATGCCTCCTCAAATGCTGTCTGTCTTGACCTGGTTCCGTTTTATTGCAAACCACACTCGATACTCCCGAACTAGACTTGCGACTGCTCGCATTCTTCTTCCTGGATATCCTGCTGGCTGTCGTATGACATCCGGCAAATCATGGTTTGGCCGTCTTTTTCCAGATGATACTCAGTGATAGAGACCACCCGCTGAAGGTGGGCATAGGGTGAAACCCCAGAGCGAACCTCCTGCTTTTCTACCTGTTTGACAATAGTCCAGCCTGCCTGCGTCAGACCGTGCACGCCCGCCGATTGCCCCGTCGCCCAACTGGGCAAAAGCGCCGCGGTGAGGATGATGACGGACGCTAACCCCTTGGTGCGCCGAAAAGTCATCACGAAAACGATGATCGCCCTTATGCAGCGTTGCTAGCGCGTACCATAAATCCGATCACCCGCGTCCCCAAGCCCGGGCAGGATATAACCGTGATCATTCAGCTCACGGTCAAGCGCCGCAGTGAAGACCGGCACATCCGGGTGCGCCTCACTGAAGGCCGCCACGCCCTCAGGGGCCGCAAGGAGACAAACTACCTTTACCTTGACCGGCCGGTCCTGCTTGAGTCTGGTAATCGCAGCACTCAGGGAGTTTGCCGTTGCGAGCATCGGATCGACCACGATCGCCTGACGCTCACTGATATCCTCCGGCACCTTGTAGTAGTACTCAACTGCCTGCAAGGTATCCGGATCGCGATACAGTCCGATGTGCCCGACACGGGCCGAAGGAATCAGATCCAACATGCCCTCCAACAGGCCATTGCCCGCCCGCAGTACCGAGATAAAACACAGTTTCTTTCCCGCAAGGATCGGGGCCTGCATCGTTTCCAGCGGAGTCTCCACCTCGGTCTGCGCCAAAGGGAGGTCGCGGGTCACTTCATATGCCAGCAGCAATGCGATTTCCCGGATCAACTGGCGGAAATGGGCGGTTGGGCAGTTCTTGTCACGCATCAGCGTAAGCTTGTGCTGCACCAAAGGATGATCAACTAACGAAAATGTTTCTTGCATCGGATCGCGATTGTGTTCTAGGTTGTGCCGTCAGATTTCTTGATTTGAAAAGTATTTTTTTCTGTCTCGATTCTAGGACAAACCGACAATGAAGCATACCTCTCCTTCACGCCGAGTGGTCGTAACGGGCAGCGAATGTACCGGTAAGACGACTCTCACCCAGGGATTGGCGGAATATTTCGACTGCCCTTACTCACCGGAGGGAGCCCGACTGTACGTTGAGCAGCATAAACGGCCGCTGACGGTTGCTGACGTCGATCCTATTGCCTCTTTGCAAATGGCGCTTGAAGAAGCCGCCGTTCGCAAGGCGCACGACCTCGTTATTCATGACACCGATCTTGTCTCGACACTCGTCTATGCGCGTCACTATTACGAAACCTCACCCGAATGGGTCGTCCGCACGGCCGCAGATCGCGCGGCAGACCTGTATCTATTGTGTGATATCGACCTGCCCTGGGTGTCGGACGGCCTCCAGCGCGACAACGGCTCAGTTGAACAACGTCGCGAGATTCACGAAAAATTTGTCGACGCCATGGTCAGTGCCGGACTCCACTGGACCCTGATCCGGGGCTCGGGTGAAGAGCGCCTTGAACAAGCGGTTCACAGAATTGAGGCGCTTGCCTGATCCCTGCGACAAACGGTTTGTGCCGCCGGCCATGTTGACAGCAGTTCAACCGTTGTCTAGATTGAACCCGCTATCCAACGGGGTGTCCGGCACGGGCCGGGCTGAGAATCACCCGCTGAACCTGAACCGGATCATGCCGGCGGAGGAATCTGGATAGTGGCCCCGTTGGCCCCTCCGCTCTTCGATCCCGAAGGAGCGCCTTCATGACAATTGTTCGACTGCTTGCCGCCATCAGTACCGGCCTGCTGATCTTTTTTGGACTTCCGGCAAATGCGGAAAAGCCGAGTCTCACCGTCTATACCTACGCTTCGTTTGTCTCTGACTGGGGTCCCGGCCCATTGATCGAACCGGCTTTTGAGACACAGTGCCAGTGTGACCTTAAGTTTGTCGGCGTAGAAGACGGCGCCGCCCTATTGGGACGGCTGAAACTCGAAGGTAGCCGTTCTTCAGCGGATGTCATTGTCGGCCTTGACACCAGTCTTGTAGCCGAAGCGCGACAAACCGGTCTTCTCGACACTCATGGTCTGGATCTCGGCACCATTGATTTTGCGCTCACCTGGTCGGACCCTGATTTCATTCCCTATGACTTTGGATATTTCGGATTCGTTTATGACAGCGATCAACTCGCGACCCCGCCGAAAAGTCTTCGCGCGCTGGTGAATGATCCCGAGGGACCAAGCATCATCATCCAGGATCCTCGAACCAGTACACCGGGATTGGGTTTACTGCTCTGGGTTCGCAAAATCTTTGGCGAGGAAGATACCGCAGCGTGGCGTGCGCTCTCTCCGAGAATAGTGACCGTCACCAAAGGCTGGTCGGAAGCCTACGGCTTGTTTCTTGAAGGTGAAGCACCGATGGTGCTGAGTTACACGACCTCACCTGCCTATCATCGGCACGTTGAAAACTCCGATCGGTACCGAGTTGCGATGTTTGAAGAGGGTCATTACCAACAGGTCGAAGTCGCGGCGAGGCTTGCGCATTCGGCGCAACCCGAACTCGCCGGCGAGTTCCTTCGCTTTTTGCTCTCTGATCAAGTCCAAACGATCCTCCCCACAAGTAACTGGATGCTGCCAACCGTCCGGACACAGCAAGCCCTGCCCCCGGCGTTCCATGAAGATGAGATTCCAAACACCGCCTTGACCTTTGAGCCGACAGAGGTCAGCGCACAACGGAAGCACTGGATCAAACGCTGGCTGACTGCCCTCGCCCAGTGAGCCTTACCTTGAACACGCGGTGGCAGCTTGGGCTCTGGCCAGGCGCCATTGCGCTGTTCCTGCTGACCGCTGTTATCGCGGGCTCGCTCACGGCAGTGAGCGCCTTATCGGACACAGCTTCCATCATCGCCACACTGCGTGATCCTTATTTTTTTCAGGTGGTGCGCTTCACACTCTGGCAGGCAACCCTGTCGACACTGATCAGCGTCATCCTCGCGGTTCCCGTGGCGCGCGCATACGCCCGGCGTCCAGCATTTGCCGGACGAAAAATCCTGATAACCCTAATGGGGCTGCCCGTGGTAATGCCGGTGATTGTCGCGGTATTTGGAATAGTGGCCGTATACGGCCGGTCAGGGCTGCTGAACTTTCTGCTTCAGCCCACCGGCGTCAGCGTACCAATTGAGTTATATGGCCTGACCGGCATTTTGCTGGCCCACACTTTCTTCAACCTGCCGTTGGCGGTACGGCTGCTGTTGCCCGCCTGGGACCAGATCACCAACGAAACCTGGCGCACCGCCAGCACGCTTGGAATGTCGAGCACCCAACTCTTTCGATTTATCGAATGGCCCGCCCTTAGTGCTTTTCTGCCGGGCGTCATTGTCGTGATCTTTTTGCTGTGCTTCACGAGTTTTGCAGTCGTCCTCACACTCGGCGGCGGTCCGGCAGCCACCACCATCGAAGTGGCGATCTACCAGGCGCTGCGCTTTGAATTCGACCCTGCGCAGGCTGCTGTGCTGGCGCTTGCACAGTTACTTTTATGCGCCGGAAGCGCTCTATTGCTGATTCGCTGGATGCGGGTACTCACGCAGACTTCAGGACGCAAGAGCGATTCCAGAGCGCGGCCGGATACCGGCACTCGTGCGGGCAGGCTTTTTGATTTCGGTGTTATTGGGCTATGCGGACTTTTTGTTTTCACCCCCGTCGCGGCGCTGGTCACCTCCGGACTGCGGGGACCGGTTGCCACAGTCCTGCTTGATACTGATCTGTGGCAAGCCGCCGCTCGGAGTCTCGGCATTGCGCTCACGGCGACCAGCCTGGCCGGCATCATGGCTTTAGGCATCGCGACCACCGCGCGGTTTCTGGTGCTTGAAAGACGTCAAAGGAAAGCCAAGGAAGGGTTGCTTCTCGCGGGATCGCTCACCCTAGCGTTTCCCCCGATGGTGATTGGAACAGGATTTTTCCTGATTTCCCTGCGCCTGA
>NZKZ01000154.1 GCA_002694065.1 Acidiferrobacter sp.
GACGAATCGACGCCGCCGGACAGGCCCAGCACTACCGACTTGAAACCATTCTTGTTCACGTAATCCCGTACGCCGGTCACCAGGGCGTTGTAAACATTGGCTTCCAGCTGCGGTTCCGGCGGTAACGGCCGGGAAATTGGCTGGCAGTGGTGCTCGCACAGGAAATCCACCGGGTACAGCCCCTCCTCGAACTGAGGCACCTCCGCAGACAGCCCACCCGAGTGGTCGTACACCATGGAACCGCCATCAAACACCAGCTCATCCTGACCACCCACGAGATTGACGTAGATGATCGGAACGCCCGACGTTTTCGCACGCAGGCTGACCACCTCCTCCTCGCGCTCGCGGGCCTTATAGAGGTCATAGGGAGACGCGTTGAGATTGACAATGAAGTCGGCCCCTGCCGAGGCGCAGTCCGCCACCGGCTGCGCATGCCACACATCCTCACAAATGGTGAGCCCCAGGCGGAACCCATCGACTTCAAAAACGCAGGGCTCGTCTCCAGCAGCGAAATAACGCTTTTCATCGAAGACGCCGAAATTCGGCAACTCCCGCTTGAAATAACGGGCCACCACTTTGCCGTCTGAGATGATTGATGCGGCGTTATAGAGTTTTTCACCGTCGAGGTGCGGGTGACCCACGACCATGACGATATCAGTCTTCGCGGCCAGTAACCGGTTCAGACCCGCTTTTGCACGCTCGAGAAAATCTCCCCGAAAAAGCAGATCCTCAGGAGGGTAACCCGTGATTGAGAGCTCGGGAAAGATGACAACGCGACATCCCAGGTCCGAGCGGGCCTTATCCGCCGCATACAGAATACTGTCGACGTTCTTGTCGACATGACCAACGGTAAAATTAAGTTGCGCAATTGCAACGGGAAGGCGATTCATCGCATATGAACAATTATTTGTCTGAGCATGAGACCGTTAACGGTCCAGACCCGAATGATAAAGCCGCCGGGGTCAGCATCACAACAAACTCCTCCATGCGGAGTATTGATGCGGGGCAATGGAACAGGATGGTCGATCCGGACAATCCTGGACTGCGTCACGAAATGCTGCTGGCGTTTGAAGAGAGCGGCTGCTGCTGCCCCGAATCAGGCTGGACACCGTGCCATCTGACTGCGCAACTGGATGGCGATTTAATCGGCGGTGCACCGTGTTATCTCAAAACGCACTCTTACGGCGAATTTGTCTTCGATTGGGCATGGGCGAATGCCTATCAGCGTCATGGCCTGCCGTATTATCCAAAACTGCTTGTCGCGGTCCCGTTCACGCCGGTTGGCGGACAGCGTCTGCTTCATCATCCCGACCATGATGAAGCACTCATCAGAAAGAGCATTGCAAAAGCGTTGCCGGCCGTCGCCACTGAGCTCAAGGCATCTTCCGTACACTGCATTTTCTGCACGGAAAGCGATCTTCACCTCCTTTGCGAAAACCGCTTTGTTCGGCGCGAGGGCCGTCAGTTTCACTGGCACAACAATCAGTATCAGGACTTTGGTGATTTTTTGACGCGCCTTTCTTCAAAGAAGCGCAAAAACATTCTGAGAGAGCGGCGACGGGTCGTCGAGCAGAACATTGCCCTTCAGTGGCACCACGGCGAGGACATCACAGACGAATATCTGGATCTGCTGTACTCGTGCTACCGCAACACGATTGCTGAGCATGGCTCATATGCCTACCTCAACCGAAAGTTTTTTGAAATCCTGATCGAGACTATTCCGGACGGTGTGCAGTTGCTGACGGCACACCATGGCGGCCAACCAGTTGCTTGCGCGTTCTTTCTGCGCGGCAAGGACACCCTGTATGGGAGATACTGGGGCGCCCTGGCGCACGCGTCTGATCTTCACTTTGAAGCATGTTATTACGCTCCCATTGAATACTGTATTGAGAACGGTTTAAAGCGGTTCGAAGCTGGAGCGCAAGGGGAGCATAAGTTAAGCCGCGGTTTAACCCCCCAGACCACGCTGTCAGCACATTGGCTGGCTCACGAGGGCTTTCATGATGCGGTGCGCCGATTCACTGCAGAAGAAGAAAGTCATCTCGCCGACTACACGGAGATTCTCGACGCGCACTCACCTTTCAAGCAAAACGGTGATGAGGGCACGCGATGCTAAAATGGTTTGGTTATGGCAAATTTGCCGAAAACCTATACTTTTCCCCCGCTGGAAGCGGCATCGCCTGAGGGACTGCTCGCCGTCGGAGGGGATCTCAATCCTGACCGGTTATTGAGCGCCTATCGTCAGGGAATCTTTCCCTGGTACAGCGACGATCAGCCCATTCTGTGGTGGTCGCCTGATCCCCGCGCGGTGCTCTACCCCTCAAAACTGCATATCTCGAAAAGCCTGCGCAAGAGTCTTCGCACGCGCGGGTTTGAGGTGAGCGCTGACCGCGCCTTTGCTCTCGTTATCGCGGCATGCGCTGAATCCCGCAATCGCGGCGAGGGTACCTGGATTACCTCTGGCATGCAGGACGCTTATTGTGCGTTGCACCGGATGGGATATGCCCATAGCGTGGAAACCTGGCATAACGGTGAACTGGTTGGCGGTCTGTATGGACTTGCCATCGGGAAGGCTTTTTTTGGCGAAAGCATGTTCAGCCGAGTCGCTGATGCCTCGAAGACCGCTCTTGTTGGCCTGGCAACCTCTCTTGCTGCAGATGGGTATCGGTTTATTGATTGTCAGGTTGTCTCTGAGCATCTGACCTCACTCGGAGCCGAAGCGACACCTCGCGACCGTTTTGCGGCTGAACTCCATGAGGCTGTCGGGTTTCCCGACAAAGCAGCGCGTTGGCACTGGGCCATGCCGGCACAGGAATTGTTATGAGCCGCCAGCAAAGCGCACCTGACCTTTATCAGTCAACGGCGCATCCCTGCCCGTATTTGCCGAGCGAGACTGCCGCAAATCTTTTAATCGATCCCAAGTATTCGGTCTCTTCCGCGCTCTATGACACCTTGATTCGAAATGGATTCAGACGCAACGGGGCTTTGTTTTACCGTCCACATTGTCCGTCGTGTCGACAGTGTCAGTCCGTTCGCATCCGGGTTAAGGAATTTGCGATGAATCGCGCTTTTCGCAGGACCTGGAAACGCAATCAGGATGTCTCAATGGAAATCCGAACGCTGGGTTTTCGCGAGGAACACTTTGCCCTCTACCGGAATTACCAGGCAAACCGCCACCCGGGTGACAGCATGGACAACCCCGACCCGGAAAAGTATCAAAAATTCATGACCGAATCAGGGGTCGACAGCTTTATGATGGAACTGCGTATTGGCAAACGACTGCTCTCGGTCTCTGTTGTCGATCATGTGGGCAATGGCCTGTCGGCGGTCTATACCTTTTATGATCCATCCGAGACGCGTCGCAGCCCCGGCACGCTGACAATCCTCCATCAGATCGAACTCACTCGCTCGGTGGACTATGACAACCTCTACCTCGGATACTGGATAGAAGACTGTCCCAAAATGTCCTACAAGACCCAGTTCGGCCCTGTCGAGATTTTCGATCCACTCTCCCAGGCGTGGTCTGCCCCACAGTAAGAGGTTTTTGGTGCCCGAGATCCCGCTTATCCGTGAGCATGATTTTCAGTACGGACAGATCGAAGTACTTGCCCCCGGTATCCGCAGACTCACTGCCCGCAACCCAAGCGCTTTCACCTATTACGGCACCGGGACTTACATTATTGGGGCGGGAACCGTTGCCGTGATTGATCCTGGACCCGACGATCCAGCACATCTCAATGCACTGATCACAGGTCTTGAGGGTGAACACATCTCTCATATCCTGGTGACGCACTGTCACCTGGATCACTCGCCTGGTGCTCGCCTCCTGCAGGCCGCTTGCGACGCCCCGACCTATGCGTTCGGACCCCATGGGGCCGCGTCAGAACATCGGGATGCGGGGACTGAAGAAGGAGTTGATGTTGATTTCGACCCTGACGTGCGGCTCGTGCACGGGCAGCGCTTTTCTGTTGGAGCACTCGAAGTGGAGTGCATACATACCCCGGGGCACACCAGCAATCATATGTGCTTTGCTCTGCCTGCCTCCGGCGATGTTTTCAGCGGCGACCACGTGATGGGGTGGTCCACCAGTGTCATTATTCCGCCAGACGGTGACATGGCCGACTACCTCAACAGCCTGCAACTGATGCTCGACCGAAAAGACAACCGCTATTGGCCAACCCATGGGCCACCCATTAATACTCCTGCCGATTACGTCGCAGCACTCATTGCCCATCGGCATCAGCGCATGGATGACATCCTCAAGCTTTTGGCCGAGACACCCATGCACATCCCGCAAATGGTGGGCCCGCTTTATCCCGGCTTGGATCCTCGGCTGATCGGGGGCGCCCGCCTTTCTATTCTGGCGTCCCTACGTTATCTGATGGCCAACGGAGAAATAGAGGCATCCGACGGAATGCCGATGCAGTGCACCTATCGGCGTGTGACCTGACCCACGGCCCGGCGCTTTAGCGCCCAACTCACTCCTGCCCTCAACAAATCGGCGGCCTTTTCGCCTTTTAAGTAACTTGTCTGATTTTGATATTTCGATAATACTCGACATATGGACACATCAACTGCTGTGGACACTCTCTCTGCCCTTGCGCAACCGTCCCGACTTCAGATCTTCCGACTGTTGGTGAAGCACAGTCCGGCGGGGCTTGCCGCAGGAAAAATTGCCGATGATCTTGGTGTCCGTCACAACACCCTGTCGACGCACGTTGCAATTTTGACGCGGGCCGGTCTGCTGAGATCAGAGCGAAACGGCCGATCGATCATCTACAGCGTTAATCCGCAGGGCATTAAGTCGCTGCTTGCCTATCTCATCGAGGATTGCTGTAACGGCCAGCCCGAGCTGTGTACCCCAATGGCCTCCGAACCAAAACAGCAGGGGCGCTCAAAGCGCATTGCTGATTAAAGTTTGCCGTTGACCTCCCACAAAACGATATGAAGGCAAGCCCATACCAGGTCCTTTTTCTTTGCACGGGTAATTCAGCCCGAAGCATCCTCGCGGAATCCATCCTGAATCAAGACGGCGAGGGGCGCTTCATGGCATTCAGTGCAGGCAGTCATCCCAACGGACGGGTGCATCCCGCAGCCATCGGGCTTCTGAAAAAACTCGGCCATCCTTTGGATTCATTGAGATCGAAAAGCTGGGAAGAATTCAGTGGTCCCAAGGCGCCTCGAATTGACTTCGTCTTTACCGTCTGTGACTCAGCAGCCGCTGAGGTCTGCCCCGTCTGGCCGGGACAGCCCGTCTCTGCACATTGGGGGCTGCCCGATCCTGCAGCGGTCGACGGCACCCAACACCAGATTCACCTGGCTTTTGCCGAGACCTATAAAATGCTCGAGCTCCGCATTGCCCTTCTGGTCGATCTGCCTCTGGAGTCTCTTGATTCCGTCAGTTTGCAAAAGCAGCTAGACGCGATCGGCAACGCGAGTCCCAGTTCCCAAAACACCTCATGATGCGTTTTTCTTCTTCCCGTCGGCTGGTAGCGGAGTGCCTTGGCACAGCCCTGCTGCTCGCGACGGTAGTGGGTTCAGGCATCATGGCCGAACGTCTTGCGGGCGGAAACGTGGCTCTCGCGCTTTTGGGAAACACGATTCCTACCGGCGCGATCCTGTTCGTTCTGATCACGATGCTCGGTCCCGTATCGGGGGCGCATTTCAATCCTGCCGTAACGCTGGCATTCTGGATGCGCCGCGAAATCAAATTTAACGAAGCCCTCGCCTATGTCGGCGTTCAGATCATTGGCGCGATCATGGGCACACTGGCGGCGCATGCGATGTTTGAGGAGATCCTGCTGCAGACATCGACCAACATCAGAACCGGCCCGGCCCAATGGCTCTCGGAGGGTGTCGCCACGTTTGGACTTGTCGCGACTATTCTTGGGACACTACGGTGGCGACCGGAAGCCGTGCCCACCGCGGTAGGGCTTTACATTACCGCGGCATACTGGTTCACAGCCTCGACATCATTTGCCAACCCTGCCGTAACCATCGCGCGCAGCCTGACGGATACCTTCAGCGGGATCGCACCCGAGAATGCGCCCGGATTTATTCTGATGCAGTTTGTCGGCGCGGCCATCGCGACCGGCCTGATGGCCTGGCTGCTCAAGCCGTCGTCGTCGGATACTCAGTAAAACAGCAGCAACACCCACCCGCAGCTAGGTTGCCATCAGCAGCCGCAAACGATTGCCCACTCTTTCTGCCAGATCAGCCAGGGTGGCGATCTGACGAAGCACCTGATGCCAGAAAATCGTCGCTACCCCCAGTTCATCCTCAATCGAGAACAGTTTTCGGGCCGCTGCATCCAGTTGACGATCCGTTTCGGTTTCAAGGCGGCCCAGCTCCAAGATCATCTCATCGACCCGGCGCACTTCCGCATCGCCAAATCCGGTCTCAACGAGTTCGTCCAGTTCATCAATGATACGCTGGCCCTGCTCGCAGGCCGCTACCACGCTCCTCGCCAGAGACACGACTGGCTCTTTCATTACCTCCGGCAGGTGCATATTGCGCTGATCCGCCAGCTCTGCGATATCCTGGGTGATATCCGCAATGGAGTCCTGATAGTCAAGGATCTCTAGAATCGTTCGCCGGTCAAGCGCCATCATGAACCGCTTGGGCGTGTGTGAGCGGATCTCATGCTTGATCTGATCCGCTTCATGCTCGAGGCGATCGATTTCTGCCCTCCGATCACGGATGCCGTCAATGCTGCCTGCCGCCATGGCGTCCAGCAGCGGGAGGATTTCCCGCGCACAAAGCACCGCCACACTCATGTGCTGCTGCATCGGTTTAATCGGTGATCTGCTCACCAGTTTGTCTATCCAGGCCACAATACCCTCCTAAGGAGCCAACAAGCCCTTGAAGAAATAGAAAAAGAAAATTGAAAGACCGGCAGCGAGCGGCAGCGTTGCAACCCATGACGCAAGGATCTTGCCGACTACCCTAAGATCCAAAGCCCCGATTCCACGCGCCAGACCCACTCCAAGAACCGCCCCTACCAGAGTATGTGTGGTCGAGATGGGAATACCCAACCGGGATGCCACGACAATCGTGGTCGCAGCTGCCAATTCCGCAGCAAAGCCCCGGCTCGGCGTGAGTTCGGTGATCTTTTTGCCGATCGTTTCCATCACGCGATAACCCCAGGTCGCCAGACCAATCACGATTCCGATACCGCCAATGGCCAGCATCCAGGGCTCAACCGGCGCCTTGCTGCCAAGATCCATTCCCTGGACCGCATGAGATATGGCTGCCAGAGGTCCGATGGAGTTTGCAACGTCGTTAGAACCATGGGCAAAAGCAATCGCGCACGCCGTCAGAATCTGTAACACGACAAAAATACGCTCTACCCGGCTGAAACGATGCTTGGGATTCTCCTCCCCGAGATCGACGCGACGAATAAAGAAGGCACCGATGGCCGCCCCAATGAGACCGAGCGCCACCGATCCAATCAGCGACTGCGTCAGATTGAGATCCAGCTTAAGAGGCTTAAGGCCCTTGAATAGCGTGACCAGGCCGATGATAAAAAAGACAAAAAAGAAAAACACCGGGCCAAGTTTTCGTATTTGAGCGACCGGATCCGGCTTGTCCAGCACCTTTATCCGGGTAATCTGAAAAATAAAAAACGCAATCACACCGGCCAGCAGTGGCGAAGTCACCCATGACAAAACAATCTGGGCAATCTTGCCCCACTTGACGGCATCCACACCAACCGCAATCGCGCCAAAACCGA
>NZKZ01000040.1 GCA_002694065.1 Acidiferrobacter sp.
CGTCATCAACAAGGTCAGATGGAGGACTCGCATCCTAGGAGGCCCGTGGGTGAAACTCGATGACTTCATGACGCTTCATCCTGAGAGGTACCGCGAGCTAGAAACCGCCATACTGTCGACTGCTATCTGGACAATAGCGGGACCAGAACTGCCACGGTCATGGTGTGCCAGGCTCTCTGATGCCCACTTCTCCCATGCTCTGGAGGCTGTTGGGGCGGTATCATGAGTTGCCCGCATACCTCCGAAGAGGCAAAGAGGATGTGGAGCAAGGCATGCGACTTCCACAGGAGGACAGACCTCTCCCACGAGTGCGACACCCCAGTCTTCTGCACAAGGATGGTGAATGAGGCCGGGATGATGGAGGAGGCGTGGACTTCGTTCCAGCGGGAGATGTGCTGATGGGGAACTCGTGGATGAAGAGGCACTCGCCTCAGATACAGGGGAGGGGGGGTGATACCATAGATCGCACCGAAGGCCAGAGACGTTATTGGGAGAGATACAACAAGTGGAAGGCCTCACACATCGGTCCCAATGGAAAACGGCTTGAGAACCCCCTCAAGGCTGGAGACTCGTGGAACCCCCGACTGAAGTGCTGGAACAACGATGTGTACAGGGGGGAGAGGTACCCGGAGGGTCACAAGAGGCAGGGGGAGCTGACAGCCAAGGGGGAGAGACTAGCAGGGAGGCCGACCTAGATGTGGGTCTTCACCAACAAGGGCTTCCTGAGCATCGTCCAGCACAAGGACATCCCTGATTACTTCCAGGTCAAGTCAAGGGTTCGCAGACCCCTCGAGGAACTCTGGCCGAATCACCCAGTCGAGGTGATTGGATGGGCGGACTACAGGTTCCGCATCTCCATCAGCAAGGAAGAGGTCGTGCCCATTCTGATTGAAGAGATCGAAAGAATCGATTATACGAGTTTCAAGAACTCATGCGATGACGAAGCATACCTCCAGGCCCTAGTCAGGATTTGGACAGAGATGCACAGGTACCAGACGGCTTCCGAAGATCCGCGTTACTTGCCGGATGTATGAATCAGACGCCGAAGCACCCGAATTGCGAGAGTTTGAGATTACTTGCCGATGGTATGAGTTCGACGAAAAATGAAACCGATGACGAAGATGCAACAAGGAGAAAGGAGCTCGAGGACAGGCTCCTCGGCGAACGACTCTTGCATGTATCGGACGAAGAGTGGAGGGGCCTCTCTCTCCTCGTCAAGACCCTCGAGGAGTCCCCGAGATGCAGGGTAACCAAGCGAGGATCCATCATCGCCAATTTCGACGATGAGGTTGAAGTGGGGCTCGACGTCAAGAAGACAATTGCCAGGAAGGAAGGAGCCTCTAGACTCTTCGACCGAGCACCGACGGATAGCGACCATCTCGCAGTGTACGCCAGGTCGCTGGACTCCGGCATCTCCAAGAGGGTCTGCATAGCATCCAGTGATAAATACCCGGAGGAGACCCCTGCGACTGACAAGTGCGTAGCCTTCGTCCTCTGGGCCAACTCCGGATTCAGAGACCCGCCGCATACCCTGAGGGACGCCGTTGAATTCTGCAAGGACCCGGAGGGCTTCCGGGAGCTCGAGGAGAGTTACGAGCGCCGTAAGCAGCAGGCGCGACTGAGGAGGCACGAGGAGGACGATGCCATCCGCCGTGAACGACGGCTGAAATCGACGCGGGAACTCCAGGAATGGCGGCTCGGCCAACTCGGTTGGAGGGAAATCATGCAGGAGCATGAGTCGGATTCCGGGGAGGACACTCTCGAATCCGTGATCGCCCGGGCGATCAGGAAGGCCATGCTGGGGGGGGTGTTCGAATAGGGGGCGTAGAATCACAATCCCGGCAATTAACCCGACAAGACCGGTTCGGGCCTTCAAATACTTTCAGAGTAACTAAGCAAGACAAGGAGGAAAAGGAATGGAAGAGATAACGACCACCGTCGAGATCGCTGACCGGACCGGACACACCACCCTGCAGCTGACAAAGGCCGAGACACTGTCTCGCGTCTCGGACAGCAGCGGGTCCTGGGTCTTCGCAGGTGACCAGATGGTTCAGCCAGAGCAACTAGCTCGGGCTGACTGGGAAACTGTGGGGACCGTCAGGATAGTGCCCGGTCTGCAAGGCGGACTGTGACGGTAACGGCACACTGCCCCTAACGGGGCACGGAATTACGTAAGCCCGGCCGGGGGTAACTCCCGGCCGGGTGGAACAACAATTCAGAGGAAAAACAATGAAACAAGAAATGAAACAAGAAATGGAAACAAGAAACAACAGAGAATGCGAGAGATTGATCGACAGACTCTCGATAGATGGCCTCGACGGGCACAACAAGTCCGTCGAGTGGCTCTTAGAATCGTGCGAGTTGCTTGGAGCGGAAGTACAAGGGAAACCATCGGATAACCACTACGACTCGGAAGTCTTCGAAATCCGACTGAGTGGAAAGGATTCGGGCGTTGATTACCGAATCAAGGTGCAGTACAGACCTGAGATTCTGAGGCTGCTAGGTAAGAGAATCGACGGGGTTAACTTGGATAGCTTCAAGGAGATCGAAACCATATACACGCCATTCAGTAGAATGGTGGAATTCGATACGTCGTGGTTCGATCACACGAGAAGGGAATGGGCGCGCTTCTGCATAGTCCCGAAACGCCAACGGCACAGCGACATACCAGCAGAACACGTTGCGGGTATCTACCCCGTGACGCAGGTTTGGCCACTGGACCGGATCGTCTCGCTGATGCATGCCCTCAATGACGACCTCAGATCGGCAATGATGCCTGAAATGGACACACTTCGGAGAGAGCTCTGCTCGGCTTACCCCCTTTCATGGTTCGAGGGATTGACGGACGAGCGCCTGGACTTCGAAGAGGTCTCGACCTACGTGACTCACCTGAAGGACCTCATCGACACTTCTTCCTGGGAGGAGTTCACTGACACGGCAGAAGCGTTCGAGCCAATCGCGGAGATGCTCAGGGAGGCAAACTCCGCCAGACGTGAGACCCGGGACCAAGTGACTGGCCGTCCGATGGAGGTCGAGTGATGCCGGTAACCGTGACGATAGTGGGGGCCGGCGGCATCGGCTCGCACCTTGTGGGTGCCCTAGTGCCTGCTATCCACAGGGGGGAACTCGTAGAGCGACTCGGAGGCATCGTCCTCAGGATCCACGACTCGGACCTGGTGAGCAAGCAGAACCTCGCCCATCAGAGGTTCCTGCCCTCAGAGGTTGGGAGGCACAAGACAATGGCCCTGAGGTCGTCCCTTCTGCAGTTCGAGAGCGACCTTATGAAAGTGGAGGCCATAACCGAGGACGTCAGAAGAGCCTCCGACATAGGGGATTCGGACCTGGTAGTAGTCGCCGTCGACTCCTCCCTGGCCCGCAGGGTTGCGCATGAACACACCTCTAGGTGGCTCGATCTGAGGTGCTCCGGAGACGGTTACATCGCAATAGACCACAGAGTCAGCAGAGGGCAGGTGGACTCACTGACCACGGACCAACCCCCGATGTCTTGCCAGTTGGAGGGGTCGATCGAAGTAGGAAACATCCAGTTCGGATTCATGGCCGCAGCGGCCCACGGAGCACAGTGGGTGTTGCAATCACTCAGGGAGGTGTCCGGGGATCCCGGGACGATGCCACCGTTGCCGCAGTCGGCTAGCATCTCCTTCGGGACTCTCGGCAGGCTAGAGCTATTGGGCGAGGTGGAAGTATGAATCAGGGGCAAACAGTGACTCCTAGGATACACTCGGAAGGGGCCGTCTCTCTCGACATAAGGTCAGGAAGAGTGGAATCAACCAGTGTCAAGGAGACCATTGCCGCCCTCGCCCAAATGGAGGACTGGCCGAGTCTATGGAGGTTGGCCGACTCGATGTCACGGGAGGTGAGTATCCTATTCGACGCTGAAGGAAGCGTCTGGGTCGACATCGGAACGAGGGGACACGTCTCCCTGGCACCGCCAGTCGGAGCCGTGATCCCGTTCAGGCTGTGGATCCACACTCACCCATGGGACCCGTACTGGAGTCAGACCGACAAGGACACGCTAGCATCGTACTCCACCATCCTTCAATCGGCCCTCGTGCTCGGTCACGATCGAATGAAGTGGGCTCGTCATGGCTCACCAAAGGAATCCATCGAATCAACTGGACCCCTATCCAGTTGGTCTTCGGAGCCCTGTGTTTACTACCCAAAGAATTCCGAAGAAACAAGGGAGGGTTTCTAGTGATAGACGAGGAAGAGGCTTTGGAGAAGCTCAGATCATTCCGAGACTCAATTAGGAGGTTGTCGGAACTCTCACAGGAATCCGGACCCAGGATGGACATCAACGAAATCGTCAACGCAGTACTGGGGGGAGAAACAGAATCTGACAGAGAACTGGTGTCCTTGGTCAGGGCTGCATTTCAGAGCAGCGCAAAGCCGATGGGCCTCCTAGAAATGGCTCGAGGGATCCTGGCAATCAAGAAATGGCGTGAGGTGTGGGTCTGACGGGGGTTCCGAAAGGTGTCGAAAAGCCAGCCTGTAACACCTTGGAACTAGGAATGGTTAAGGGCCGCTCAACACGCACGTCAAAGTCCCCCTCGCCAGATGGGGTGTTTTACCTGTGCGCGGTGCACATGGAGGGCTATAATTGAAGGAAGAAGAGCAGTTCACGAACACTCGGAATAAGACATCCGTTTGCCCCGATTCAGACTGCCGATCGACCCAGACCGATACTCACAGTTTCCATGTGTATTGCAGAGACTGCGGGACACTAATCCGGAGATCAGACATGGATCCCGGCTTCACACACGAAAGAAATCAACCGCATGTCCTAACAGGCAGGGCCAGTGGGAAATCCCCACTCGGCTCCGACATACCCGAGAAATTCGACAGCAAGTTCGATTGGCTATCCAAACTCCATGACAGGGAGACGAGAGAAGACGTACAGTTCCTGGAGCAGATAATCGGACACGTTCTTTATGCGTGCGGCAAGAGTCAAACCGCCTCCATGGCGATTGCACTACTCGACCAAGTCAACTCCATCAAGTCATTCGGGAGCAGGCGGAAGAAGATGGTCGGGGATAGGATGATGTCGGAGGATGACGCTAGGGACTACAGGGCACGAGTCTACGCTGGCTCCGCAGTAGATGTGCTTAACTCGGACGGCCGAGTGAACCAGTCCAGGCAGATTGCTAGGGACTGGGGGCTGAACTACGTAGACTTCACCGGGGCGAAGAGATTCATCAACACGATCAGGAGGAAGACTCTCTGCGAACCCGCATCTAGGGCCCCAAGGTCTGGTATCATCCGACAGGAACTGACAAACAACACCGAGTTCCTATCCCAACTGGTCGGTAGAACCGTCGCAAACAACGTTAGGGCGACAGCCATTGAGATATTGACAGAGCAACTCGAGCTCCTCGACGATGACGGACTGGTAGGGGCTGGTAGGTTCACCAACCAAACAGCGAGGAAGGCCGCCCTGATGGCGTTCGTGGAAGCCATGGCGAAGGTCAAGTTGGATAGGAAGCTAGTGAGGCAGCTGTACAGGCTAAACCCGGTTCCGGGCGGGTCAAACTTCGTAGAAAGGAGCGCCCACCTGTTCAGGTACGAGTAGGCTCACCTGATGAGTTGATCAGTGCCAGGTAGGAGTTCAGCAATCCCTGGGTTATCCCTCTCGTAGAAGGTCCAGAGAGGCTCGGGTATGACTCTTATGCCATCCCCCAACTCTATTGCGTCACTCATGTTTTCGCAGAATCCCTCTACTTCCCCCCCTAGATCCCTCTCACCGGTACCAGTCCTCATGTAAATCCTGGTCCTGTCTCTGACAATCTCCTCCTCGCGGTCCCTAATCCAACCAGATGCCTCTAGCATCGCGTAAAGGGCACGCCGTTCAACCATGGAGGCAGTCTCAAACTGGGCATCACAACCGTCGAAAGACACGTTGGGCCTCCCACGGGTCATTGCCGTGAACGTCATCCTCTCTCCGAGTGGCCTCCTGAGAAGCACGCCCCACAACCTAGGGAGTAATACTGTGAATCTCCTTACCCTCCTCTGAAGATTATTTCGCTCTAGCCTCTCTCGCAGCATCCTGACTTCGTTGACTGCCCTCAAATGACCGTCCCTCTCCCTGTGGATGTGGCCGCTAACGTGCATCTTCAACGTGTGGATGTGCCTCTGGGAATTCATATCGTCCAGTAGGGCCATCACGATGGTGGCCACAGCATCTCCGAGCACGAGTTTTCTGAGTTCTGGGAGCTCAACTATGCATAGTCTGTTTGAACCCATGTGGTGCCTCCATCGAGGATGCACTTCGCTCGCCTCGTTACCATCTGGGTGGCAGGGTC
>NZKZ01000155.1 GCA_002694065.1 Acidiferrobacter sp.
ATTTCGATGAACTGATTGCCCGATAGACCTGTGACGCCAATTGCCGTGCCCCTCTCGATATCGACTTTGGTTACCGTCGTATTGGTCAAAATTTCGAGGTTCGATCGATCACTCGCCGGATGCAGAAATGCGGTGGCTGAAGAGCATCTTTTTCCCGCGCGGGTCGTGATCAGATAGGGACCGACCCCTTCGCCTTCCAGGCATAAGTCGTCAGGACAATTCAAGCCTGCTTGTAGAAATGCCTCGGCGAAATCGTGCTTTAGTGAGTGATAGTCTGCTGACGCATCGTGAATCGTTAGCCGATTGCCTGATCGGGGGTGGGAGCCTGTGGTTCGCCATGAGCGAGAAGTCGTAGAGAATTCTTCAAAGCTCTCGTATACCTGCGCGACGTTGCTGTAACCCCACCCTGGGTTGCCGGCCCGTTCCCAATCTTCATAGTCTTTCGCCTGGCCCCGGTGATAAACCATGGCGTTAATGGAACTGGAGCCCCCCAGCACTTTACCCCGAGGCCAAAAGAGCTGGCGGTTTGCAATCGCCAGGTCGGGCTCTGCGGAGTAGCACCAGTTCACCTTCGGGTCGGTGTAGGTGATGCCGTAGCCGATCGGTGTGCGAATCCAGAAGCGATTGTCTGACGGACCTGCCTCGAGCAGGATCACCTGATGCTTGCCGTCAGCGCTTAGCTTGTCTGCCAGAACACAGCCTGCTGAGCCGGCACCGACGATAATGAAATCAGCTTCTTTCTTCCGCACAGTCGATAGTCTCTTTCGATCTTGTGGCTTGAACTGCTGGACGTGAGTCTATGACGACAGAACTTGGAAAACCCACGGGCCAGTCTTTTCCACTCTTGAGTATTGGCGGGTATCATAAGAGCAGTTACCAGGTTTCGTAAGCAGGAAGATCCGTCATGACGAATAAACAGAATCCGTTAGACGCGGTATATACGGAGGGTGCCGTCACTGACGCAGCAGAGCTTTACGACAACTGGGCAGAAGAATATGAGGCGGATCTGAGGGCTGTCGGCTACGCGGCGGCAGGGCGATGTGCGAGTGCGCTGGCGAGTGCCGATCCGATGCTTTCCTCACCGATTCTTGATCTTGGCTGCGGCACGGGGCTCTCGGGAGAAGCATTGCAAGGGGTTGGTTTTAAAGAGATCGACGGCTACGATTTTTCTGAGGGCATGTTGGCGCTCGCCCGGAAAAAAGACTGCTATCGGGAACTTTTTCGCGTCGACCTTGCGCAGCCAGATTCAATTCAAGATCGAGGGTACCGCCATGCTGTTCTGGCGGGCGTTCTGCATCATACCCATGCGCCCCCGGAAACACTGGCACAGACGCTAGCCCGTCTCCCGCAGGAGGGTTGTATCGTATTTTCGCTCAACGATGAGACACTGCGTTTTCCCGAGTACACAGATTACATTTCCCATCTCGTTGAGTCGGGACAGGTTTCAGTGGTTTCAGAGGAGTATGGTCCACACCTTCCTGGCCGTGATGTCGGTGCGCGCGTATATGTTTTGAGAAAGTGCCGAAAGGATCTGCTCTAACCAAATGGGAATTGAACCGATTGGATTGCGGTGGGCATTGGGCCGGCCGCGATAATCAAGGAGGAGAATGTTATGCCTTGCTATCTTTATCAGGCGTCTTATACCGGCGCCGCAATTAAGACTTTGGTTGGCAATCCGCAGGACCGTACTGGAGCGGCCAAAGCAGCGATTGAAGCAAACGGGGGTACGATGATCGGAGCGTGGATGGCTTTTGGGAGTGACGACCTCGTGGTCGTTGCGGATATGCCTGACGATGCTTCCATGGCGGGTGTTGCACTGGCGGTGTCTGCAACCGGTGCTATCGAAGGAGGCAAAACCACCAAGCTGCTCGATATGCCCACCGCCGTAGAGGGCATGAAGAAAGCAAAAACCGTTTTGGAGGTGTATCAGCCGCCCAGCTAGAGGAGCAGACAAGCCCCTGGGGTAGCTCGACCCCAGGGGCTCGTCGCGAAAAGGAAGCGGCGGGCCAATGGAAGTTGAAGGAAGGAGACAAAAGGGAAGGCTTCCATCGTAACGATGCCGCCGCACACCGCTTAAGTTTTTCGCTTAACACTTCCCCTGCGGATCGGTGGTTCGGCGGGGGCACTGGAGGAGCACCCGGGGGTTGCCCCCGCCGTCTCGGTGCCACCGTGCACCGCTAACCCACCCCCGGGTGGATATTTGATTGGATTTTTGTGTTCTCCGGTTACGTTTGTTTATAACGAGGATTTAAGAACCGTCTCCACTGCGGAAAGATATGTCTGAACCGCTTTCTTTCCCTTGCCGGTACAGTGATAGGTGGTTCGGGTTTTTCTGCCGATGAAAGCCTTTTTGATATTGACCAGACCGTCCTCCTCGAGTTTTTTCATGTGTGTCGATAGGTTGCCCCGCGTGAGTTCAAGCTCTGCGAGCAAGGTGTTGAAGTCAACCGCGCCCTTCGCAAGTGACAGGTGCGCCATGATGGCCAGGCGAACTCGATCGAACAACGCCGGATGAACATTGAGAAGTTCGCTTGAAGCCATGACACCGGTTGCGCTAAACCGCCGCGTCAACCTGACTGCGAGACAGTCGAATCAGCCTGCCCAGTGAAATCAGTGCGACCAGGGTGAAGATGCCGAGGGGCATGAGCAAGGTCTCAATCTGCGCAAGAAACTGGTAAAGCCCGGTCGCAATACATAGGGTCCCCAGCAGTACGGCTAGTCGGGTCGGCAACGTAAAGAGTCGACCCTGCACCAGATAGTCGCCGGTAAAAGCGAGCAGCAGGGGAGGAATCCATTCCGGTCGCCCGGCCAGCATGACGAGAGCGACAGCCGCGAATTTCAGCAAAAGGTCTGACAGGTAAGACAGGAGCCGGGCGTAACGAAAGTTTCGAACAATATAGGCGTTCAGTTCTTCGCCGCTGTTGCGGGCGGCACGCCAAATGACAAAATACAGCAGGATAACGAGGCCAATCAGGATGCCGGCCATGAGTCCGATACCGACCAGGCGGATGTCCGGGAAGGCCGCGCCTAACATCAGCATCTCAGTCAGCGTGCCCCGGCTCAGGAGTTCAATCAGAAGCAAAAGCGCAGACACACCGAGCGCGAGCCCCTGGAGGATCAGATTGGCCGTGAGGGTAACGCCAAATAGCCCCGTGGTTTGTGCTGGCGTCTCGTTTTGTTCCGCTTGATCGAGAACTCGACGGATGAGTTCAACGTCAGCAATGGCTTTGCGGACATTCAGTTCTTCTGGCGACATGAGGTTCCTCGGCACAAACCGGTTTGCAATACAAACATTATGGAAGAAGCGCTAAACCCTGTCAATACCCGGTTTGGGGCCGAGAAGCACCTTCTGCAGTGATCCCGCCTGTAAGTCTGACCCGATAGAATCCGGGGTTTGACTGGGGAGTCCCGATGGATCTCGATCTCTTTTCAACTCATGAAGTACAGCATCGACTTTGATTACGACTTGCCGGAGGATTTAATTGCCCAGGCTCCCCTGGCCAAACGTACGGACAGTCGGTTATTGGTTGTTCCGGCGGCCCACCACACCCTGATCGACACCGTTTTTTCTGATCTTGAGCAACGGCTTCGCCATGGGGATTTATTGGTCGTAAATGAGACCAAGGTGCTGCCAGCCCGCTTGTATGGTCAGAAATCCCGTACCGGCGGGAAAGTGGAACTGCTGCTGGAACGCTTGTTGGATGAGGGCACCGCGCTGGTTCAGCTTCGGGCAAGCAAGCCGCCGGGTCCGGGGACAGAACTTACCACCAAGGGAGGCGCGCCGCTTCGAGTGCTGGGCAGAGACGGGATGTTTTTTGTTGTGGCATGCAGCGGTGGGGAGCGGTTCGAGGAATTGCTGTATCGGGAAGGTGAGGCGCCGTTACCTCCCTACATCGAGCGCCCGGTAAAGGACACCGACCGCGACCGCTATCAGACCGTTTATGCAAGACACCCGGGCGCTGTTGCTGCGCCTACGGCCGGCCTGCACTTTGATGAACGACTCTTTGAGAAGCTTGCTGCGAAAGGCGTACAGTTGGCGAAACTTACTTTGCATGTCGGGGCAGGAACCTTTTCGCCTATGAAATCCGAGATCCTGGATCAACACGAGATGCATGCAGAAGAGATCGTGGTCAGCGACGAGTTAGTAGAGGCCGTATGCCAGACGCGGGATCGTGGAGGGCGTGTGGTTGCCGTCGGTACGACCGTCGTGCGGGCGCTGGAGTCAGCCGCTCAGAGGGGAGCTTTGGCGCCCATGCGGGGGCCAACGAAGCTCTTTATTCGCCCGGGATTTCGGTTTAGTGTCGTGGACATGTTGATCACAAATTTTCATCTGCCCCGTTCGACGCTGCTCGTGCTGGTGAGTGCTTTTGCGGGTGTCGACCGGATTCGCGAAGCCTACAAACATGCCGTGGACCGTCGCTACCGATTTTTCAGCTATGGGGATGCCATGCTGCTCGAATCAAGGCGCGTACAGTGAAATACAAATTATTCCATACCGACGGAAATGCGCGCCGAGGACAAATAGAGACCTCCCGAGGTGTGATCGATACCCCGGCCTTCATGCCGGTTGGTACGGTGGGTTCGGTTCGCTCGGTCAGTCCACAGGAGGTGGCGGGGACGGGTGCCCAGATCATTTTAGGGAACACGTTTCACCTTATGCTGAGACCGGGCACCGAAATAATTAACCTGCATGGAAGTCTTCATGACTTTATGGGTTGGAGTGGCCCGATCCTGACGGACTCCGGTGGATTCCAGGTCTGGAGTCTTGCCAACAAAAAGGACATTCGGGAAGAGGGAGTAACTTTTCGTTCGCCGGTAGATGGCTCCACAGTGTTTCTGGACCCGGAAACCTCAATGGAGGTGCAAAAGGCTTTGGGATCAGACATTGTCATGTGCTTTGATGAGTGCACGACTTATCCCGCAACCATGGACGAGGCGCGTCAGTCCATGGACCTCTCACTGCGCTGGGCGGAGCGATGCCGTCGTTATCCATTGGCGGCCGGACAAGCCCTTTTCGGGATTGCCCAAGGCGGGATGCATGAAACGCTTAGGCTTGAGGCCCTCGATCACCTGCAGTCAATTGGGTTCGATGGCTATGCCCTTGGAGGCTTATCGGTTGGAGAACCCAAGGAAGACATGCTGCGGATCCTGGATACTGTGACGACCGCAATGCCCGCTGACCAACCGAGATACCTGATGGGTGTAGGGAAACCCGAGGATTTGATAGCGGGTGTTGCGGCGGG
>NZKZ01000156.1 GCA_002694065.1 Acidiferrobacter sp.
ACGACCCGCCAATCGATGGTACGCAATCAAAGGACAGTCGTTCAACCGAAAAACCATAGCGTGATTCCAATATCTGGTTGATCGGTTCACAGACGGCATTATCTCGAGCCAAAATATGCCCGGGGCGAGCAACCAACACGTTGGTTGCCAGCGCGGCCTGCTCGGTTCGGTTCACCGGTATCGTCTCAAAATTCAAGTGAACGGACCCTCCCTTTAGATCCGTGAAAGTTCCCGTCGCCGCTTCGCACCACAGCGCAAGATCAGGACCGATCACATTCCAGCAGCAGTCAAGGTGCAGCACATCATGAGGAATGATGACGATCTCGCGCGTGCTTCCGCGCTGGTGCAGCACGTCAGCAAGCCATTCGATCCCCTCACGGCTCGACCGCGCCCCAAGACCGACAAACAGTTTGCCGGACGCGGGCATGACATCACCACCCTCCAGAAAGACATCTTTGGGTATCTTGATGTACTGCCGGGGCTCGATATTCTTTACTAGAGGATCAATTCCAAGATGCTCGATATTGCGCGAGGCGTAGCGAGAATTCGCTTCAAAATATAAATCGTCGATGACAAAACCAATATCCCGGGGACAGGTCTGATCGACAATTTCGGGTGAATCCACAATGTCCGGACGCTGAACAACTGTGCCAAGCTGCTCCAGCGCGCGGCAGACACCCTCGAATTCCCGCTCTGTCAGCTTTGGGTCCGGCTGGGAATAAAGAGCACTTGTTTTGGGCAAACCCTGTTGAAGCGCCGGATCAGCCTCAGCCTTCAGGCCGATGCCAGTCCCTAATATCACCAGTTGCAGCGGATCGAATTCGTTCCGAATGCCCAGCACGGTTTAAGCCTTTATCACCTCGTCAGCAACAGCAATCAAGCACGTCGGTGTTATGGACTACGCAGGACCAACGAGGTCATGAAGGAACTGCTCAAGCCACTTGGCTTGGCTCGCATGCGCATCTTGCGCCAACGCATCCTGCTCCTTTCGGGTTTGGCTGCCTTCCCGCTCATAGAGCGATTGGTCTTTTTCCTGCCATCGCTGGAAGTTCTCTAGAGTGCACTCGGGATGAAATTGAAATCCGTAGGTCGTTTTCCCAAACACAAACGCCTGGGCGGCAAAAGCATCGGTTCGCGCCAGCAGGGTGGCGCCATCCGGGAGCGAAAAGCCGTGATAGTGCGCCTGAGTGACTCGAAAGTTATCCGGGATAAAGCCCTTTCCGGCGTCCGTTGGGGTCAGTTCATAGTACCCAAATTCAGCGTGGCCTTGCGGGCTGGGGCCAATGATGCTGCCAAGGCCATGGGCAATGATCTGCCCCCCAAGACAAAAGCCGACGGTAGGCACTCCCCTGGCTACACAGTCTTTGGCGAACGCGATTTCAGCGTGGAGCCAGGGATAGTGATCCGTATACCAGTCTTTTTCGTCAGCGGGTTTTCCACCGCCGTAAATCACGGTAACGGCTATGGATTCATCGACCTTGGGCAGTGTCGAGCCCTGATCCGGCATCCGCCAGTCCAGCTCATAGCCAAGCTCTGCAAGCGTTCCAGAGGCATGATCGGCGTTTTGGGGGCCATCACCGCCGTGGGTGATGAGAACAGCTTTTTTCACTGCTGTCATTTGGATGGGTGCTCCACATGAGTCTCGGGCCGCTCAGTCTACACGGCCGCGCGCCAGCGTCCAACGTGGGCTTATTCGTGCAGTTCCCAGCCCCAGTCGAACTCTTCGACGACCTGGATCAGGTCAGTCTGCGAGACAATCCCTACCGGTGTGCCTTTCGCCTCTACGACCAGACGACGCACGTCGTATTGACGCAATGCTTCAGCCACCATGGGAAGCGTCGCGTCGGCGGGAATGCTGAAAAGTTTTCGGTTCGCAATATCACCAACGGTGGTGTCATTAACCGATCCGTTGGCGCCAAGCACTTTGGTCACGACATCGCGCTGCGTCACGATACCCCACTGCCCACTCGCATCCGGCTCGATCATGATGGATCGCATCCCGAGGTCGCGCATTTTCTGAAGCGCTTCTGCAACGCTGGTGGTATCAGGGACGCTTTTGAGCGGCGACATGATGCCGGCCGCGGTAGACGGCTGCCGGCCTGAGTCTTTCATCGCAGCCGTGGGATCACTGACGCGTCTGGCCTCACGGGCCTCGCGCTCTTTTTGCAAGGTTTCGCGCCGTTCCTGTTCGTAGCGGGCAAGATCTTCCGGATCCCCAGTGATTCGCGCAATCAGGGCGTCGGCAAAGGTGCTGGTCGATACCGTATGGGCGTTATCCATGAGTCTGGCAAAGTCGTAGGTAACGAATTTTTCCTGGATGACCCGGGGATAGGCTGCATTAATGAGATCGGCCGCCTCACGCCAGCCCATGTACTCAAGCATCATGACGCCTGAAAAAATAAGAGAGGAAGGGTTCACCTTGTCCTGATCGGCATACTTGGGGGCGGTGCCATGAGTGGCCTCAAAAACGGCGACGTGATCGGCCGTGTTGGCGCCCGGGGCAATGCCCATTCCCCCAACTTCGGCCGCTGCCGCGTCAGACAGATAATCCCCGTTAAGGTTCATGGTAGCGATCACGTCAAATTCCGCAGGCCGCAACTGCAGCAACTGAAAAATGATGTCTGCAATACGGTCCTTGATGATGACTTTTCCGGCGGGCGCTTTGCCGCCATGTACGGCGTATAGCTCTTCTTCAGTCACCACCTGATCGCCGAATTCCTCTTTGGCCAGCTCGTAGCCCCAGTTCCGAAAGGCGCCTTCGGTGAACTTCATGATGTTACCTTTGTGAACCAGGGTGACGCTCTCGCGGTGGTTGTCGATCGCGTACTGGATGGCTTTTCTGATTAGCCGCTTGGAGCCAAACGGACTGATGGGTTTGACGCCAAGACCGGCGTCTTCAAAAAACTCAGCGCCCATTTCTGTTCGCAGGAATCTGGCGAGACGAACGTTGTCTTCCGTTCCGGACTCGTACTCAAGACCGGCATAGACGTCCTCGGTGTTCTCCCGGAAGATGACAATGTCGACTTTTTCCGGCTCCTTCATGGGAGAGGGAACGCCCGCGTAATAACGCACAGGCCGGACGCAGGCATAAAGATCGAGTGCCTGGCGAAGCGAGACATTCAGCGAGCGAAAGCCGCCCCCGACCGGCGTGGTGAGAGGACCCTTAATGGCCACAATGAGTTCCCGTATCGCCTCCAGGGTTTCATCAGGAAAATAATTGCCGCCGTAGATACGGCCCGCTTTCTCACCCAGATAGAGCTCACACCAGTGAATCTGCCGCGCGCCGCCGTAGGCTTTCTCCACTGCCGAATCCAGTACCCGCAGCATGGCGCGGGTAATATCGGGACCGATACCGTCACCCTCGACGTAGCCCACAATCGGGTTGTCCGGGATATGCAGCCGACCTTCCTTGACGGAAATCTTCTCTCCCTGTTCGGGCAGGTGAATGTGCTGGTAACTCATGTGATCGAACCTCTGGTAGATTCCGGGCACACCTTTGATCGGAGCCGCGGATTTGTCAGCTCACGCCGGTTTCTGAAGGCGCAAGCTGCTTGTTATCAAACTTCAAGCAAATTTTACCATTTGTGAATGTTTTAACCGTTTGGGCTGATGAGTACCTGACTTCGGTCAGGTCGTTTTCCGATCGGGGGGTCACAAACTTCGATGACAGATGAGATGAGCAACGGTCAGACCAGCGATTCCCTGTGGACGCGTCAGCGGATGCTAACGCTGGCTGCCCTCATCAGTTGCCTCAGTATCTACGGAATCACCATCAGCCTCTTTACACCTTTACTCTCGCTTATTCTGGAAGGGAGAGGCGTCAGCACGACCGTCATCGGTGCGCTGGCGATGACAGCCCCGGTGGGCGTCATGATTGGGTCTTTTGTTGTTCCCAAGATCATGCGCGGACTGGAGGGACGAAACCTTCTGGTAGCGGGTGTCGTGATTGAAATTGCATTGATCTATGCGTTGATGACCACCGAGTCATTAGTCGCCTGGTTCATCATCCGCTTTCTTGGAGGTCTGACGGGAGTCGTGCTCTTCGTGGTGACGGAAACCTGGATGATCGAAATCGCACCAAAGCCGCATCGAGGCCGGGTCATGGGTCTTTACAACACCACGCTGGCCTTAAGTTTTGCGCTTGGTCCCTTGATGCTGTCGTATACGGGCGTCTCGGATTTGACTCCGTTTGTGGCCGGTATCGTTCTGATGGCAATTGCAGGGCTGCCACTAATCTTCGCCGATCGGTACCGTCCGTCTTCCGTCGAAGAGCCTTCATTTGGGGTATTGAGCTTTTTGAAGGTGGCACCGCTTCTGGCTGTCGCCTGCTTCGTGGTGGCATTCAAGGATCTCGCGACCACGAGTCTGATGCCGGTATATGGTCTGAGAGTCGGTCTAGACGAATCCGCCGCAACACTGATGCTTTTCTTTGGTGCGCTGGGCGGCGCGCTGCTGCAGTTGCCGATTGGCTGGGCCGCCGATTATTTTGATGCACGCAAGGTTCTGGTGACCTGTGCCCTGGTAGCATTTTTGGGTGCGCTCGTGTGGCCCCTAGTCGTTGCATCAAAGATTTTGCTCTGGATCACATTATTTCTCTGGTGGGGGTTTTTTGCCGGCGTCTATACCGTCACCATGATCATCGCGGGACAGTGGTTCAAAGGCGTAGAGTTGGCCACAGCGATGGCCGCATTTGGCGTGTATTGGGGCTTCGGTGCCTTCGTGGGGCCCCTTGTGGGTGGACTCAGTATGGACCTTTGGGATCCTTACGGATTGGCCTTGGTCATGGTGATTGTGGCGGGTGGATTTCTCATGATGAGTCTTCGCAAAGCGTACTATCGCGTAAAACCCATTACTTGATCCGACCCCAGCCTTGATCTTTTTTTGCGATACGGCAGCATTTTTATGAAAGCCTCCGGCTTTGCGTTTAGGCTTGAGCTCAGCGGGCTGTTAAAGCTCAGTCTGCCAATCATGTTCACGCAGTTCATTCAGGTCAGCAACACCACCGTTGCGATCTTGATGATGGGTCGGGTCGGCTCCGTCGAGTTGGCGGCGCTGGGACTGGGTGGATCCTTCATGATCTTTGTGTTCCTGGTTTGTCTCGGGATCATGATGTCCCTGTCACCCACTATCGCTCAGCACTTTGGCGCAGGACGTAACGAGGGCATCAAAAGTGCTTTTCAGCAGGGCCTGTGGCTTGCCTTGATCACGAGTGTCGTGGCTTTCTTCCTGCTGCGTGAGATGGGATATCTTATGTATTGGATAGGGGTAGACCCTGCCATCATCCCGCTGGTGCAGGATTATCTGGATCTTGCGGCCTGGTCGATGCCGCCGTTTTGCTTTTATCTCGCGTTGAGATTTCTTTGTGAGGCCACGGGACATTCCCGGCCGATGCTGGTGATTAACGTTGCCACACTCCCTGTTGTGATCGTCGGCAACTGGGCATTGATCTTCGGACACTTGGGCCTGCCGCCTCTGGGCGTTGAGGGGGCGGCGATGAACCTGGTGCTCGTTGGGACACTTAATGCGTTAGGACTGCTTGGGTTTGTGCTCTTGGCGCAGCGCTATCGCGCCCGTCGTTTGTTCAGCTCGTTTCCAATGCCGGGGCGAGAATGCCTTGTTTTATCAAAACTCGGCGTGCCGATCGCGGCGACGCTGGTGCTCGACTCAGGTTTTTTCAGTGCGATAGCCTTGATGATGGGGAAGATGGGTCACGTTTGGCTTGCAGCACACCAGGTCGCCATCAACTATGCCACGGTGGTCTTCATGATTCCGGTAAGCGTGTCTAGCGCGACGATGGCGCGGGTCGGACAGGCGATTGGCCAGCAAGATCCCGCTTTGGCCCGCGCACGTGGATTGCTTGGTCTTTACTGCAGTTTGGCATTGGTGATTCCATCAATCCTGCTAATCCTCGCCGCACCCCAGTGGATAGCGGGCATCTATACATCAGACGTCGCAGTGATCCAGGCCGCATTGCCGTTGCTATTCGCGGTCGCATTTTTACAGATGTTTGATGCCACTTACATCACCGCGCAAGGGGCGTTGCGCGGCTTTAAAGATGTCAACGGCCCCTTGCTGATCTCGTTCAGCTTCTGGATTGTCGGTTTGCCCGCAGCCTGGTGGCTGGGCATTGAGACGGGTCGGGGCGCGGTCGGGTTATGGTGGGGGATGGTGGCAGGCATTGCCGTGACCGCCATGCTGCTGGTGTGGCGCTTTAATACGGTTTCAGCCAGGACGGTTCGGCAAACTCCGGCTTGATGCTTACCGACGATTCGGCCCGCGGCGGACGGTGGCGCGAAGGTTCTGGTAGGGGACGTCCTCAAGGCTGCAGTAATTAACCCCTGGGGACTGTGCATGCAGGATGAGGTCTGCGATTGGCTCAAAATCATCACGAAAATGCACCGTACTTTTCACGGCAACAATTTTCTTTTGCTCAGGATCAATACCAATGTGCGTCAGGATCGCCCGGTCCAGACACTGACAGCGCTTGCTGCCGACAAGCACGCTGACGCTCGATTCGCTGTCGACTATCTCGAGCAGGGCCGTGGGTCCAATCTGGGCCGTAGCGCCGGCATACATGGCCCCGCTGAAAGCAAACTCGCCATCGCTTAACGCCAGAACCCGACACCTGGCATGATAAGAGCCCATATCGGGCAGCCCTGATTTCCCGCCGAGTGCGGCATCAAAAATCCCGCCTTCGCCCAGTTCCTGTGCGGCGGCAACCGTCTGCGGATCATGCAGCAACGCCAGCACCGCATCGGTGGCCTTGCCGTCAACCAGCGCTTTCAGCAGGCCGGTGGTGTCTGAGGTGGCACCGGCCCCTGGATTATCCTGTACATCTGCGATGACGACCGGTTTGCTCCCGGTATGAGACATCGCTTTTGCAACTGCGGAATCGGCTGAGAGCAAGGCGCTGTCAAAAGCCGTTTCTTTTGTTTCCATCGCGTCAATGATGCGCTGTGCATGCTCTTCTGCCTCGGCTTGCGATGCGGCGTAGGCAACCACAGCAGGACCTGCGTCATAGATGTCCGCCGGGGGAAAGCCCATGGCAATATCGCAGTGTGCCTGATCCGGTGCACTTTCTTGCGGTAAGAGTTGATAGAGTTCTTTGCAAGGAGAAGCGCCTGTGTACTGTGCTGACAACGGCACCAAAAAAGATGCCTGCCGCATTGCCGGGTATAGGATCTCCCCTGAAAGCAATCTTTGCAGGATCGGAAAACACCGTGCACCGGTTGCCGCCATGTCGATATGCGGATAGGTTCGAAATATGCAAAAAGCCGAGGCATGGCTGACCATGCGCTCTGTGATGTTGGCATGAAGATCCAAACTGACAACGATCGGCAAGGCAGCGCCCGTCAGTTCGCGAATCCGGGAGAGCAGTTCGCCCTCGCCATCCTCATGAGATTCGGTCACCATCGCACCGTGCAGGTCAAGATAAATCGCATCGAGAGCGCCGGCCTGTTTGATGCCGTCCAGAATCATCGTTGAGATTCTTTCAAATGCGTCGTCAGTGACGTGAGCAGAAGGCTCGGCCGAGGCCCAGACAACAGGAACCAGTTCTATGTCTGGCGCCGAGCGGGTGGCTTCAACGAAACCGGCTATTGGAAGGTTGATCCCCTCCGTTCCGGTAATGACGTCCGCGCCCTGCAGCAGGCCGGGCCAGCCGTCCGCTTCAAGAAATTCATCAAAGGATGCCTTGGTGGCGCCGAATGTATTGGTTTCGTGCTGAAAACCAGCGATGAGAATTCTGGTCATCTAGTTCCTCCTAAGAACGGTATCGGGTCTGCCCGAGAACCAGCGTCTGCGAGACCGAAAGTTTGTGCATATTCGCCGGGTCAACGAGTGGATTGCCGGACAGCACGGCAAAGTCTGCTCTTTTGCCTGCCTCAATGCTGCCCCGATCACGTTCCTGGAACACCTGCCAAGCAGCATCGATGGTATGTGCCCTCAAAGCACTAAGAGGTGAAACGGCCTGGTCCTGGCCGATCGTTTTTCCTGAAAGCGATTGCCGATTAACTGCGCACCACATCAGGTGCAAGGGCCGGGTCGGTGTTACCTGTGCGTCGTTATGGATGGTAAAACGTATTCCTCGTTCTTCGGCCCAGCGGGTAGGGCACATATTGCGCACCCGGTCCGGACCGAACGTCACGGCGCTATGAAAATCGCCAAAGTAGTGAAGGTGAGCGGGAAAGAAGCTGACACTGACGCCGGCAGTTGCCATCCGATCCAGCTGGTCTTCCCGGAGATTTTGCGAATGGATCAGCGTGTGGCGATGATCCTCTCGTCTGTTGGTGCGCTGGGCCGCTTCAATGGCATCGAGGGCAAGGTCTGCCGCTGCATCTCCATTGGCGTGGATATGACACTGAAACCCAAGGTCATGCAGTTTGCTGATACGTGTAACCATTTGCTCGCGACTGAATGGAAGTTCGCAGCGATGATGGGGATCACCGTTGAGTGGCTTGAAGTACGGTTGTGTCAGGCAGGCAGTCTGCAGATGAAATGATCCATCGACAAAGACTTTTCGAGGTCCGAGAAATATCCCGCTGCCGGGTTCTGGCAGGGGAATATCGAGCTCGCCCGCAGTCAACTTTGGTTCAAGAAATCCCGCAGGTAAAACCATGGTATCTATCGGCGGTTGGGATTCATTTGCGATCTGGCCGAAATAACCCAAAAGCGTCTTTGTCGCCCATGCATTTTGGGCGAGGGTGACGCCCTGTCCAAGATATTCATCGGCCGCATCAACGTAGGCAGAAAGGAATTTTTCGTAACTGATCTGAAATTCCGAATCGCCCATCTTGCCCATGGCCGACATCCCTTCACAAAGGCCATTGAGTTCCCCGGTCAAGGGGTCTCGTCCGAATTTACCGCCCGCCGGATCCTGTGAATTCTTATCAACTGCACGAAACGCCAGAGCCAGGCTGTTGGCGACGCCTGCGTGCCCGGAGACATGGAACAGCCAGACTGGATGTTCCACCGAGACAGCATCTAATTCATTGCGTGTCGGGAAGCGCTTCTCCTCAAGTTCTGCCGGGTTGATCATGGCCCCGACGACCCAGTCACCGGGTTTAGTGACGCGGGCTTTTTGGCGCAGTTGTTCAAGCACCTCAGCGATATTGGAACAAGCACCCAGTGGAGGAGGAGAAAGGTCGACGCGATGCAGTTTTAAGAATCCCGAGTCGGGAAAGTGGCCATGAGGATCAATAAAGCCGGGTATTACCGTCTGGCCGTCTAGGTTGACCTCTTCGGCATGGGTGGCGATCGCTCGACATTCGGCCTCCCTCCCCACTACTTTGATTCTGCCGCCCTCA
>NZKZ01000157.1 GCA_002694065.1 Acidiferrobacter sp.
GCGATGGCTCCGCGATCCAGCGCAAAGCGCCAGAAGTTACCTCCGGACTTGAACGCGGCATAAAGGATCTCAGAATAGGCTTCTCACCAGACCTGGGCGTGCCGCGGGTTGACGACGACGTGTTGAAGATAGTGTCTGAAGCAAAACGGGTGTTTGCGAGTCTCGGCGGGATTGTCTCGCGGACTCGTCTAGACCTTCGTGAAGCCAGAGAGCTTTCCTACGCAATTTGCAATCCGATGGCAGCGCGTATTCGATCGGATCTAGGCAAAAAGGCGGCACGACTGAGCAACAAGGTATTGCTGACTTGCGCCAATGATGGGGCAAAAATGAGTGCGGTGGATTACCTTGAGGCAGAGGCCAGGCGGACCGAACTTCGCGGCAGGATGAGCGCGTTTTATGAGAAGTATGATTTGTTGATCTGCCCAACACTTGCATGCGCGCCGTTTCCTGTCGGCCACTCGCAGCCGCCACACTGGCGAAAGAGTGACGGGGAATTCATGGGTATGGCCACGCCCTTCGATCTCACGGGACAGCCTGCGATATCGCTACCTTGTGGCTTCACTGATCATGGCGCACCCGTCGGACTCCAGATTGTGGGCCCCTATGGTGCCGATGCGCTTGTTCTGAAAGCAGCACGCGCCTTTGAGAAAGCGGTCAAACTCGAAAAAGTGCATCCACCCATCTGATCATCGATAATCCGGTTGTTCATGCCCGACGAGAACGCGAGATGCCAACGCTCTCAGTTCACCAGATAGCGCAGTTTAAGCAAGACGGTTACCTCTTCCTTGAAGAGGCATTAACCGATGGGCAGCTTCAGGGTCTGAGGCAAGATTTTGAAAAATGGAAAGAAGAGAGCAGACATCACAGTGCGCCCTATGGCGATACTTTCGATGGACGATGCCGCTTTGATGTTGAGCCGGGACACAGTTTTGAAACGCCAGCGTTGAGGCGGATCGCATCACCCATTGAGATCTCAGATATTTATCTGGAGGTAATGCGGAACAATCGGGCGTTGGATGCCCTAGAAGACCTTCTGGGTCCCAATATCAAGTTTGAAAATGCCAAGATCAACTCCAAGTTGCCGGGCGCGGCAACCGAGATCAAGTTTCATCAGGATTTTCTCTTTGAAGCGCACACCAATGATGACATGGTGACGGTACTGTTTTTTCTTGATGATGTGACGGAAGAAAACGGGCCACTGGAAGTGGTGCCGGGCAGTCATAAAGGCCCGCTTTATGAGCATTGGCACGCTGGGGTATTCACGGGAGCGGTCAGCGACGCCATTGCCGCCGAGATGGCGCCCAAGGCCGTTGCTTGCTATGGCTCTGCGGGCTCCGCCTGTCTCATGCATACCAGAGTCCTGCATGGCTCAGCACCTAATCTTTCAAACGCGCCCCGTACGCTTTTTATCTGTGAATATCTTGCGGAAGACAGTTATCCTCTGCATGCGAACCATATTCCCAGCAAGTACATGTACGAAGTAGTGCGCGGTAAGGCAACGGGCAGGGTGCGCTGCAGCAACTATGAAATGGCGTTTCCTGAGATGCCTACGGGGGCATCCTTTTTCGAGCAACAGGCCAAGGCCTGAAATCCGGCTCTTTACGAGACCCTTCTTACAAAGGCTGTTTAATGAAAGCATCTTTTGAATGTGTTGATGGCCATACGGCAGGGATGCCCGTACGGATGGTGGTCAGTGGCGCACCGAAGCTACAGGGCGCTGATCAGAGCGAACGGCGTCAGCACTTCATTCAGGAATTCGATTGGATTCGACGGGCGCTGATGTTTGAACCTCGCGGACATTCCGCCATGTCGGGAAGCATTATCTATCCGCCGTCGAGTGATGACTTCGACATGGGTGTGATCTACATTGAGACCACTGGCAGTTTACCGATGTGCGGACACGGAACCATCGGGACCGCAACATTTGCACTCGAGCGTGGCTTGGTGAAACCCAAAACACAAGGACTGCTTCGGCTCGAAACCCCCGCGGGGCGTGTTGACGTTCAGTATGTTCGTGAAGGGGAAAAGGTCACAAGCGCCAAACTGATTAACGTGCCATCATTTCTGATGTATCGGGATTTGGAGATCGAATCACCGGATCTCGGTCCGCTTAAGGTCGATATCGCCTATGGCGGAAATTTTTATCCGATTATTGAGCGCCAGGAGCACTTCAAAGACATCAAGGAGCATGATGCACCGTCTTTGATTCAGATGGGTATCCGGTTGCGAGAAGCGATTGAAGGCGCCTGTGAGATCGTCCATCCACTTGACCCCAGTATCTCAGGCTTGCGTCACTGTATGTGGACAGGTGAGGCGATGGATGCAGGAAGCGACGCTCGGGGATGTGTGATAGCGGGTGAGATGATCGACCGCTCTCCGTGTGGCACCGGGACCTCGGCACGTCTTGCTCAGCGGGCTGGCAGAGGACTCCTTGGCATCGGCGAGCCCTTTGTCCATGAGAGCTTCATCGGCAGCACATTTACCGGCACGGTGGAAGAAGAGACGACCGTGGGGGAATATGAGGCGATCATCCCGGGCATTTCCGGCTCTGCACACATCACCGGGCTCAACACCATCTATGTCGACTCCAATGATCCGTTTCCAGAAGGATTCGTGATCTGAGCTCCCCGATTTAATTTCCTGCGCTTGCGGAAACTGGTTGCACCGTGCAAGTGGCAGCCCTTGAAAGCGCAATCACATCCGCTTGGGGATGTGACGTGAAGTGACTCCTGCTGCCATCATCCAGACGGCGCCGCCGGCGAAGACTACCGACAGGGAAAAGAACTTCAGCAGTACTGCAAAGATTCCCGGTACCGCCAGGTTGGCCGTATCTCGGTACGTTTGATAAACCCCAGCCATTTCGGTGCGTTCGCGTGGCCGAACCGCCCGCAAAAACAGTACGTGGCCAGATCCATCCAGCATTGTTGCGCCAAGGGCTGCCAGAATCAGCAGGGTAACTGCGAGTGAGGGAGACCCCGCGAAGGCAAAGACAGCGGTGGTGGCAAGACTGGTCATTACAAATCCTGTACGCATTAACAAGCGCAGCGAATAGCGGCGCGCGACCCAGCCCCAGAACGGAACGGTCAAGGTCCAAGCTGAGCCAATGGAGACAATCGCTGATCCCCAAAGTTCTCCCAGCCCCGTGTGCACCGCATATATCGGGGTATAGATGATGAATAGCTGCCACCATCCCGATCTTGCGAGGGTAAGAATCCAGGCCAACCGCAGACGGGGCTGCTCCAGAAACCGCTTAATGTTCTTTATCAGGTTGGAACCGACCGGATGTCTGCGAATATCAAGATGATGCAGTCCCAAGCCTCGGAAATAAATCAGGGTCATGACCGAACCGAATAGCGCGACCACAAAGGGCACCCAGGCACCGTAACTTGTCTGAAGATAGACGCCGAGCCACGGACCGATAGACAGCGCTGCGACAGCGGCAATCATCCGCCAGGGTTCAAACTGTGAAAGCTGGCCCCTTGGAACACGTTGCATCACATAGAGATTGAGAATCACCTCCATTGCGGTGATGCCGAAGATGTGAAATACCATTCCGAGAGAAAAGGCAAAGAGGCTCTCCGTCGAGAGCAGAAAAATAGAAACCGTCATGACCAGGAGACTCACCAAAAACCCGGCATACAGGCTGACATGACGCAGGATCGAATAGACGCCTAAGCTGATTCCGATCCCAAAGATACTAACGGCGAAAAACAGGACGCTGACATGTTGCGCGCTGCCGAGCAGCGCAAGTGCCTTAAGCGGCAGAATGGACAGCAGTACGGCACGCGCGATGGTGGCTACGAAAAAGAATCCCGCGAGGGGAAGATGCCGACCTGTTGCGGCCTGAGTCATCCGAATCTGAAACTTCCGTTGGAGCGCGATGAGCCTGGACTAAAGGCCTTCAGAAAAGGTCCGACCCATCTCATAAGCTTCCTGGATCATCTCTGCGGGGCGCTCGCCTCCAGCCGTGGAGTGGTGCAGATAGGCAAACCGTCCATCTGCGATTCCGCAATAATTGAAAATACCGGTCACGATCTGGGTTTCAATTGCAGTATCGTATCCGCGCTTGGCATAAGTGGGTCCATCGGAGGCGGAAAGCCCGATAGCAAGCGCCCGTTTGTGTTTGAGAGTTCTCGAGCCGTAGGCGACGTCTTTGTTCCACACCCGGTCGATCCAGCCTTTCAGCATTGCGGGAAATGACCACCACCAGATCGGAAAAACCAGGATGATCCCCTGGTTGCGTTCGAGCCGCTTGATCTCTGATTGCACCGCCTCAGAATAGATCTTGTTATCGGTCGTCTGGTCGGGTTCATCGGCGGGCAGGATCAAGGGATCAAAGCCCTCGGCATAAAGATCTGCCAATTCCGTTTCATGCCCTGCTGCTTGAAGACCCTCGATCACTGCTTTCGCGATCTGGCCGGTGAGCGAATCGGGCCTGGGATGGGCCATGACAACAAGAACCTGCACTCTTCTTTCTCCTGCGTGTACTTGCATCTCACTATAAAGCTCAGGTCCTGGCTTTTCCAGTTATCATTGCTTAGGTAAAGAGTCACTTGATCTCCTGCGTCTGATTTGAGGCTCCCGCTTTAGTGAAAACCCCAACGGTCATTCTTCATACCGACAACCCAGAGGCGTCAAAAGCGGTGCTTGAGAAAAAGCATCCTGATCTGCCAATTTGGACCTGTAGCACGTACGAAGGTCTTGCGGGGCTGGTGAGTGAGACTGGAGCCGAGGTCGTGTACTCAGTGCGTTTCAATGGAAGCCAGGGGTTTCCAAGAGACGTACTGGTCAGTTCTGAAAGTGTGCGTTGGGTTTCGGTGGCAGGTTCAGGCACCGACCATCTCGCACCGTGGGATTCGGATCATGTTGCAGTGACTAATGCGGCCGGCGTTGCGGCAGACATGATGGCGCAGTATGTCCTGGGGGTTATGCTGCATTTTTCATTAGGTTTTCCAACTTTCCGCGCAGCTCAGACCCGCCAGGAGTGGCTGATTGGGGAAGTCGAATCCATCGATGGGAAGACGGTGCTGATACTGGGTCTGGGAAAAACAGGTCA
>NZKZ01000041.1 GCA_002694065.1 Acidiferrobacter sp.
ATCTTTCAGTGCCGGAATTCGATTCAGAATAAGCCCGTCGATATCGAAAGTAAAATCCGCAGCATACGGCGACTGGCGAGTATCCAATTCGATATCCATATCAAAGGTCCCGCCCGAAAACTCCCCTGAGCGAGCGCTAATCTCAAGCTTTCCGTCAGACGCCCGAATCCGGCTGTTGAGTCCACGTGCCTCAAATCCCCGAGTGACAAGATCATCCGCGTCGAGCTGAACATCCAGATTAAAGTGATCCAGCCACGTGACCTCAAGAGGATCATTACCGAATACGCCTTCTCGCGATTGTGGATTTTCTCGCACTCGTTTCCGCGGAGGAAGAATCTCAATCATATTCAGACGAGAGGATTCCAGCGCTCCGGTGATACGGATTTTTTCGCCTGTATTTACTGACAGATCAGGAAACTTGGATAAATCGATACCCTGAAGGTGAGCTTCGCCGGAAAGGTCGTTATTGCCGAGAATCATGGAAAAATCACCCAATGGCGCATTCTGGCTGTCGATCTCAAAATCGCTTTCAAAGCTTAAAGGGCCAGGGTCAAGGTATTCGCCCGGTAACCATCGGGAGAGGCTCGCGAGTGAAGGTGCCTCGAATGTCAGACGGAGTCCGTTACCGGCCCGAAGCGGCCATGAGAAATCCCCCTCCGCCTCCGCACTGAATTCGTTAGCCGAAACCTGAACGCGGCCGCTCGCCGTTTTTGCATCGTGGGATGCGTCTCGACGTAACACCATCCCGAGCGAAAGCGGGCCCTCCAAAGGAATCGCCGTGCCGAAAATCTCATTGACGTTTGAGACCGCTTCGGTCTCAAACCGGGCATCCAGCACAAAGGTCGTTTTTTCTACGAAAGGATTCACCTGGGCATTGATGTGTAACTCGGCGTCATCACTGATCCCCTCGACGACAACGAACAGCGGTGAATCACGCTGAGCGCTCCCAACGATATTCCCCGATAGTCTCGCAGGAAGGGTTTTACTCACTTCCAGACCCAGCGCCTGCGTAAACACGCCCAGATTATCGACCGCAAGATCGACATTCACTGATCCACTCGCAGGATAAGTCAGATCTGGAATCTGACCTGAAAAGCGGCCGAACCGAATACCTTCACCCGAAATTTCGCCGTCTACACCGGACAGACGCAGCTCACCGCTGTGGCGAAGCAGTTTGGCTGAGGCTGACAGGCCAAGATCGGGGTAATGATCCAGCGGCACCTCCAGCACGGATTCGAGTTGAGCAATATCAGGCACGACCGCATTGATATCCAACTCAAGTTCGGCGTCCGGACCCACGTGACTGACACGGCCTTGTGCTCCGAATTGGCCGGATTCGCTGTCAAGCTGTGCAGACACATCTTCAAGACCAACGGCATCGAATCGTCCTGTCAGCACTGCCGACAGGCGTACCTTTCCGTTGATAGGTGACTCGTAGTCAAACAGCTGCATCACCCCTGCCAGGTCATCCGACTGCACGGTAACGGGCATATTGAGGACAGCGGCCTCGCCTATTGGGCCAACATCGCCCTCGGCAGTTAAATTGATAAGGTCAGACGCTATGCTGAGCTCGATGCCACTCACACTGAGCACGTTTTCCTTTCCAACCAACCGGCCCATCATCTGGGCATGAGCCGTCTCAGGGACATCAAAACCAAACGGTTCAGCCACAAGTGCAAGATTTCGCGTATCGATCTTGAATGGCAGATCAAACGTCGTATCTTCTCCCAGTGGGCCTATGCTGCCGCTCGCCGTGACCGTTGTTGCGTCGGAGCTAAGTGCAATATCCAACTCGCGCACATGGACATCGCCCGGATGGCCGCTGACCTGACCGATCGCATGAGCGGACCCGGAGTAAGGAAATTCCATCCCATAGGACCGCATCAGTGTGCCAAGCACTTCGGTTTGCGCCTTGGCAGTAAATTCGAGCCAGGGCGCCGCAGCGCCTCCGAGTCTCTCCATGAAACCATTCGCCGACAAGCTGCCATGCTCACCTGCCGCAGTGATCGAAATATCATCGATTCGGAAGTTGCCAAGAGATCCCGTGAGGACACCCCGTGCCTGGGCACTTGCTTCGAACGGCACCTTGGCGTCATAAAGACCCACGAGATCGCCAAGCGCTTGTGTCTCGGCCAGCACCTGGAATTGCGTTGAAGGGGTCCGGCCACGCCGGTGCGGGCGTACCAGACTGACCGCTCCGGAGGCCGTGAGGCGCAATAGGGATGAGCGCGTCGTAACGTCAATGTCTTCAAGGCGCAAATCCCTGCCCGGCCGGCCCCGCATTGCCGCACTCACTCGGGCGTTACCACTAAAGAGGCTTTTCTCCTGTGCAGTGAGTCCGGGCACAAACATGGCGACTGACTGAGTCAAGTCACTTGTCTCGAGCGCAAGACGAATATCGACGTTGCCGCCCTGCATAACCTCGGTGACGGTCCCGCCTACTTCTCCTGAGATCTTGCCTAATGAGAGATCCAAAGCTGCCTCAAGGTCATCCTCACCTACGAGCGTCAGGGCGCCCTTCACCTCGAGGGCGCTGCCGTTGAGTGTTCCGACTGCAGTGACCGTGCTGTTGCGGACATCTTCGGGCAGCACCCAGTCCAGCTGACGCAAGTGAAGATCCTGATTAAGCTGTGGATCAGGATCTGAGTACTGGATATGAGCCCGGCGCAGTTGCAGCTCACGAACAATCAAAGGAGGTCCAGCGAACGACTGACCGTCAGCGGTGTCATCCAGACCAAAACGCCAGTTCGTTGCCCCCTCCTCCAGCCCGGAAACCAGATTTACAGTAGGCGAGTCAATTTCCAGCCGGTCGATAACCAAAACGCCGGACAACAGAGGCCAGATTTCAAACTCTGCCTCGCCGCTTTGAAGATGCAGCAAAGGCAGATCTGACACATCTTCGGGGCTTGAGATCTCAAGGCCTGATACCGACAGTTTCGTCGTCGGCCAAAGCTGGAAATCAAGCCGGTCGCTGATCTGGACTTCACGCTGGATGGCGGTACTCACCCAGCTCGCGACTCGATCGCGATGCTCGTTCCAATTGAAGTACTGCAAGAACAATACCGGAAAGGCCAGTAGCGCCACCAATAGCCCAACTGCCGATAAAATAAGGCGCTTTCGAGTCATGATGGGCGTAGCATACGGCAATGCGCGTCAGGTTCGCCAGAAAATCAGGCCCAAGACGCTGCAAAGCCCTGCCTCAGTCAATCTCGCAGCAGGATTTTTCCATCAAGACAACCGCTCGACAATCATAAAAATGCCATGACCTCATCTGTGGACGAAAAGAAACTCAGCAAAAGGCTTCGCCGCGAGGTCGGGCGTGCCATTCAGGATTTCCAGATGATCGGCGAGGGAGACAGCGTCATGGTTTGCGTCTCCGGCGGCAAAGATTCTTTTGTGATGCTGGACGTGTTGGAGCAATTGCGCCATCGTGCCCCAGTCTCCTTTTCCCTGCGCGCAGTTCATCTGGATCAGAACCAGCCCGGGTTTCCAGTCGACACCCTAAAGTCATACCTTGCCACACGCGAGGTTCCTTTCGACATTATCGATGAGGATACCTACAGCATCGTCAAACGGGTCATTCCTGAAGGGAAAACCATGTGCGGACTGTGTTCAAGGCTAAGGCGGGGCATCCTGTATCGCTATGCTCGGGAAAACGGCATGAGCCGGATTGCGCTTGGCCACCATAGCGATGACATGATTGAGACCCTTTTTCTGAACATGTTCCATGGCGGGCAATTGAAATCGATGCCGCCCAAATTGCGCAGCGACGACGGGCACAATATCGTTATTCGGCCAATGGCCTATTGCCGCGAGGCAGATCTCGCACGCTACACACAGATTCGGGAATACCCGGTGATCCCCTGCAACCTCTGCGGTTCACAGGACCACCTGCAGCGCCAGGCGATAAAGACGATGCTGGGCGATTGGGAAAAAGCGCATCCAGGGCGTATCGCCAGCATCTTCCGAAGCCTGACACACGTGGCACCGAGTCAGCTTGCTGATCGGTCTCTTTTCGACTTCGCCGCGCTGGAGATGCAGACAACAGAACATCGCTGGCTTCCCGAGGGCACAACCACGAACCGGCAAAACGGCCTGGCCGACACTGTCCCTTGCGCCAAAACCGGATCGTAGAGGAGAAAGAACTTGAAACCGGACTCATTTAATCCCGGGCTGATGGCGTTTCTGGACGAATCGCCCAGCCCTTTCCACGCCGTCACCGCCATGCAGCGCGCTCTGCAAGAGCACGGGTTTAACGATCTTGATCCCGGTGCGCCATGGTCAATCGGTGATCGCGACAAAGCGCTGGTCATTCGAAATGGCTCATCTCTCATCGCATTCCGGATGGGAAGTGCGCCCCTCATCGAATCCGGCGTGCGCATGATCGGAGCCCATACTGACAGCCCCTGTCTTCGGATCAAGCCAACCCCTGATGTAAGACGGTCCGGTTTTCATCAGCTCGGTGTCGAGATCTATGGAGGTGTGCTGCTCGCGCCCTGGTTTGATCGAGATCTCTCGATCGCAGGACGCGTCACCTGCTCTGACACCACCGGCCAGCGCCTCTCATTGCTGATTGACTTCAAAAAACCCATTGTCACTATCCCCAGCCTCGCGATCCACCTCAACCGTGACATCCACAAAAACCGCACGATCAATCCACAGCAGGAACTGGTTCCGATACTGTGTGACCTGCCGGATCAAAGTGAAGCCGGGTTTCGCGAATTACTGCTTGACCAGATTCATCAGGAGCATCCTGAGGCCAACATCCAGGCGGTCACAGACTATGAGTTGAGTTGCTATGACACCCAAGGCGCGCAACAGGTGGGATTACGAGGTGACTTTCTCGCCAGCGCCCGTCTGGATAATCTGCTGAGCTGCTACACGGGCCTTCGCAGCCTGCTGGATGCCCAGGGAGAGCAGACCATTTTGCTGGTATGCAATGATCATGAAGAGGTCGGCAGCGCATCTGCAGCCGGCGCACAAGGACCCTTTCTGCACACCGTACTGGAGCGGCTTTGCGGCGACGGCGAAACCATGGCACGGGTACTGGCCCGCTCGCTTTTGATCTCAGCGGATAATGCGCACGCGCTGCACCCCAACTACGAGACCAAACACGATCCGCAGCATCAGCCACGCCTTAACGGCGGACCCGTCATCAAATTCAACGCCAATCAGCGTTACGCCACCAACAGTGAGACCGCTTCGGTCTTCAGGGAGCTGTGTGCCCGTGCCGACGTTCCGGTACAGTCTATGGCAATGCGCAGCGATATGGCCTGCGGCAGCACCATCGGGCCGATTACCTCAACCGTACTCGGCGTCGATACGGTCGACGTGGGTGCGCCGCAACTCGGCATGCATTCGATTCGCGAAACCACCGGATGGCATGATCCGGTCCTTCTTTATCGAGCGCTCAAGGAATTTTTTGAATCCCAGACGCTGTAATCCGTCGATGCCAGCCCAGGGACAAGCCCAAAAAGAAAAAGCCGGGCCTTGAGCCCGGCTTTTTATGCTGGCCTACTCCGACCTGCCGGAGCGGAGTATTCAGCGCTTCGTTATTGCGACTGCTCGACCATGTAGTCCACGGCGAGTTTGACGTCATCGTCACTCAGGTGGGCGAATCCCCCTTTGGGCGGCATGTAGCCGGCCTTGCCCTGGAATCCCACAATGGCATGCTCATAAAGCAGATCCATACCCTGAGCAATGCGATCTGCCCACGCATCTTTGTCGCCGATTTTAGGGGAACCTGCCACACCGGAGTTGTGGCAGGCCATGCAGCCACTGTTGTACACCGCTGCACCGTCCGCCTGGACCACTGGTGAACCGAAACCTATCAGCGTGAGGCTCGCCAAAGCAACATATCTTTTCATCTTCATGCTTCTTCTTACTCCTTCTTATTCCTTCCTTCAGTTTCTAGTTTCCGAAATGTGCTGATCCCGTCATTGCTAACGTCAGAACATTACTGGATACGCCGTTAAAAATCCGTGTCGGGATTCTAAGAGTTGCCCCACCGGCGGTAAACCTTCCAAAATTGTCAGGATTTACCTTACAACTCACGGGTGGTATGAAACATCACCTCAGGCCATCGCTCCTCGGCAAGGCGCAGATTGG
>NZKZ01000158.1 GCA_002694065.1 Acidiferrobacter sp.
CACATCTGGATCGGAATGGTCTTTTGCTCCGCATCGGCCAGGAAATAAATCAGCACTACCTCATCGAATGAGGTGATGAACGCGAAGAGCGCGCCTGAAATCACGCCCGGCGTTATCAGAGGCATGATAACGCGGAAGAAGGTCCTTAAGGGTTTCGCCCCCAGGCTGCCTGACGCGCGAATCAGGGTTTCGTCGAACCCGATCAGAGTCGCGGTGACGGTGATAACGACATAGGGTGTGCCCATGACGGCGTGAGCCAGAATGACGCCCAGGTGCGTATACGCGAGGCCGATGTGCGAGTAGAAAAAGAACATGCCTGCCGCGATGATGATGATCGGCACGATGAGCGGCGAGATGAGCAGCGCCATAATCGGCTTGCGGTAGGGCATATGAGGGCGGCTCAGCCCAACGGCGGCCAGCGTGCCTAAAGTTGTGGCAATTAGGGTCGCGAAGATGGCGATGAAGATACTGTTGCGCGCCGCATAGGCCCATTCATAGCCGCGGTTGGAGCCCGATCCACATTCCTGCACTTCGGTGCTCGTCACAAAAGCGTCTGCGGCCTGTGTCGCTTGCTGGGTGCACAACCCGAGCACATCCTTATACCAACGCAGAGAGAATGCGTCGGGGTCGAGTCTTAACATTCCCTCACTAAACGTAAAGTAAGGTTCGATGTTAAACGACAGCGGGATGATGACCATGATCGGGGCCATCAGAAAGAAGAACACTACGGCACAGATGACATAAAACGTGTAGTGCCAAACGCGGCCCAAGAGTCCTGTATAGGCGGGTAAGCTCATCTGCGTGACTTATCCTAGTTTCATCTTGTCAATGCCGACAACCTTGTCGTACAGCCAGTACAGGATCAATACTGCTATCAGCAGTATGCTGCCCATGGCGGCCGCAAGACCCCAGTTCAGTGAGGATTTCATGTGGAACGCAATCTGGTTGCTGATCATCTGGCCTTTGCTTCCGCCCACCAGGGCTGGGGTGATGTAGTACCCGACCGAGAGCACGAATACCAGCAGGCCTCCAGCGCCGATTCCTGGAATAGACCGCGGCCAGAAAATACGCCAGAAGGTGATGAAGGGGTTTGCTCCCAATGACTGCGAGGCACGAAGTTCATACAGCGGAATGGTTTTCATCACGCTGTACATCGGCAGTACCATAAAGGGCAGTAGGATCTGGGTCATGGCGATCAAGGTGCCCTGAAGGTTGAAGATCATCTGAAGTCGCCCCTGTTCACTGATGATCCCTAGCCACACCATGATGTCGTTAAGTACCCCCTGCGTCTGCAATAGCACAATCCACGAAGTGGTTCTGACAAGCAATGACGTCCAGAACGGCAGCAGCACCATGATGATCAGGAGGTTTCCGATTCGCGGCGGCTGCGTTGAGATCAGATAGGCAATCGGGTAACCGATGAGCAAAGTCAGCAGGGTGACGAGCAAACTGATCCAGAGCGTCCGCAGAAAGAGGGTGACGTAGATCTGCTTCTCTTCAGGCTTTTCGACGATGTTTCCATCGTTATCAAAATCGCGGTCTACCGCGTTAAGAAAGTACCGCGTTGTGTAGCGGTCGCTCACTTTTTTGAGGACACCCCAGGTATTGATATCTCCCCACCGTTTATCGGCTTTGATCATGGCCTCGCGATAAGGAGGGGACTTGATCTTCTTGAACTTGCGTTTGGTTTTAAGAATCAGGCTTCGCCCGCCAGAGAGGCTGTAATTCAGGTGAGTTGCAATCCTGCCGAGCGTGCCCGCTTCTTTTGCTGCCGTGAGATCGATAAACGCAACTTCAAATACCTCTTCAGAGGGTAGCTCAGCCCCATCCCACTCATTGAGCGCCTGAACCAGATTAGGGGCAAGTTCTGTCATTCTCGGGTTGTCAACACTACGGAAAAGCATGCTGGCAATCGGAATCGCAAAAGTGACGATCACGAAAATCAGCAGCGGCAGAACCATTCCGAAGGCGATATATTTTTTTCGCCGCTCTGCCTGCGCAAGGCGTTCCTTTAGCGGAACCCCATCGATCATGATTGGTTGAGCAGCTTTGGCCATCGGATTTGGTCTGAGGTATTAAAGGGATTTAGCTTGGTGTCGCGTACTTCGGTCAGTTCGGCGCGTCTAACGCCCGGCAGTCTTCCGAAAGCCAGCCGACAGAGACCGATTCTCCCTCGCGTAGGTGGCTGTGATTGGCTGCATTCGGCACCTTTACGATGAACTGATCGTTTCCACAAAGCTCGAGTCGCGCCCGGATATGGTCACCGAGATAAATCAGCTCTTTGACATCTCCCTGAACCTGATTGTCACAGCTGCCCGCTTCCGGGTTGATGGTGACACGCTCAGGACGCAGTGACAGGGTGGTTTGGCTGCCGACACCATCCACATTAACTGTGAGCGCTTTCAGGACCTCACCGGTTCCCAATTCCACAACACATCGGTCTGCCTGGCTCTCTCGGACGGTGCCGAGAAAAGTGTTGTTCTCCCCGATAAACTGAGCGACGAAAGCATTCTGCGGCTGCTCATAAAGCACATCCGGCGGTGCGACCTGCTGCACCACCCCATCATCGAACACACACACGCGGTTAGACATGGTGAGCGCCTCTGACTGATCATGTGTCACGTAGACCACTGTGACCCCGAGATTCTCATGAATATGCTTGATCTCATACTGCATCTGCTCGCGCAATTGCTTGTCCAGCGCTCCAAGAGGTTCGTCCATCAGCACCAGCTTTGGTTCGAAAACCAGAGCACGGGCAACAGCAACACGCTGTTGCTGACCACCGGATAACTGTCCCGGGCGACGTCCAGCGAATCCGCTCAACTGCACCATGCCTAGTGCTTTCTCCACCCGATCTGTGATCTCGTTTTTCGGAACTTTTCGGACTTCGAGCGGATATGCCAGATTCTCTCGCACAGTCATATGCGGGAACAGCGCATAGTTTTGGAATACGATGCCGATATCACGCTTCCACGGGGGGACATTGTTGATACCCGTACCATCCAGCATGATCTCCCCGCTGGTCGCGGTTTCAAATCCTGCGAGCATCATCAGGCAAGTGGTTTTCCCCGAGCCAGAAGGGCCCAACATCGTCATGAACTCGCCGCGTTCAACGCCAAGATTGAGATCTTTGACAACTAGGTTTTCGCCGTCGTAACTCTTCTGGACCTCTTGGAAGCTGACGTACGCATCTGATATTGATGTGCTCATGTTTTATTCAACGTATTGTTATCGAACGTTCGGGGTGCTGCCTTATTATCCGATTTTCGATGGATCGATCGCCGAAAACCTGTTGCCCCATAAATTCAGCGCTTGTTTCTCCCATATCTGGAGGAGATTTTCAAGCCCTGTTGGCACTTTGCGGTGCCAGATAGCGCTCAGTCCGCCGTCGGAGCAGCTCCACGCTGATCAGAATCAGTACAGAAAGTGTCACCATGATCGTTGCGACGGCGAGGATCGTCAGCGTGATCTCTTGACGAATTCCCGACCAGATCAGCCTCGGCAGGGTAATTTGTTCCTCACTTGCCAAGAAGATAACGACGACAATTTCGTCAAGCGATGTAACGAACGCGAACAGCGCGCCAGTCATGATTCCAGGAAAAGTCAAAGGTAACACCACCCGGGCAAACGTCTTGATGGGTCGCGCCCCCAGACTGTACGACGCGCGCAGATACTGGGTATCGAATCCGGTTAGGGTTGCCGTGACGGCAATAATGACAAACGGTGTGCCCAGAACCGCATGCGCCAGGATGATCCCAAGATCCGTATAAGCCAGATGATATTTGGAGTAGTACGCGAATATTCCTGCGGCGGTGATGATGATGGGGACGATCATGGGTGAGATCAAAAATGCCATGATGATTCGTCGGTAGGGCATTTCAGGCCGGCTGAGACCGATAGCCGCCACTGTTCCCAGCGCCGTAGCAATCAACGTTGCGCAGATACCGATGTATAAACTGGTCCAAGCCGCCGAGGCCCACTCAGAGCCATGAGAGCCCGGCCGATTTGGAGTGTGCAGTATCTCTCGATACCATTTCAGTGAAAACGCCTCGGGGTCCAGTCTCAGCATTCCCTCGCTAAAGGTGAAGTAGGAGTCTGCGTTAAAGGAGAGCGGGATAATGACCAGCAGCGGCCCGATCAGCAGCAGAAAGATCAGCGAGCACAGCGAGAGAAAGACCCAGTGCCAAAGGCGGCCGAGCCAGCCACGGTAGTTGGACTGGTACATTGCGCTACGTCGTGTGGGCTATTAATTGAGTGCGTATAAGCCGATCGAGGTTTAGACGTCAGGTACGGTCCGGCAGGCGTTGCGGACCGGCCTATATGTCATTATAGGAGCATCTCAATCTGGCGTCAGCGATGGGCAGTCCGCGTCCCCGACGCCAGAAACAGGCTCAAAGGGATCGATCACAAGGGGTGAATCATGTTGAAAACTGGGCGGGCAGTGATGCTCCTAAAGACCGATGCGCGGGATAAGCAATGGATCGATGCCTTCTCCCGGGTCATGCCGGAACTTGAAGTCCGTCTTTGGCCGGATATAGGAGATCCCGGCGAGATCAACTGCGCTTTGCTTTGGGGTCCGCCGCCAGAATTGTTCGACGCACTGGATAACCTTGAAGTGATTTTCTCAATCGGCGCGGGAGTCGATTCACTCCTGACCTGTCCGACTCTGCCGGCCCACCTGCCGATCGTGAGAATGGTGGAGCCGGAATTGACGGCCGGCATGGTGGAGTTCTGCCTGTTTCATGTCCTTCGGTTTCATCGGCTTATGCCCCAATTTGAAACCAATCGTATTGCGCAGCATTGGGAAGAGCTGACTCAGCCCCCGGCCAGTGAGATCACGGTGGGGGTGATGGGTCTGGGCGTGCTTGGCATGGCATTGGCGCGTCAATTAACGGCGCTTCGATATCAGGTGGTTGGCTACCGCCGAAGCCCGGGTGATATTGCGGGTGTGGAAGTGTTTCACGGTGAGGAACAACTCGAGGCCTTTATGCGCCGCAGTGAGATGCTGGTTGCCCTGATGCCCTCTACCCGGGAGACGAGAGGGCTCGTTAACCGCAAGACCCTTAGCTGGTTGCCGTCTGGGTCATACTTTATTAATGCGGGCCGCGGGGATCTCGTCAACGAGCAGGATCTTGTCGACGCTCTGGATGAAGGAAGCCTCGCCGGAGCGGCCCTGGACGTTTTTGAAACTGAGCCCCTGCCGCAAGACAGTGCGCTATGGACACACGATAAAGTGTATCTGACTCCGCACATTGCGAGTATCACGCATCCCCCCACTGCCTGCCGTTACATAGCGGATGCTATTAATGGTTTTCGACAGGATAAGCCCTGGCCTAATCTTGTTGAATCCGGGCGGGGCTACTGACGGCCAGCGCGTAATTTCGGAA
>NZKZ01000159.1 GCA_002694065.1 Acidiferrobacter sp.
CAAGACTACCACCGGACCACATCAAGCGACACTACGCTCTCCAATTGTGCCTTGGCCCGGCCGGCAAAAGCGGGTCACTGTGTTAGAATCGCCCGCCCTCAAGGAGGCACAGATGACCGGAAAAACCCTTTACGACAAGCTTTGGGAACAGCACTTGGTGCGAGAGTCCGATGACGGCACCGCGCTGATCTACATTGATCTGCAACTCCTGCATGAAGTCACCTCCCCGCAGGCGTTCGCGGGCCTTCGGGATGCGGCACGTCTCCCCCGTCGCAAGGCGGCCAACCTCGCTGTCGCGGACCACAATGTGCCGACGACCGACCGCAGCGCCGGAATCTCTGACCCTATCGCACGGCTTCAGGTTGAGACTCTAGACCGCAATTGTGAGGAATTCGGCATCACCGAGTTTGCCATGTCCGATTCCCGGCAGGGCATCGTTCATGTCGTAGGTCCGGAACAGGGGGCAACGCAACCGGGAATGACGATTGTGTGCGGGGACTCGCACACCGCGACCCACGGCGCGCTTGGCGCTTTGGCATTCGGTATCGGCACCTCAGAAGTCGAGCATGTGCTTGCAACGCAATGCCTCGTTGCGCGCAAGATGAAAAATATGCGTATCAATCTGAACGGAGACTTGCCTGACGGCATCTTCTCCAAAGACATGATCCTGGCCGTGATCGGGATGATCGGCACTTCCGGGGGGACAGGTTACACCATCGAGTTTGCGGGCAGTGCGGTCAGGGAGGCATCAATGGAGGCCAGGATGACCCTGTGCAATATGGCGATCGAAGCCGGTGCGCGTGCCGGACTCGTTGGCGTGGACGAAGCGACCGTGAGCTATCTTGAGGGTCGTCCTTACACGCCGAAGAATGATCAGTTTGAGCGGGCGAGAGATTTCTGGCTTCAGATGGTCACTGATCCCGATGCGGAGTTTGACAAGGAATATGACCTCGATATCTCCGCGCTGCGACCGCAGGTCACTTGGGGAACGTCCCCGGAAATGGTGGCCAGCGTCGATGACGCGATTCCCGATCCGGCCGATGCGCCCGACCAAACCCGTGAGAGGGACTGGGCGCGTGCGCTTGAGTACATGGATCTCTCCCCCGGTACCCAGATTAATACGATCGAACTGGACAAAGTCTTCATTGGTGCCTGCACCAATGGCCGGATTGAAGACTTGCGCGCAGCAGCCAAAATTGCGTCAGGGCGGAAAGTGGCCCAAAACATCAAGCAGGCATTGGTGGTGCCCGGCTCGGGTCTCGTAAAAGTCCAGGCCGAGGCGGAGGGTTTGGATCGGATCTTTACGGAGGCAGGTTTCGAGTGGCGGGAGCCGGGTTGTTCCATGTGTTTAGCGATGAACGCGGACCGACTCGAGCCTGGAGAGCGCTGTGCGGCGACCTCAAACCGCAACTTCGAAGGGCGGCAGGGGTACGGCGGCCGGACTCATCTCGTTTCACCGTCGATGGCTGCGGCAGCCGCCATCGCGGGACGTTTCGTGGATCCGAATCAGCTTTAAGGGGCGAAAAATGGAGAAGTTTGTCAATTACAGCAGCGTGGTGATCCCAATCGACCGGAGTAATGTGGATACCGACGCACTCATTCCCAAACAATTCCTGAAATCTGTCGAAAAGTCTGGGTTCGGCGACAATCTTTTCGACGAGTGGCGCTATCTCGATCAGGGGGAGCCGGGTCAGGATTGCAGCGGACGACCGCTCAATACAGATTTTGTGTTGAATAAAAAGGCCTACAAGGGCGGTCGTATTCTTCTGGCCCGAGAGAATTTTGGCTGCGGATCCTCTCGGGAGCACGCGGTTTGGGCGCTCCGAGATTTTGGTATCCGGACAGTGATAGCGGGAAGTTATGCCGATATTTTTTTCAACAACTGCTTTAAAAATGGCGTGCTCCCGATCTCCCTTCCAAGCGCCGATATAGACGCTTTGTTCGCCCAGGACGCGGAGTCCGGTCCATGTTCTATGGATATTGATTTGGATCGCCAAACCGCGACGGCCGAGTCTGGACAGGTTTACCGTTTCGAGATCGACGGCTTTAAAAAGCAGTGTCTCCTGGAGGGATTGGACGACATTGCCCTGACGCTTCAGCATGAAGGGGATATTGCAACTTATGAGCAACGCCGAATGAGAGAGGTGCCATGGTTGTTCGAGGACCTCATCTCCTGAGTGCTCTACCTAGTCAGACCGTGGGCGCTGCTGTGTCAGCTGGCCATAGCGTATCCTCAAGATTATGAATGCAAAGCCTGAATTGGACGTCGCAGTTGTCGGCGTGACCGGAGCAGTGGGGGAAGTCATGCTTCGTCTGCTTGAGGAGAGGAATTTTCCTGTGCGCAAGTTGTATGCGTTAGCGAGCGAGCGCTCTGCGGGAAATACAATCCTGTTTCGGGGCAAAGCGGTGCGGGTCGAGAACCTTGCTGAGTTTGATTTCTCGAAGGTGCAGCTTGGATTATTTTCTGCCGGAGGAAGCGTTTCTGCCGACTATGCCCCGAAGGCGGTTGCGGCGGGCTGTGTGGTTATTGACAACACCTCTCACTTCAGAAGGGATCCCGAGGTGCCCCTCGTGGTGCCAGAGGTCAATCCCCATGTTCTGCGAGAACATAAAGGACTTATTGCAAATCCGAATTGCTCCACGATTCAAATGGTCGTTGCGTTAAAGCCAATCTACGACAGCGTGGGTATAAGCCGCATTAATGTGGCTACCTACCAGGCAGTGTCTGGAGCGGGTCGTCGGGCGATCGAGGAACTGGCAGGGCAGACGGCTTCTCTGCTCAACGGCAAGGGCGCAACCTGTGAGGTCATGCCAAAGCAAATTGCATTTAATGCGATTCCCCACATCGATAACTTTCAGGAAAATGGCTACACGCGGGAAGAAATGAAAATGGTGTGGGAGACACAGAAGATCTTCGGCGATGAGAGTATCGCCGTAAATCCGACTACGGTTCGGATTCCGGTGTTCTATGGTCATGCGGAAGCGGTTCATATTGAGACTCGGCAAAAGATCACTGCTGATCAAGCGCGCGCGGCGTTGGAAGCGGCCGACGGAGTTTGTGTCGTCGATGAACGAAAACCCGGAGGCTACCCGACTCCCGTAACCGAAGCGGCCGATCGTGATCCTGTCTTTGTCGGCAGGATCCGGGAAGATATTTCAATAGAAAACGGCCTTTGCCTCTGGGTAGTGGCGGACAATATCCGAAAGGGAGCGGCCCTGAACAGTATTCAAATAGCAGAGTTGCTTTATCCGGGGCTTTAACCCGGGGTCTCTGTGGCGCCCGCCCTGATTGGTTCGATACGCCAGCGTGCCTATAATCAGGGAATGATCCTGAGTCTTCTTTCCTCCCTCAAAGTGCAGACCCACCGCGGGGGCGCGCGTTTGTGAGGGCAATCTTTACCGGTCTGGTTCTTTTTCTTCAGGTATTTGCCTCCAACGCAGGCTATGCGCTCGAGCTCGGCGGCCTAACGGTAACCTCAAGGCTGAACGAGCCGCTGAGTGCCACCATAGAGGTCAAGGGAGCCGCGACTGACTCGGCTGCTGGTACCCTCGTCGTGTCTCTCGCTTCTGCACAGGCACACGCGGCGGCGGGGGTTCCCCTGGACCCTGCTGTCACCAGTCTGATTTTCACTCTGGATTTACTGTCTCGGCCGGCAATGGTCGAGATTGAGTCGAGGACTCCCGTTCGGGTTCCCTTTCTGCGCTTCCTGGTGGCAGTGGAGTTTGACGAGCAGCAAACTTTTCGCGAGTACACAGCGATGTTGGATCCCGCCGAAGAGTGGGCAGCCACTAATGTGTCCGCACCGGTAACCGGAACATCCTCGTTCGCTGATGCGGAGTTAAGCTATCCGGGGGAGTATGTCGGGCCTATCCGGCAGGGCCAAACCCTGACTGAGATTGCCCGACGGGTGAAGGTCAGGGAGGGAATCTCACTAGAGCAGACCATGGTTGCATTGGTGGAAGACAACCCCGATAGCTTTATTGACGGTAATATGAATCTCCTTCGCGAGGGGGCACGACTGCACATACCCTCAGAGCGGCAGATGAGTCAGATTGACTCCCAGCGCGCCCAGGCTGTCTATGAGAATCATCTGCTGGAATGGGCCCAGCGTCAACCGAAGACAAGGTCATCCAGCGCGAACGGGAACTGGATCACCCTTCATTCGCCGGCAGCAGCGGCGCTTGCACCCGATACCGACCTTGCAGGGATCGAGTCTGCTGAGTACGTACTCAGAATTGTTAAGCCGTCGGCGCTTCCTGGATCAGAGGATCCTGGCGGGAAAGTTAGGGAGACCTTGGTGACCGATGGGGTGCCCTCCGCGGTCGAGAGGGAGGAAACCAGCCCAGAAGCGGCAGCAGCAGTGACCGCCTTGACCGATCGTCTCAGTGCCGTTGAGGAATCGCTTGGGTCGAAAGAGCTTGAAAATCAACAGTTGACCCGTCAGGTGGATCTGCTTCAGCGCCAACTTGAAAAGACCATGAAGCTCATCGAGCTGCAGGAAACGCAACTTGCCGTCGCTCAGAAACAGTTGGAGTCCATGCTGGCGGAGGAGGCACCAGGGGACGGTGAGGGAGGCCTTGGGGTTCACGCAGCGGAAGAACAGACTGCCTCCATCGACCGAGACACAGCGAGTGCTCCTGATACAGACCCGGAAAGGGCGCCTGGGGAAGAACCTGCGGTAGAGACACCAAAACAAGATTC
>NZKZ01000042.1 GCA_002694065.1 Acidiferrobacter sp.
ATCTTTTTCTCAAATTCCAAAACTCAATGCTCGCGCCGACGGCAGCAGAGAAACAATGACCAGGGGGAGGTCATTAAACGTGATGGCGGAGAGGGTGGGATTCGAACCCACGGTACCTTGCGGTACAACGGTTTTCGAGACCGCCCCATTCGACCACTCTGGCACCTCTCCGCAAATCTCCAACACAGCATAATCAATGAGGTCGGGACACATTGACCGGAACGCGCGATGATGCGTTTGGAGAGAATTTATTTTATCATGGAGGTCGGCACACTCTGGATTAGGTTCCAGAGTCGAGACTGACATCAATCGTAGGGCACCTGCTAGGAAACTCTTATGCAGCGCAAGACCCGTACAGACCGGCGCGACTTTATCAAAGTTTGTGCGACCGCTGCGGCTACGGCGGCTACTTATCCGGAGACACTTCTCGCATCCGTCGCCGAGGCTCAGTTTTTCAATCGCGTGCGGCTCGACGATGAAGAGGTCAACCCCTTAACGTCAGCGCAACTCCTCACCGACGAGAGTTATTTATTTTTCTATCCCTATATCTCCACCCCCTGTTTTCTGATCCGCCTCGGGAAATCGGTCAAAAAAACCACCAGGCTCAAAACTGAGCAAGGGAGCGAATATGATTGGCAGGGGGGCGTAGGCCCTCAGCACCAGATTGTCTCTTTCTCGGCAATCTGCGCTCACAAGATGAGTCATCCCTCGGCACAGGTGAGCTTTATTAACTACCGGCCTGAAGAAGTCCAATACGCCGGACACGATAATCGGTTCCACCGGCAATCTAGCGTTATCTATTGCTGCTCGGAAGGCAGCGTTTACGATCCGGCAGACGGAGGCCGAGTCCTTGGCGGACCTGCACCGAACCCTCTTGCCGCAATTCTGTTGGAACACGATGTCCAGACCGATGAACTTTTTGCCGTGGGAGTGGCGGGCCAATCGATGTTCTCGCCCTATTTCGCGACCTTTGGCCACCGTCTCGAACTGGAATTCAAAAGCGAGTCGGTTGACCAGTGGGTTGAACAGTCCGCAGAAGTGGTGCCGCTTGAGCGTTATTGCGCGCGGCAGGTGCTCTGCTGACCTGCCGCCTCCTAACTGCTGAGATCATTTAGGATGTTTGCGTTGCCCGTTTCGCGCGCATAATCTGCGGGCGTTCTGCCGCTTTCATCCTCGAGATCCATACTCGCACCGGCCCCTACTAGCTGGCGGCTGATCTCCCAAAAGCCTTGGGCAAGCGCCCGATGCAAGGCCGTGACACCATCGGTATTGCGTTGATTCACCTGAATATGTGCCTGACTCAACAGCAGAACGACCGCATCAGCCCGCTCCTGCTCAACCGCATGCATTAGAGGCGTCCAGCCAAAAACATCACCCGTGTTGGGATCAGCTCCGGACAAAAGCAGCCGCTCCATCACGGCAACGTGCCCTTTTGCTGAGGCAAGTGCGAGTGCCGTCCACCCATTGACCGCCCTGACGTTCGGGCGAGCCCCCGCATCAAGCATTGCGGTAACGATCTGGACATTTCCCCCAACTGCCGCATGCATGAGCGGTGTGCCGCCGTTCGCGTTGGTTACATTGAGTTTCGCACCAGCTTTCATCAACGCTGCACATAAAGGACGATCACCGGACTGCGCGCCAATCATCAGTGCTGTCTTGCCCTGATCATTTCCAAGATTCACGTCGACAGATCCTTCTTGAAGCAGTGTCATGAGGCGTTCCGAATCACGCGCCTGAATCGCCTGAACCCAGGCGTCCGATAACGTGGGACTCTGCGCAGTCGCGGCCAAGGGCAGCAGCATCCAAAGCAGCGAGAACAGGCCCTGGAAACTCGTTTTAATCAATCTTGCCTATCCCTACGCGAAAAACCCGTCGCGGCTTGTTAAAAAATGAAGGCCGCCTTTCGGCGACCTTTCTAAAAGATTCCCGTTCCGCAAAGCGGTCGAGGCTGAACTTCATTCAGCTTTTTTGATTTTCTCCCTCGCGAATCTCCGCATACCAGCGGTCGTGATGCTCTTTCGCCCAGTTGGCGTCGACCTTGCCACTCGTCATACCTTGGAGAGTTCCCGGCACAAGCATGGTGGCTAAGAAAATATGCCCAAGAATAAACGCTATGAACACAATAGCGATGATGGTATGCAGGACATGGGATAACTCCATCACGTGTCGATACTGGCTGAAATCGGGTGATGCGCTGACGATCCAAGCTGCGATAGTGGGAAAATCCAGAATATAGCCGGTTACCGAGACTCCAATTCCAAGAAAAATAGTCAACCAGAAAAGAAGCTTTTCGCCCGGGTTAAATTTGCCAGCACTGACGTGGCCTTCACTAAAAAAGCCACCCCCTTTCAGGATCCATTTAATGTCACCGCGCTCATAAAGATTCCCGCGGACCAGGTTAAAGAACACCAGGATGATCGCTACCGGGAACAACGGGCCGACAAAATTGTGCACTTCCTTGCAAATTCTTGCCACGACACCGAACGCTTCTTTGCCAATCAACGGAATCAGGGCTACCCGACCAAGCAACAGGATCAGCCCCGTGATCCCCAGCACGATAAAGATGATTGCAAGGAACCAGTGAATGAAGCGCGCCGTTGTGTTGTGACGCTCTACCTCAACACCAGCCTCACCGTGCTGAAGTTTCTGTGGGCCGGCGATCATATATACCAACCCGAGCAGCAGGATTACGAAGAGCAGCCAATCCCGGGATTTGGGGACCAATTCGTTCACACGAATTAAGGTCCAACGCTCTCCCTCATCATTAACAAGTACCGCGCTGTCGTGACCCTTCACCTGCGTTACTGCCGGAGAATCCAGATGTCCCCGGACCGCCCGCCAGAGATCCGCGCCTGGGTTGGGATTGTTTATCGCCGGAGCGGCCTGCTCAGACTCCGCCCACGTCGTTTGAAGCGGCGCCATGGCGAAAACGACTGACACAAAGAACCACAGACCAAGTACCCACGTTCGCGAGTTAGTCACGTTTAACTCCTTCACTCAGCTAATTCAAACGGCAGATTCGTTTATCCAATGCAATCAGCGCGCATCGGCATGCCATCTCTGGGGATTACCGGAGAGTATCGTCCGGATAATGCAGAAAGCGGCGGTGACGAAAATCGCCACCGCCGTTCTGAACTACAAGTAAGAGACTTAGCAGGAAACTGCCTAGCCTTTCACACCCTGCTTGTCGTAGGCAACACCCCAACCCCACTGAAGCGCGCCCGCGCCGCGGTACATGACCCGCTCGCGGAAGATATCCGCGACCTTGTCACCATCGCCTCCAAGAAGGGCTTTCGTTGCGCACATCTCAGCACATAAAGGCAGCTTGCCTTCTGCCATACGGTTTCGGCCGTACTTGCGGAATTCCTCGCTGGAATTCGCCTGTTCCGGTCCACCCGCACAGAAAGTGCATTTGTCCATCTTGCCTCGTGAGCCGAAAGCCCCTGTCTCGGGGAATTGCGGCGCACCAAACGGACATGCGTAGAAGCAGTAGCCGCAACCGATACAGATGTCCTTGTCGTGCAGCACCACACCGTCATTAGTGGTGTAGAAACAGTCGACAGGACAAACCGTAGCGCACGGCGCCTCCGAGCAGTGCATGCAGGCCACTGAGATGGAACGCTCGCCGGGCTCACCATCATTGATGGTGACCACTCTCCGGCGATTCACACCCCAAGGGATCTCATGCTCGTTCTTACAAGCGGTGACACAAGCATTGCACTCGATGCAACGCTCAGCATCGCAAAGGAACTTCATTCTTGCCATGAGTTATATCCTCCTTTAAGCAACGCTTATGCGGCACAGGGAACACTTGGTTTCCTGCATCTGGGTGACTGAGTCGTAGCCATAGGTCATCGCCGTGTTGGCCGATTCGCCGAGCACATAAGGATCGGCCCCTTCCGGATACTTGCTACGAAGATCGACGCCTTCGAGATGACCACCGAAGTGGAACGGCATGAAGACCACGCCCGGTGCCACCCTGCGGGTGACCATGGCTTTGACCTTCACTTTTGCCCCTTCAGCGCCTTCGACCCAGACCATTTGTCCATCGCGGATACCATTATTGTTGGCATCAGCCGGGTGGATCTCAGCAAACATATCCTGCTGCAGCTCCGCCAGCCAGGGATTCGCCCGGCTCTCGTCACCGCCACCTTCATATTCCACGAGACGCCCGCTGGTCAAAATCAGCGGATAGTCTTTGGAGTAATCGGTCTTCTGGATAGAGGCGTACCGCGTTGGCAGCCGGTAATGGCTCTTGCGGTCTTCATAAGTAGGATACTTCTCGACCAGATCGCGCCGATTGGTGTAAAGCGCCTCACGGTGGACCGGTACCGGATCCGGGAAGGTCCAAACCACTGAGCGCGCCTTGGCATTACCAAACGGAGCACAGCCGTGTGCGATGGCAACCCGCTGGATACCGCCCGACAGGTCGGTTTTCCAGTTCTTGCCGTCTGCGGCTGATTTCTCGTCATCGGTCAGATCATCCCACCAGCCAAGTTGCTTGAGCAGCTTGTGGTCGAACTGCGGATAACCGTCCTTGATCTCAGAACCCACGGGATACGAACCGTTAGCCAGCAAGCTTTCGCCATTGCGTTCCACGCCAAATCGCGCGCGGAAGCAAAGGCCGCCGTCGGCCACCGGTTTGCTCGGGTCGTAGAGGTTAGGCGTACCGGGGTGTCCCATTTCCGGGGTTCCCCAGCAGGGCCAAGGCAGGCCGTAGTACTCGCCGTCGCAGGGACCGCCTTCTGCCTTGAGCGTGGTGATGTTGAAGGTGCCCCAGTTGGCTTGCTGCTTCTTCATGCGCTCCGGGCTCTGGCCGGTATATCCGATCGTCCACATCCCTTTATTGAACTCATGGGTGATGTCTTCGATCAGCGGCTCATCGTTTTCGACCTTGATGTGCTTGGTCAACTCATTGCCAAACCCAAGCTTACTCGCCAGTTTGTACATGATCGTGTGATCCGGCAGAGACTCAAACATCGGATCGATCACTTTGTCACGCCACTGCAGTGAGCGGTTTGACGCGGTGACTGAACCATAAGTCTCGAACTGCGTTGCCGCCGGCAGCAGGTACACTCCATCGGTACGGTCGTGCATGACAGCACTGACGGTCGGATAAGGATCGATCACGACCAGCAGGTCCAGCTTTTCAAAAGCCTTCTTCTGCTCAAGCCCACGCGACTGACTGTTCGGCGCGTGACCCCACATCACCATAGCGCGGATGTTGTCTTTCTGCGCGATGTTGGCCTTGTCTTCGAGAACACCGTCGATCCAGCGTGACACAGGGATACCCTTGGTGTTCATCGCAGGGACCGGCTTGCCTTTGGACTCTTCGTAACTATCGGGGTCAAAGCGGCCTTTCACCCATTCATAGTCAAGATCCCAGACGCGCGACCAGTGCTTCCAAGAACCTGCGGAAAGACCATAGTACCCAGGCAGTGAATGCGACAGGATGCAGAAGTCCGTCGCGCCCTGCACATTGTCGTGACCGCGGAAGATGTTGGTGCCACCGCCGGATTTGCCCATGTTACCGAGAGCTAACTGGAAGTTGCAGTAGGCGCGGGTGTTGTTGTTGCCGATGGTGTGCTGAGTGCCGCCCATGCACCAGATAAAGGTACTCGGCCGGTTGTCCGCCATCATCTTGGCAGCCTGGTAGACCAGTTCTTCGCGAACTCCCGTGACGTCATAAGTGACGTCAGGCGTCCAGTTGGCAACCTCTTTCTTGATGTCGTCCATTCCCCAGACCCGCTGGTGGATGAACTCCTTGTCTTCCCAACCGTTCTGGAAGATATGCCACATCATGCCCCAGATGATCGCCACGTCTGAGCCGGGGCGAATCTTAAGGTAGAGGTCAGCATGGGCCGCAGTACGCGTAAAGCGCGGATCGATCACGATCAACGGTGCGTTGTTGCGCTCCTTGGCCCGCATCAGGTGAACCAGGGAAACCGGATGGGCTTCAGCGGGGTTGCCGCCGATAACCAGCATCGCCTTGCTGTTATGGATATCGTTGTACGAGTTGGTCATCGCACCGTAGCCCCAGGTGTTGGCGACACCGGCTACCGTGGTGGAGTGACAGATCCTTGCCTGATGATCTCCGTTGTTCGAACCCCACAGGGCGTAGAACTTGCGGAACAGGTAGGACTGCTCGTTATTGAACTTGGCGGACCCCAGCCAGTAAACGGAATCGGGGCTGGACTGCTCCCGAATCTGGAGCATCTGGTCGCCGATCTCATTGATCGCCTCTTCCCAGCTGATCCGCACCCATTTGCCCCCAACCAGCTTGGTCGGGTACTTCAGGCGCCGTTCGCCATGGCCATGCTCACGCACGGATGCGCCTTTGGCGCAGTGTGCCCCCAAGTTAAACGGGTGATCGAAAGCCGGTTCTTGGCCAACCCACACCCCGTTGTTCACTTCAGCATTGATGCCGCAACCCACTGAACAGTGCGTACACACTGTGCGAACCGTCTTGGTTCCCTCACCTCCTGAGGGGATAGACGCCGCGTGGGCTTTTCGCATCATGGTGGGGGCAAGGGCTGTGGCAGCCGCGGCGCCCCCGATGGTGATTCCTGAACGTTTCAGGAAGGTACGACGATCGATCGCGCTACCGGATGCCTCTTTTGCAGGCTGTGCTACCGGCTCTGTCGCAGTTCTGATCAGTTTCATCTTAATTCCTCCGTTATCCCGAGCGTTGCTCGAAAAAAGGGTTTAAGGTCGCAAACTTCCAGGCTAGAGCCGGGCAGTTTTGTAGTAATCCCTGATATGGCCTGACTCCTGATAGCCGGAGCCCGCCTGGGCATCACTCCCAACGGGATCGCTTGCCGCCACCGCTGTCTGACCCGATGTCAGTACAGCAGCACCGCCTGCAACCGCCGCCCCCTTGAGGAATGCTCGTCTTCCTGAGACGTTTTTTTCCTTCGGTGATTGTTTCTTACTCATGCTCTTGTTACCTCGCTGTGGAAGAGTTGATAAAGTTCCGACAACGTCATTAAGGCTATACCTCCATCTCAAAGTACCGCTTTTCCATCGCGATAAAGGCACGGCCAAATTCACCGACGGCCCGATAAAAGCCGCTGTCGCGAGCCTTAATCAGGTCATCGAAGAATTCTGTCATCCACGGCCCCATATGCCGGGAGAAAAAAGCTTTCTGGGTGTCGTGGGGAAAATCGTCCGGGGATCCAGCCATGATGCCCATGACCTCGCATAGCGCACCAGCATGATCCTCCGGTTCATGGGTGTTCTCAGCCACTTCGAAGCCGAGTTGCTGAAGATCTGTTCTGAGGTCGGCCAATGGTTTTTCCTGAAGGAATCCGGTCAGATAGACGGATCCGTACGGCAGCAACTCGCCCCTGCCAAGACCGACAAAAAGCGCGTGGTGTTCGTGAGCGAGTTCTTCAAGATCAGCAGTCGCAATTGCCCCTTGAAGCTTATTCCAGGGTAACGATTCGCCACTGACCCCCGTCACATCGATTGATGTGAGCAGATCCACGATCTGTTCTGAGCATGGCGAGTTGAGCACCGCGCCAAGAAGCGTGTATGTCCCCGAGCGCGCTTGCTGCTCTTCGGGTACCACTGACGCTGCGAGTTGTGAACTCATTAACCTGGTCTTTGAAAAGACACTCTCATCTAGATCCCAACTCAAATGAGAATGATTATCATTTAGAAAAAGAATATGGGTATAGATAAAATTTATTCTGCACCTGTCCGCCGTTGCAATCAACCCTTTTAGGCGAAGGAGTCAGTTTAATTCGAGGGCCTCATTCCCGGCCTTTGGAACGCCAGAAATCGGTATCGCCCTCATTTTCAATCACTTAAGTTGATTCATTAAACATGTCTTTTACACGACAGTCCTCGCAGAGTTTCAAGCGTCGCATGCCGTCTCCCTCAAACATGCGGTGGCCGGCGAGCTTCTCTTCCATCTTCTGGATCATGCTTTGCGTTGTGAACGGCTTTCCGCAGCCCAGACATTTAAAGGGCTCTTCCTCATTCAGGACCCGTCGCTCCATGCGGAGATTGCTTTCGGCAATCAATCGCGCATTTAGATTGATCGCATTTTCCGGGCACGTGTTTTCACAAAGGCCGCACTGCACACAGTTCCATTCGATAAATGAAAGGCAGGGCCGCTCTTTGTTATCGAGAAGCGCCCCCGCGGGGCATACAGCGACACACCCCATACACAAGGTGCACTTCTCTTTATCCACCTGAACCTCACCAAACGGCGTACCCCTCGGAAGCGGAATCTCTTGCGGCACATTGGCTGCCTGGCCCACAAGGTGATCAATCGCCGCACGGAGCACTGCGCGCTTATTTTCTATCCCGGCGTAAGTCGCGGGCTTAAAGCCTGACGACTCGCCCTCAGGCACACGGTCTATCCTTGGCCATTGCGAATCTGGCTCTTCGTTTACCGGAAAAACGCGCACTGTCTCCTCCGGCCAACCGAGACCTGCCAGAATTGCATTCACTTCTCGCGCCTGACGCTTCGCCGACACAGAAACACTGGGCGGGGTTTGAGAGGTTACCAATACAGTGATCGACCGCGCTCCGTACGCAATCGCCGAGAGCCAGATTTCTGGCCCTGCGGTGCCCACTTCCTCACAGCGCCAGGGAATCACTTGGTCTGGGATGCGGCTAAGAAGGTTGGCGGCCTCTGCGAAGTCGCCCTCTCCTCCAAAGAAGGCGACTTCCGGGGCCTGCTGTGTCTTGGCTCTGAACTCAGTAATTGTTCTGCGAAGACGGTTCAGTGTATCCACACGATTAGGGTAGGCATAACTGAGTGCGCCGGTTGGACAGGCAGATGAGCATGAGCCCATCCCATGGCACAAATGTGTCTCAACAGAAATCCTCTCTCCCAGAGTCGTCAGCGCATCCGCTGGACAGACATCCAGGCAACGCCGGCAGCCATTAATGCCACGTGCCCCATGAGCGCAGATATCCGGGTCGTAACGTACATACTGTGGTTTCTCAAATTGGCCCTTAAGCGTCTGCACAGCGTCACAGGCTGCGCCGAGCGCTTCGGTATCGCCGCTTGGCGCAAAATATCCCGGCGGCAGAATCTCAGACTGGATTAGGGGCTCGCGCAGCAGATCCAGCACAATATCCACAGCCTCGCCTGGAAGCTGCATAGCTTTGGCAAGATCCACCTCAGCGCCGTCGCGAACGAGAGTGATGGAAAATTGGCCCAAAAAACCTTCGACTGCTTCCGGCTTGCCAAAGACCACAGGCAGGGACCTGCCCGCCACCTCACGGACCTCGGTTTTTCCTGGTTCGCCGCCATCGGTGGCCACAATCAGACAACCCTCAAGATCAGATAACTGCTCGGCGACACCCAGAGCTGAAGGCAAAGGTCCAATAATCGCAAGAACGCCGCTCGAACTAAAAGACACCAGGGAAGTCGGTGTCACCTCTCCGGCCAGCCCTGTCGCCAGCGCGTCGAGTCGCGCCTGGTGCAAAGACGACTCGCCCGGTAGGTTGAACCCCAAAAATTCTGCTGCCTTTTGAGCCGCGTCTGTACTCATCCCGTTTCTCCACTTTTCCCGTGACGCTTCTGCACGAGATCGTCGCTTGACTCAACCTCGGTTTCCGGATCTCCCCCGGTCAAGCGTTTAGGCTCCTCGGTCGGATCGTCTGATTCATCCGCCGCTTTTTCGCCGACATCCAAATCCTCCTCAGCCGGCTCCTCTGGCGCGGTCGAGTACGGACCAGACTCCTCCTCTGTCAACTCAGGGTTATCTGCCTGCTTTGCTGCTTCAGCGGCTTCGCGAGCCTTGCGCTCAAGCATCTCTTCACGATGACGCATATCGGCCGTCACAATATCGCCCAGCGGCTCGAAGAAGGTGAAGTCCTCATCGTAGTCATCTAGTCCGTCCCGGATATTGAATCCCGCTCCGTGAAAGAGCTTGCGTAAGGCGGCCTTGCGCAACTTCTCGCTTACCTTGGGCGAAAGAAAATCCCCGTAGTTGTCATCCTCGCCCATTGTCTCGATCGGAGGCATATCTTCGTCTGTCAGAGGCGGCTTTTCCTCTTGCGCTTCCGCAGCGTCCGGTTGCTGGGCAAGCGCATCCTGCTCACCATTGAGCACCGCCTCGTCGAGCTCCTCCTGGCGCAGCGCCTTGCGGCGGGACCATCGGCTCAAAAAAGATCGTTCGTCCATGTTCAACTTCCGATAACTTACCGAATCAACTGCCTACCGGGCGACGTAACGGCTTCCACGTGTTATCCGCCCACTTCTGGCGCGCCCGCTTATGTTTCTTTTCCGGCTGATAGTTATCCAGCACCCATTCTTCGACCCAGTCATAGACAGGCGGCGGGATCGGTAAATCAAACACAGGGGTATCTACCTCAATATAGGACGCCATCTCGTCATAACTCAGCGTAACCAGTAAAGGACGGAACGTTCCCCCTTCTCCTTCATCTCCATCTTCATCTTCATCTTCTTCGTGTTCGCAGATGACAAAGACTCCGGGATTACGGCCCGTGAGGTTGGCATAGTAACTTTCTGCATCATCCTGGAAGAGTTCAATGCAGTATCCCTCATACAAGAACTGTTCACTATCCTCACTCTGATAGATACTGGAGCAGGACACGCTGGTGGCTTGGGTCTCCACCGGAAGCACGCCAATTGCTGACCAGCTATCAACCATCCATGCCTTATCGGGATATGAGCGGCGCTCTATAATCACAGAGACAGGAAATCGGTCTTTCATCGGAATTAAAGGGCTTGCCTGCGGGGCAATATCGGTTCACTATAACTGCGTGACCATCAGTAACTCAACATACTCCCTGAGTCCCCATGCCTATTGAGACTGAGCAATTATCTGCTGCGCACCGGCCGTTGCTGTCGGATGAGGGCCTCGATCCGACCCGGCCGGTGACTGCCCGTGATGAATTCGGCGATCCCCGCGACCTCAATATTGCGGGCGAGTATCCGCTCACCATCAAAGTGGATGACGCCGAAGTGGTGACTCTGATGACGCTCGGCACTTATCCGGAAAAACTGACCCTCGGTTACCTGCGTAACCAGAGACTCATAGATGACATCAACGAGATTGCCGAGGTCCGCGTGGATTGGGAGCGGGAAACGGTTGACGTATTCACCACCCACGGCGACGGCATCGTAGATCTCCACGAGAAGATCTCCAAACGCACCGTCACCAGTGGGTGCGGCCAAGGCACGATCTTCAGTTGCACGCTCGATAAGCTTTATGACACCCGCCTGCCGCGTGTGGAAATCCGTCAGTCAACCATTTATGCCCTGCTTAAGACCATCAACTCCTATAACGAAATCTACCGGGCGGCTGGCGCAGTCCACGGCTGCGCACTCTGCGAAGGATCGCGCATTCTTTATTTTGTTGAGGATGTCGGCCGGCATAACGCCACCGACACGATCGCAGGAGAGATGTGGCTGGAAGGCATTGGCGGGAACGACAAGATCTTCTACACGACCGGCCGGCTGACCTCAGAGATCGTGATGAAAGCGGCGCACATGGGCGTGCCTGTTCTGGTATCCCGTTCGGGCATCACCTACATGGGGTTGGAGCTTGCCCAGGATCTTGGCGTCACCATGATCGCCCGGGCCAAGGGTCGGCATTTTCTCGTTTATAACGGCGAAGACACGATCCAATACGACGAGATTCCACAACGCAAAGCGGCTATCACCGCCAGTCCAAAGCCCTGATAGCTTAGGCAGGCATCACCTGATACCAACCGGCCGACTCGACCAGGCGGACATCAACGCCATACAGCGATGACAGGCGTGACTCGGTCAGCATTTCTGTCTTTTCGCCATCGGCCCAGACTTTTCCCTGATTCAGCATAACAACACGGGTGACCTCCGGCGGGATCTCGTGGATATGGTGCGTCACCAGTACCAGCGTATGCCCTGAACGGATCAACTCCCGCATGGTCTGCAGATACTGAAAAGTCGCCGAAAGATCGAGGCCGCTGGTGGGTTCATCCAGAATCAGGTGGGCTGGCGCGTTCACCAGAGCGCGGCCTAGAAGAAGGCGGCGCTGCTGTCCTGACGACAGCTCCCCGAAGGCGCGATCTGCCAGAGCCTGGATATCCAGCTGCGAAAGAACGGCCTCCACGCGCTGATATTGCTCATCCGTGAGTCTGTGATGGCCCCACACACCGACGCTGCTGAAAAACCCGGAGAGCACGACCTGGCGGCCGAGCACCTCGGGAGAATAATTTTCCTGAAGATCCGCTGAGATAATGCCGAGCTGGCGACGCAGTTCCCAAATGTCATTTCGCTCTTTGCCGAGAATCCTGACCACCGGATGATCACGCCAAAGGGGGTAGATCTCCCGCATGAGCAACTTAAGCAGCGTCGTTTTTCCCGCACCGTTTGGCCCCAGGATCACGACACTCTCATGCTGGGAGAGCGTCAGACTAAAATCATCAAAAACATGGTTGTCGCCACGGCAGACCGTGGCATGGGTGATATCGATGAGCGGCGTATCGGATGTTTGTTCCAGCGCCACAGCACTGGATGCCTCACGCTGTTCAGGCAAGTTTGATGTCGTCCTTTATCGTGACATCCAGATCCGTTTCGCCCAGTTGCAAATGCACAGACGCTTTCAGCGTTTCGTTCCCCTTAAGCGCGCCCGAAGCAATACCGTCTCGGACCGCCTGCTCAATCTCCCGCTGTGACTGAATTCCCACTTTCTTCAGAAATTTACGCAGCTGAATATTGAAGACATCTTCATCCATAACGCTCTCCTTAAATAGAACCTGCAATAGAACCTGCCCCGTCTCAGGTTGATTCGATTGACTCCAGGACTTCCTGCAACTCCCGGTTGCGGGCCTGATCCTGGAAGGGCTGGCTTTCGACAAAGGTCTCAATTGATACATCCGCCAGGCGAATCCCCCGCCGAAGCATGTCCAATGCTTCCTCTTCGCGTCCGAGCTTCTTAAAGGTTGCTGCGGAGTAAAAGAGGCCGTCGCGGCTTTCGGTACGCATCTTCTTGAAACTCGCCAGGGCGCCATCAAAATCCTCCAGCCAGTAACGGCATTTGCCGTCTTTTTCAAGAAGATCGTCAGGGCAAAATGGGTTAATCCGCATCGCCCAGGTCACCTTCTCTAGGCCTTCTTCGGGATTCCCAAGATACAGACGCATCTCGGCATTCTTGCCGAGAATATAGGAGTCGCTCGGGCAAAGTTCTTCTGCCCGGTCATGATGATGGCGTGCCAGATCAAAGTCTCTCAGGAAAAGAGAAATGGCCCCCATGATCCGGTTCGCTTCATGATCATCCGGATCCAGTTCCAGAGCGCGTGTCGCCGAGGCGTGGCAAATATCGAACCAATTCTCGGGATATGACTCAGGATCCCAGCCCGCAGCATTAGATAACGAGCATGCCCGCCAGGCATAGGCCCGAGCGTAGGTCGGATCCGTCTCGATCGCCTTTTCAAATAGCTCCAACGCCTTGGACGCTTCAGACCGGGTCAGATTGCTGCGTCGATGGTACTCAAGCCCCTGCAGCACCATGTCATAAGCGGTGAGGTTTTCCGGCCGCGCATTACTGACCCGCTTGGCCTCGTTCACCTCGACTTTGCCCGCAATGGTCGCCACAATGGTCTCGATGATTTCAT
>NZKZ01000043.1 GCA_002694065.1 Acidiferrobacter sp.
AACCGATCGGATGCTGGAGCCGTGGCCCACCGAGGTCTCGGAGGAACTTGACTGGTCTTTCGTCTCTGTCGATGGATTTTATCGCGCCGCGCAGGGCAAGTCCGAGCCCGCAGTAGGATCGCACTGGACCGAGGTCACGGGTGATGCGCCCGTCATTCTCGACGGTGTACACATGACCGCACCAGAGGCGTGGGTAGAGATGCTGAACAATGCCTCTGGCGACATGGCGGGGTTGCCGATGCACTTGGCGTGGCCCGAGATCGAAAATAACTTCACGCATCGACCGGAGGCTTCCGGCCTGATGGAGGTGCTGTGCTTCTCGATTCGCTTGGGCGGTAACGTTGCGGGCTTCCTCGTGCTGGACTTCCACGATCCGGCCCGGATGCAAGAGGTCAGAATGAACTCCTACAGGCAGATCCGAAACCTAACGAGGCCGCTCATCGAGCGGTTTGAGCGCCAGTTCGCTGGCGGGTTTGACACAAAAACGGAGGTCGCGTGATCTATCTCCGGGCGGTACGTTTTTTCTTCAGTGGGGGCTTTTTGACGCCCAGCTCCCGGCAGATGATATTGCGCATCACTGCTGCCACAGGGCGGTCCTCCTCGTGTGCTCGCTCGACGAGCTTGTCATGCGCTTCCTCGGGAAGCCTCACGAAGAGTGGTTTCGACATCGTTACGTCCGGTCCCCAGGTTTTTGGCCTAGCCATCGGTCCTCCTCCTTCTTCCTGCCCCCACGGTTAGTGAGAAATTGCACATGGTGCAATATTGACAGAACGACAATTCGGTAATGCCCTAATAGCAAAGGGTTTTTTTGAGCAATAATTTGCAAGAACTTGCAACGGGAGCAAGGATAGAGCGCATGTTTACGACTGAGAAGGTGATTGAGAGAGTGGCTGAGTGGATGGCGCGAGACCCGCAAAGAACAGTGGCGGGTGCGGAACTGATCTCCGACTTCGTTCGCATGAGTAATGAACCTACGATGGTCGGCCTGCGAGAGACCGCTGGTCGGATCGGCTGTTCGGAGTCATACCTTTACCACAACTGGAAAAAGCTGGGCGGCGAGAAGGTCGGTGGGAAAGTCATGTTCCCGTCTGACTTTGGGCTTCGGCGGCGAGCCTTCGATGCGGGGTGACGGATTCCTTTACCGCGATCCGCGCAGTCCCTACTGGTGGGCATCGTGGAGCGTCGGCGGTACCCGCTACCGGAAATCCACGGGAGAGAGGCAGGAGCGCAAAGCCAGAGCGTGGCTGCGTGAAGCCATCATAGACTCCCGAGTGTCCGGTGCCCCAGCCAAGGGCTCCAAGTCCCTCACGGTCGGCAGGCTTCTGGAGCTTCGCCGCAAGGAGTACCAGCGCAAGGGCAACAAGAGTATCGACACGCTCGATACCTTGCTGAAGATCGTGCTGGCCGAATTTAAGGGGGAGCGCAGGGCTCTGGACCTGACGACGAAACGGCTTGAGGCATTCTTCGACGATCTGCTGGAGAAGTACTCTCAGTCTACCGTCAGGCAGGTCTCCCTCCACTTGTCGGGTGCCTTTGCCGAAGCGGTGCGACGGGGTGAGTTCAGCCAGAAGGATCTGCCCCACGTTCGGAAGATCTCCGAGCCGAAGAACGCTCGCCTGCGGGCACCCAGTCGGGAGGAGCTTGCCGCCTTCACAGCGGTGGCACCCATCTGGCTCTCGGACTTCGTCTGGTTTGCGTTCTTCTCTGGCTGGCGATCCGGGGAGATCAAGGGACTCACTTGGTCGGACTACGACTCCGACAAGGTAATCCATTTGCAGGACTCGAAATCCGGCAAGCCGCGCATCCTGCCACTGGCCGGGGCGCTGCTGGATATCGTCGAGCGCAGGCGGGCAGAGAAGGTCCGGCCCATGGCTGGGGGGAAGGCCCACATCTTCTCCAGAAATGCTTCTGGAGCCCCTCTGGGGGACATCAGGAAGGCATGGGAGCGCAACCTGCGGGCATCCGGGGTGGAGAGGTTCACGCCCCACGACATCCGTAGGTCTGCTGCCCGGTTCCGGCGCCAGACACAGGGTATCGACAGCGAGCGGGTACAGCGCATGTTTGGCTGGAGCAGCGGGAAGATGCTGACCCGTTACAACATCGTGGACACCGAGAATCTGCGGGCAGTTCTGGACTCTGATTGCATTGAATCACCAGAAGTGTCAGATTCGTGTCAGACTGAGACACCGGAATGAGCGAAAAAACTAGTGGAGCCGAGCGGGATCGAACCGCCGACCTCTTGACTGCCAGTCAACTGCTGGAAAGCAAGCGGGAGCAAGCGCAAGCAATTGTGATGCAAGTCCCTGCAACTTCAAGCAATAGGACTGCTGCAACTAGCCAAAACGGTGCAAGAGCAAATGGGTCAGAAAAGAGTCAGAAACTGACCCGCACTCCGGGCCGCTGTTCGGCCTGCGAGGCTCGCATGGGGTGGGACGTAGTGGCTGGCCTTTGTGGCCGCTGCCCGCCCGAAGCCCTGCGGGCATTCATGGATCGCGTGAACGGAAGGCGCGAAACCCGCCGAGCCGAAGCAGTCCAGCAATCGCTGGGACTTTAGGTGGCGAGAGGGGCTGGGGGCCAGCCCAGGATGAGGAGGAGAGGATGGAGACGGTAGTCGAAGTGGTCCGACAACGGGCCGAGGACGGTAGTCAGGAATTCGGGGTCGTATTCAAACTGACCCCGAAGCAAAGCACGAATCTGATCGAGCGAGTATGCGATCCCAGCAGCATTCCCGTGGGCGAGGACGCTCTGGAGGAGATTCAAACCACTGCCCTGCGAGAGCTCTTCCGCGAGGCAATCGAGCAGGCTCTGGGATTTGCCGAGGTGAAACTGGAGCTCGTCGCGCAGGACAGTCGCGAGCTTGCCCCAAGCCAGCCAAACCGCAGGGATGTGATCCGAGCTTTCGGTGAGGTCTGGCAGTCGCAGGTCGGGGTGCCGTCGTTCGGAAGAATCGGCAAGGCATTGCGCCCTATTCTCGACTCAGGCGAGCCCATCGGAACGGTAGCCCAAGCGTGGGTATCTTACCTGTCGAACGAAGACGGCAAGTACGTTTCGCCAGAGTCCTTCGCCTCTCGGTATGTGTCGATCCGCGACGGTCGCTACGGCTCTGGCGGTAAGACCAAGTCGGACTGGAGTCGGGTTCTCGATGACCTGATTGCGGCGTGTGGCGACGATGAATAGGAACGCCCTCGACGTCGTCGCCAGTATGCACCTAGCGCAGGGACGGAAGCCTGTCCCTGAGGTCATCACCGCACAAGCCGACATTCTCCAGAAGGGCTGCAAGGAACACAAGCTCACTTGGGATCGGGTGCGAATGACTATGGAGACCATGGTGGTCAACGACGAGAAACTCACCGTGGGGTCGCTCATCCAGAAGTCGCGCACCAGCCCGTCGCAGGAGTGGCTCGATGGTCACGATGACCTGCGACTGACTGACGATGGAGACCGCTACTTTGAGCGTCCCATCTACGAGCCAAAAGGATACTTCTCGCCCTGCTCCCCGGAGGACCGTGAGCGCCTGCGGAAGATCTATGCTCGCCCCGCGATCCAGCCCAGTGGCGAAGGCGAGATGTCGCCTGTGGTCGCTAGGGTATTTCAGCGAATTTCTGCGAGGGCGGGATTTTGAGAGTCGAGTGGTTCTCGGACATGCACATGCTGAACGACCGGCTCGCGAGACACGACTGCGACAAAGTCTACTCTCGGACGAAAGCCATGCAGGAGCCCTACCGTGACCTGCTCTTTGCGGTCCTGGCGACAGGGGTGCAAGGGGCGGCGAAAGGTAACGCCGAGGACACCGAGTGGGTGCTGGGCCGGACGGAAGGGCTGCGCTTCAAAGACCTGTGCGTCCTTTTCGATCTAGACCCCGATGCCGTCCTCGATGCCCTAGCCCGAGACAAGGTCGAGAGTGGCAGGCTGCGGAACCTGTTCGTCGCATCCACCGTGCGGAAGATCGAGCCGCTCCAACGTGGCATGGAAAAGTCGGTAGATCTCCGGGGCACGAGGGACGGCAAGATCTCGGCCTGGAATCGGAAGTTTGCGGAAGCCTAGGATGAAAAAAGAAATTTACAGTATCGCGCCAAATGGCATTTTCTGGAGCATTCAAGGCGAGGGGCATCTACGAGGGGTGCAGATGTTTTTTATCCGGTTTTCGGGTTGTTCGGTGGGTTGCCCTGGATGCGACACCGACTATTCGGTTGCGGAAAAACTCAAGCTCGACGAGATCCTAGCCAGACTTGAAAGGATGCTGCCGGACCGACCCCGCGAGTGCTGGGTGTGGCTAACCGGAGGCGAACCCGCAGACCGCGACCTGACGCCGGTGATCCTGCGGCTAAAACGCGCAGGCTATTCCGTCGCGATTGCCACTAGCGGCGTCCACCGGATTTCCGACCCGGTGGACTGGCTTTCGGTTTCACCGCACTCGACGGGGTTCGTCCAGAAGTTCGGTCACGAGATTAAAATCATCGACAGTCTCAACGGTGCTGACCTTGAGGAACTAAGTCGCGAGGCAGACCAGGCCGATTTCTTTTTTCGATACGTGCAGCCGGTGACATTACCGGATGGGTCGGAGTGTCCCGAGAGTCTCTCCCGGTGCATGGAATTTCTGAAAGAACGACCCGACTGGGCTCTTTCGCGGCAGGATCACCGGGTCTGGGGTGTGGCATGAATCGGGTGTACCTTCTCTCCGGCGGCATTGATTCGGCGCTGGTCCTTGCCGAAGCGGATCGCGACCGGATGCGGCATAATTTCGAGGACTCGTTGGCGCTAACGTTCGATTACGGCCAACCGCACGTTGCGGAGATTCACGCGGCAGAACAGATAGCCTCACATTTCGGGGTGCCTTGGCGGTGCGTCGATTTGCGGGACGCCTTCGCTATCGCTCCTTCGGGCTTGTTGGTTGGGGACGATCAGACCGCGTCCGGTTCGGTGGTGAGCTTGCGGAATGGGATTTTTCTTTCCGTCGCTGCCTCTCTCGGCCCGCGTGAGATTTTTATCGGGTCGAACAAGGGGGACTGGGAGTACTACCCCGATTGCCGCCCCGAGTTTTTGGGCG
>NZKZ01000160.1 GCA_002694065.1 Acidiferrobacter sp.
AATCAAAGGACATAGTTATGCGTCGTTATCGAAAAGACGAGTCGCTCGATGATCTTGAGCACTGGCCTTTTGACAACAAGGCATCGGACTACGTGATTGTGCAGGGCAACCCGGTTGCCTCGGGTCGTATCGACTATGCCAGTCCTGACGGTACTGCCCGACTGGGAGTCTGGCGCTGTACGGAAGGAGTCTTCGATTGCAGCGAGCTGGGGGATGAGCTGCAAACCATTTTGCAGGGTCGATTGATTCTGACTTTGGAAGGGCAAGCACCCATCGAGTGCATTCCGGGCGACAGCATCTTTACGCGCAAAGGGCAGCGGGTGAGGTGGGATATCCAGGAAACCGTCGTCAAACTGTTCCACACCTCCAATTTGGATAACCCGTTCTGATCAATTTTGCCAGCGACCTGCGCTGTCGGGTCTTAAGTTGGGCGTTGATCTATTGACCTATATACTGACCGATCGGAGGATTGGGTGAGTGAGTGCACTTCCCAAAAAGCAATACGAAAGAACGGTGGTGCTGCTGAGTCTGGTTCCACTGTCAAGATATTCATCCCACAGCTAAAGAGCGTACGAATCAATAACGGTATCACCATGGCCCGACAATCAGATCAGAAAAACAGAAAAACCCAAACCCTGGCGGTACATGCGGGTGAGGCACCCGATCCGGTGACCCGGGCGTCGGCCCCCAATATTGTGATGTCGAGCACCTTCGTGCTGGACGAGCCAGTGGGCTTTTCCGCTTATGACATTCCTGAAGACGCGCCGTTTATCTACAGCCGCTGGCGTAACCCAACGGTGCAGCAGCTCGAAGACAAAATGGCAGTGCTGGAAGAGGCCCCGGCATGTCGGTGTTTTGCCTCAGGCATGGCAGCAACCTCGGCGGTGCTGTTCAGTGTCCTGAAATCAGGCGATCGTCTCGTCATGAGTGACGCTAACTATCCAGGCACAGCAGAGCTCGCCCGCAATGACCTTAAGCGCATGGGCATCGAGATCGTAACGGCGAATTTCTCCGACCTGAATGCACTGGAGCAGGCTGTAACGCCTGAGACCGTATTGGTCTGGGGAGAGACGCCGGCCAACCCGACCATGCGCATTACCGATATCGCGGCGGTGGCCGAGATTGCGCATCAGCGTGGCGCCCGGCTGGCGATCGATTCAACATTTGCCTCGCCCATGGCTACCCGGCCAATGACCCTGGGGGCAGATTACGTGATTCATTCGCTGACCAAATACTGCTGCGGTCACGGGGATGCGATGGGGGGTGCGGTACTGGCCTCAGAAGAGCATATGCGCGCTATTGAGACGGATGGCCAGATTCATGTGGGTGGCGTGATCAGCCCCTTCAACGCATGGCTGATCAACCGGGGGTTGGCAACGCTGCCGATACGTATGCAGTCCCATGAGACCAACGCGATGGCCGTGGCGCAGTTTCTCGAGGGTCACCCAAAGGTCAATAAAGTCCTGTATCCGGGTCTTGCAAGCCATCCACACCACGATCTCGCGAAAAAGCAGATGGACAACTTTTCCGGGATGCTGTCATTTCAGATCGATAAAGGCGCAGAGCTTGCACAGAAGATGATGTCAGAGCTTGAGATCATTCACTATGCAGTGTCGCTTGGTCATCATCGCAGTCTGATCTGCTGGATGGGAACGGATGACCTGATGGCATCGAGTTATGGCCTGTCTGGAGATGCGCTGGCCGCCTATCGGGACTTTGCCGGAGACGGGGTATACCGCCTTTCAGTCGGACTGGAAGATCCCGATGACCTGTGCGAGGATCTTGCCCGGGTCCTTGGATAGCCCGTACCGGATTCAACTATGAGCTCAGTGTCATCAACACAGCCGGCGCCGGCATTTGCTGCCGCTGCACTGAAAGCGCAGACCACGCTTGACAACGGCCCCGGTGCTCATCGGATCGGGCTGATTGCTCTGGCGAGTGACTACGTGGTGGAGCGCGACTTCATGAACATGCGCCCAGGCGATGAAGTCGCCGTTTTCGTTTCCAGGGTGCTCAATGTCAATCCATGCACGGTTGAAAACCTTAGGACCATGGGCCCACGGCTTGCCGATGCGGCATCGCTCATTATCCCGGACGGCCGGTTGGATGCGATGGTGTATTGCTGCACCTCAGGCACGGCCGCGATGGGGTATGAGACGGTAGCGGAGAATATTCGCAGCGTCCGGCCGGGAATACCGGTCATTACTCCGATCACTGCCGGATTGAGAGCCCTCAGCCAGTTCAGCGCTGAACAGATTGCGGTGCTGACACCCTATACCGATGACGTCAATGCGTCTTTGGTGGATTACATTCAAGAATACGGACCGCGGGTTAGCGCGACAACAAGCTTTCATTTCGCGAACGACAACGATATGGCGCGCATTCCTCCGGAAGCGATCGTCAGCGCGGCGAAAGAGGCAGACCGGGATGATGCTGATGCACTGTTTATCTCCTGTACGGCAATCCGGGCGGTCGATGTAATTGATGAGATAGAACAGGTGTTGGGCAAGCCGGTGGTGTCCGCGAATCAGGCACTTTTTTGGGAAGCGGTGCGTACAGCAGGCTATACAGCGCCGATAGAGGGTTACGGCCGGCTGTTGACGATGGATCTGTTGTAGCGCTGAGCGTCGCTGAATTTATCTCGCCCCGATACGCTCTTGGACACTTCTCGCCTGACTGACGCGCAACTGGCGGAGTATCACGAAGCCGGTTTTGTGATACCAGATTACCGACTGAGCGAGAGCACGCTGGCTGACATCCGTGCGGCGCACAGCCGGTTTATCGAGCGTTATCCGGCTTTTACAGATTATTGTCCAGCGCTTATTCCGTTGGATCCGTGTTTTCTGGAATTTGCCCGCGACGAAACCATTCTGAACATGGTGGGGCAGGTGCTCGGGAATAATTTTGCCCTATGGAACTCGAGTTTTTTCGCCAAACCCGCTCAGGTGGGGACACGCACTCCCTGGCATCAGGATGGCGAGTACTGGGCGATGCGGCCTTTGGCAACCTGTACCGTCTGGATGGCGATAGATGATGCCACTCCCGAAAACGGGTGTTTGCGGTTTATTCCCGGGTCGCATAAAGGCAAAAGAGTTCGGAAACATCGGATCAACAATGCACCGGGCCTCGCACTGAATCAGGAACTTACTCAGGATGAGTTCGAGGAATCAGAAGGCGTCGACCTGGTGCTGGAGGCAGGACAGATGTCTTTGCATGATGTGTATCTTGTCCATGGATCCGAACCGAATCGATCGGATCATCCTCGGCGCGGCATGACCTTGAGATTTATGCCGACGAGTTCCTACTATGACAGAGAGATAGAGCGTAGGCAGAACGCGTCGAGCCCATACCCGTCGCTTAATGAACAGGAATTGAGGAATTTCCAAAGGGTGCCGCTCTATTTGATGCGCGGTACGGATCTTTGTGGACGTAATCGTTACGCGGGCAGTTTCTCAGAGGAAAACGATTTTAGGAGGGACGATGAAACTTGAAGAGATTTTTGCCAACGCTCCGACGGTCATCGATCAGGCGCAGCGCGAGCATTATTATGATCAGGGCTATCTGGTTTTTCCGTCTCTGATCGATACAGAAACGTTAGTGCCCCTGCGTGCGGCCGCGGACCGAATTGTGGAAAAGACCCGTGAACTCACAGAGTCCTCCCGCGAAATAGATCTGGAAAACGATCACACGGCAGAGAACCCCCGATTAAGGCGCGCGGCCTATCTTGACGATCTGGATTTCGAATTTTGGGGAATCTGCGCCGATTCCGTTATTCCCGATATTGCGGCTGATCTTCTGGGGCCCAATGTCCGGTTCCGGGAGATCATGTTGAACTTCAAATGGGCGGGCGGGGGTGCTGAGGTGAAATGGCATCAGGATCTTGTCTTTTATCCTCATACGCATTCGGGAACCATGCAGTTTCTGTTGTTTCTGGAGGATGTTGCTGCAGAGCAGGGACCGCTTGAACTTTATCCAGGAAGCCATCTGGGTCCGATATTCGAGCACTACGACGAGCGGGGTGAGTGGACCGGAGCGGTACGCGAAAATGATCTGGCGAGCGTTGGATCAGATGGCCCGATTGCTGTCACAGGCCCTGCGGGTACCGTCAGCGTGCATCACAGCCGGACGATTCACGGTTCGCGACAGAACAAAAGCAGTCAGGGCCGACCCGTCCTGGTGCTCACTTACAGTGCCGCGGATGCCATTCCGTATACTGCCCCTGCGTATCCGAGTTCACGTTATGGGGTGCTGGTCCGAGGAGAAGAACCCGGATATGCCCATCACGAGGAATTGCATGTGCCGATGCCGCCTGACTGGTCCGATGGCTATACCTCTATCTTCGCGCATCAGGAAGATCAGGGGCATCAGGAACCTCAAAAAAAGAAGCATAGTGCAGGCTTGTGAACCTGATCGAGATGATCTGACAAAAGGAAAACATAATGAGAGATAACCCGATTAATTCAACGGTGGATTTCGAAAAGGATGGAGTACAGCACGGATTCTTGAAAGTGCCCTATTCGGGAGACGACTCTGCCTGGGGTGCTGTCATGGTGCCGGTGACCGTGATCAAGAACGGCAGTGGTCCTACAGCAATTCTCACCGGTGCGAATCACGGCGATGAGTACGAAGGTCCGATAGCGCTCTGGGGCATGACCCATACGATGAAGGCCGATGAGGTGAGCGGCAGGGTGGTCATCGTGCCGGCGATGAACTATCCCGCTTTCAATGCAGGAAAGCGTACTTCCTGGATCGATGGCGGCAACATGAACCGTGTGTTTCCCGGCAATCCTGAGGGCACCATTACCGAGATCATCGCCGACTATTTCTCCCGGACCCTGCTGCCCATGGCCGACTATGTGATCGATATTCACTCCGGCGGCAAGACCATGGAGTTTCTGCCGTTTGGGGCTGCCCATATTCTTGATGACAAAGATCAGCAGGCGCGATGTGTGGCTGCGGTTCAGGCCTTCAGTGCGCCGTATACCCTGATGCTGCTGGAGCCCGATGCTGCTCACCTGTACGACACCGCTGCAGAGAATCAGGGCAAGGTGTTTGTGAGTACAGAACTTGGCGGCGGGGGATCGGCAAGTGCGACCACGGTAAATATCGCAAGACGCGGAATCACCAACGTCTTGAAGCACGCCGGGATTCTGGCGGGAGAGCCTGAAACCGGCCCTTCGGTGAATCTCGATACCATGAACCCCGATTGCTTCATTACTTCTGAGCATCGAGGCCTTATTGAGACGCGCCATGACCTGGGGACAGAGATCAAAAAAGGCGATCTTCTAGCCGTGGTTTATGACACCGATCGGACGGGAGCTGCGCCCGTGGAATACCATTCAAAAGTGGACGGGCTCTTCATGGGAAGACATTTCCCCTGCCTGATTCGGCCTGGGGATTTTCTCGCGGTGATCGCATCCCAGGTCGACTGATTATAGGCTCTAACCGCAAATTTATCCCAGGCCATAGTTATGCAATACACCAAACCTTTTCAAAAAGCAGAGTACGACCGCCGGATTGCGAAGACCAAACAGAGCATGGCGGATAAGGGGTTTGACCTCATTATCTGTCAGGATCCGGCAAACATGAATTGGCTGACCGGGTTTGATGGCTGGTCGTTCTACACGCCACAGGCAGTATTGCTGCATCTCGAAGAGGATGCGCCGATCTGGTTCGGCCGGCCCCAGGATGCCAAAGCGGCACACATTACGACCGATATCCCCCCTGAGAATGTCGCCACTTTCTCGGAAACGCTGATCCATCATCCCACCCAGCATCCTTATGACGACCTCGCGGCACTCATTGAACAGCGGGGTTGGGGGAGTCAGCGGATCGGTGTCGAGTTGGATGCCCATTACTACACCGCCCGCGCCCATGCCCATCTGGTAAAAGGGCTGCCCAACGCGACGCTGTCGGATACTGAGCAGTTGGTGAATTGGGAGCGCCTCGTGAAGTCGGAGGCAGAACTGGTTTATATGCGGGAGGCCGGCGAGACGGTCAGCGCGGTGATGAACCGGGCCATTGCCAAAGTCGCACCCGGTGTGCCCGAGTACGAGATCATTGCGGAGGTCTATCACACGCAGGTGATGGGGGTTGAAGGCCGCTACGGAAACTATACAAGCCTGTGCCCGCTAATTCAGGTGGGAGAAGGAACCAGCACCCCACACCTCACCTGGTCAGAGCATCCGCTGCCTGATGAGGGCCT
>NZKZ01000044.1 GCA_002694065.1 Acidiferrobacter sp.
AGGATCGCACTTCATGTCGACCGGAATCGCTCAGGGGAACATCGGACCGACCCTGAATACGGCCCCCCTCGTTCCACTCGGTGGGTCCATGCCGGATAAAAAGCAGCTCAGTCATTCGCTCGTCAGTGACCGCAGAAAAGTGTCAATTGTCTGTGAGGCGCTTTTCAGCGTGTGGTGGCCCAGAAACTTTTGCCGGGCGTTTTGCCCCATGTGTTCGCGCAACTCGGAATCTTGCAACAGTCGCGTCAGAGCCTGTGAAAAAGCAGTCGTATTTTCAGGCTCGGTCAATATACCGGTGTGCTCATCCTGAACAATCGTGGCTGTTCCGTCGGTGTGCCCCGCAACGACGGGCAGGGCATGGCGCTGGGCTTCAAGCAGGGACATGCCGAATGCTTCATTGATTGCCGGCCATACGAAAAGATCTGCGGCATTCAGATAGGGATGCACCTCATCTGTCGTTAACTGACCGGTAAAGTAAACGCGTTCTCGACCCAATGACGCAAATGCGTCTTTCACTGGCTCCGCGGCCTCCCCGTCACCAATGATGATCAGACGCCACGCAAGATCGGTCACCGCGTCGAGCGCCTTGGCCAACATGCTGAACGATCGTTGTTTGTCTCCTTTTCGCATCATCGCGACCGTCACCAGCCAGGGCAGTTCGGAGTCAATATCGAACGTGCGTCCTAACTGCTGCTTAAGTTGACCCCGTTGGTCAGACGGCGAGGCAGTTTCATGAGTGAACGGCAAGAGAGAAAGCTGTTTTGCTTTTGGTTTTAGAAAAGGCTGGATGCACTCGTGGTCGCGAGGGTTGAGCGAGACAATTCCTGCAGCCCGCCCGAGCGCTGTTTCGACGCTGGACAACCCCTCGCGCCAGGGCCCGTTTTTTTGTTTGGGCGCGTAGGAGGCTTCGGCAACGACATAGGGAATACCAAGCCCTTCACAGACCTTCGGACCTATCCAGTCCGGCGCCTTGTGAAAAAGGTGATAGGTAAACCAAAGATCAATGGAATGAGAGCGGTGCTGCAGTTCTTCGAGGATGCGCTCGGCTTCAGCCGCGCTCTGCTCCCTGATTTTTCGCTGGTTTTCCAGATCTCCCGAGATGTCGATGGAGCGGTGCTGACTCATCAATCGAACGTCATGGCCAGCCTGGGTCATCGCCTCGATCAGAAGCCGCGCGAGGGTTCTGTCGCCTGAGGGAGAGGGATGGTCAGGCGCCTTCATGGGAGCATAGAAACCAATCTTCATCAGTCGGCTCCTTCCACATCCCCGATTAGAGCGATGAGCGGCTCGATGTTGTCCCGATGATCAAACTCCTGGGTCACCCGGGTTTTTGCGGCAGCGGCGAGGTTCGCTCTTAATTCAGGGTTGCGGCCGACACGTTGAATCGCATCGGAGAGCGCCACAGCGTCGTCGGGAGAAACCAGAAGACCGTGTTTATCGGGGACAATGAACTCAGCAATGCCGGGGAGGTCGCTCGTGATGATTGCAAGACCCTGGCTTGCCGCCTCCATCAAGACATTGGGCAAGCCGTCGCGATCACCTCCGGCGGCGATTCGGCTGGGTAAAATGAAGACATCACTCTCCCGATATAAAGACAACACAGCCTCCTGGGGTTGCGGCCCAAGCCAGGAGATCCGCTTGTCGAGACCGAGATCAGCGGCAGCACGTTGCAGCGCCGGCAGTCTGTCACCGCCTCCGACATGCTGCCAACGCCAGTGAAACTCGTCCGGGAGCGATGACAGAGCCGCAAGCAGTACGTCGAAACCTTTTTTTGGAACCGCCCGTCCGACGCTGAGGAGGTTAACCTCCCGTTGTGCGGTGACGCCGTTTGACTGACTGTGCCGATTCCCTGGATCAGAAAACCGCTCAGTATCCAGACCATGATAGAGCAATCTAAGCCGGGTCCCGGCTGGGGCAAGTTGTTTAAGGTGTGTAAACCCGGCCTGGGTACAGGTCACACCCCATGTGCAGTCGGCAAGCTTTTCGTGCTTTTCCCAATCCGGCGTCGTCCAGATGTCTTTCGCATGAGCGGAAAACGACCACGGTATGTCGCGAACGGTTGCCGCATAGCGGGTGACGGACGCTGGGGTATGCATGAAATGGGCATACATCAGGGAGGTAGATGATCGGGCCTCCGTAGCCAATACCAGAGCCTGCCCAAAGCGCCGAATACGGTTGATCGAGCGATCCCGCTTCAGATCCCGGAGCCACAGAGTCCGGGCCGCAAGATACCCCGGGCGTTTCCGGGCGGCGCGCCACGCCCTTATTACCCGCAGTGGTTCCCGGTGAAGATATTCCGGCAGATAGAGCACCGGCGCACGAATTTCACGATGAATCGGATGCGTGGCGGGATCCGTAGGATAGCGAAGCGAGACAATTTCAAGGTCCACGCCGGCCTTCTCGAGGCTGTGAATCTCCTGCGCAATGAAGGTCTCCGACAGTCGCGGATAGCCTTTGAGTACGACTGCAACAGGCATAGGTTGGGATCCGGGTCGCGTCGAGCCCGAGAACAGGTTCGACAAGAAGCAGGGGTATGCTATAAGAGGGCGGTTGCGAGCGCAAACCACCACAATGACCGACCCTAAAAAAGATCAGTCCACGGCTTCTATCGAGGGGGATAACCCCGATTATCCCCGGATAGAGAAGTCGATTTATCGTTATGTCCTGCGGCATACCTTCCGCGGTCAGCTGTTCCTGCTGTTGTTGACCGCCTTGACGATGCCGCTTGTCTATATTTCGCTGGACATCCCCAAAAGGATTATCAACCAGGCGATCGACGGCAAGAATTTGCCGGAGACGATCCTTGGCTTCGAAGTGACCCAGGTCAGTTTTCTGATGCTGCTTTCGGTCGGGTTTCTCGTAGCCGTGGTGGCCTCGGGTGGTCTGAAGTACTACTTGAATGTTTATAAGGGCATTCTGGGGGAGCGCATGCTGCGCCGCTTCCGGTTCGATCTCTATGCGCGCATCCTGCGTTTTCCTTCAGCCAAGATTCGCCGGACTCCGCCTGCTGAAATCATCCCCATGATCACGGCGGAAACCGAGCCGCTTGGAGGGTTAATTGGGGACGCGATTGCCGCTCCGGCGTTTCAGGGCGCTTTGCTGCTCACTTACCTCTCTTTCATTTTCCAGCAGGATGTCTGGCTGGGACTGGCTTCGATTGCGCTCTATCCCCCCCAGATGTATCTCATCCCAAAACTGCAGGCGAAGGTAAACGCCCTCTCCAAGGCACGCGTCAAGACTGTCCGGGGGTTGGCCACTCATATCGGAGAAACCGTGCAGGGCGCTTCCGATATTCATGCCAACGACAGCGGACGTTTCGAGCAGGCCCGGACTTCAGGCCATCTGGGACGGATCTTTGGTATTCGTGAGGAGATCTATCGCAGGAAGTTTTTCATAAAGTTCCTCAACAATTTCCTGGCGCAAGTGACACCCTTTTTCTTTTTCTCCATTGGCGGCTATCTGGTCATCAAGGGAGAAGTTTCGCTCGGTGCTTTAGTGGCCGTTCTGGCCGCTTACAAGGATATCGGCCCACCGTGGAAAGAGTTACTGAAGTTCTATCAGGTTTTTGAAGATACGCGGGTCAAGTATCTCCAGGTGGCCGAACAGTTCGAGCCTGAGAACATGATCCGAAAGTCGCTGCTTGAGGCGCCTGATCAGGTCGAGCCCCTGTCAGGGGAGGTAAAGGCACAAGGCGTCAGTTACGGAGACGACGAGACATCGACTGTCAGTAACGTGGCCTTCTCAGTACCGCTGGATACCCATGTCGCGATCGTAGGCGGGGCAGGTTCGGGCAAGAGTGATGTGTCAGCGCTGGCGGCGAGGCTGATCTGGCCGACTTCCGGAAAGATTGAAGTGGGTCACCTTGATTGGGCGGAAACACCCGAGGCGGTTACCGGAAGACGGGTTGGATGGGTTGGATCGACGCCGTACATTTTCACGGGGACCATTGCTCATAACCTGTATTACGGGCTTTTTAATTCCCCTGTGGCTCAAAAAGACGATGACAGTCCTGAGGATAAACAACGGATACAGGAATCGATTGCCTCGGGGAACAGTGTCGACGATGCAGGCGCGGACTGGCTGGATCTGGCTGCCGTGGGTGTCCAGGGCATTGAGGAACTGCGTGAGCGGGCGAGGCAGGTCCTTGAAGTGGCGGACCTTGGAGAGGACGTATACCAGATGGGTCTTGCGACGCGAATTGCTGATGCACAGATCGATGCGCAGACCGAGTCAAAGATTCTTGAGGCGCGCAGACAGTTTCAGGAAAAGGGCCTGGATGTCACCATCTTTGACCCCGATACCTACAACGTCAATATTTCGGTCTCGCAGAACATTCTCTTTGGTTATCCGCTGGCCGCTGAGTTTGCGCCGGAGCAGTTGCCCTCCAATCCTCTCGTTACCGACCTGCTGAGAGAGGCCGGGTTGTTCGATGAATTCCTGCATTTGGGGGTGAAGGTGGCCCAGACAATGACCGAGGTGTTTGAAGGGGTCAGTCCAGACAGCGACCTTTTTGAGCGTTTTAGCCTGATCAGTGGGGATGATCTTCCGATTCTCGAAGAAATTCTAAGAAGGCTGTCTGCCACAGAAGATCAGTCGCCGCAGTCCTTGCCCGAATCCGATCAGGAGGTTCTCAGGTCTTTTGTTTACCGTCTGGTCCCGGCACAACACCGTTTGGGTATTGTCGACGACTCCTTGCAGGCAAAGCTTCTTAAGGTGCGCGGACTGCTGCGGGAAAAATTGGGTGACGCGAACGATTCGGTAGATTTTCTCGACCCGGCGTCTCTCAACCCTGGTCTGGATATTGAGTCCAATGTGCTGTTTGGGGCGCTGCCTTTCGGCAAACCCGCCTTGCGGAGCAAGATACGCAAGAGCATCGATGAAGTGATTGATGCGGTTGAATTACGGGCCTATGTGATGGCGTTGGGGCTGGACGCAGAGGTCGGGACGTCTGGCGGGAAACTCAGCAGCATTCAGCGGCAAAAGCTTGGATTTGCAAGAGCCCTGATGAAGCATCCCGATCTGCTCGTGGTTGATGAAGCGTTGGCACCGTTTGATTTCAATGTACGAGGCAGCCTCATCAAGGGGATTCGCGAGCATATGCGCGGTCGGGGAATCATCTGGGCGCTTGAGAGTGCGAGTTCGGTAGAACACTTTGAAGAAGTAGTGGTGATGGAGGCTGGAAGAATTCTCGAGCGGGGTCGCACCCAAGAACTCATGGCACGCGACGGCCCGCTGAAGACCCTGGTGGAAAATTGAGCCAGCCACCCATCGGGGCGACCCGCTGATGAAAGAGATGGACAACGCTGCGATCCATGTTCTGGAGCCCTCGGGCCCTCCAGAAAGTGACGTGCTGGATCGGAACCTCAGGGCAATTCGGGAACAGGGGTTTGAGGTGGATTACACCCCTTGTCCGGTCGATGCAAAGACACGCCTGGAAATCGACGGAGTCGACATTCGTCTTGGTGCGCTGCAATCCGCTTTGGACAGCAAAAGCCGTTATCTTCTCAGCGCCCGAGGCGGCTACGGTGCCAGCGAACTCTTGAGTCGCCTAGACTGGGATAGGTTGGCCAAAGAAGTTCCGAGGGTTCTGATCGGGTTTTCTGATATCAGTGCCCTGCAAAGCGCGCTATACGCCCGGCTGAATTGGCCGTCCTTGCATGCCCCGATGCCGGGATCCTCACTGTGGCAGGATGGAGAAGACATTAGGGCGCTTCTGGGTCTATTGAAGTCAGACCGCCCCTGGACAGGGAGCATTGGCGTGGCGCCGGTCTCAAAGGCTTTGGGCCTGGAGTGTCAGGGGCGTCTCTTCGGAGGCTGCCTCAGCGTGCTAAGCAATCTGGTGGGGACTCCTAATCTGCCTTCGGATCTTTCCGGGCATGTCCTCTTTTTTGAGGACACCGGAGAAAGCGCACCCCGGCTGCTGCGATATTGGCGTCAGTGGCTGGATAGCGGCCTCTTAAAGGGCGTCAATGCTGTGGTATTCGGCCGGTTTACAGAGATGGAGTCAATGGCAGAGGCAGACTCATGGGTCGTCACCGAGCTGGCCGCCAGGACACCGTGCCCGGTTTTTTCCTCGCGTGACTTCGGGCACGTGACGCCTAACGTGCCGCTTGCTATTGGCGCGCAGGCTGAGATCAAGCACGATCGCCTTCTCTGGAATCTTGATCTGTAGGAGAATTGTCTTAAGGATGTCTTGTGCTGGGAATGGGTGCAAAGTACCATCCGGGTGTTGCCAAGCAGCGCCGTTCCAACCTTCCGAAAGTCAAATTTGAGGAGTTCCCAGATGTTCACAGGCAGTATGGTGGCGATGGTCACCCCGATGCACGATGATGGCAGTGTTGACTGGACCGCATTGGAGGGGTTGGTAAATCACCACGTTGCGGAAGGTACTGATGCCATTGTCTCCGTAGGAACCACAGGCGAGTCTGCCACCCTGAACCATGATGAACATGGCGAGGTGATCGCGCGGACAGTAAAGGCGGCAGCTGGACGCATTCCCGTGATTGGTGGGACGGGGGCCAATTCGACAGCCGAAGCCATCTCATTGACCCGCCATGCTGCTGAAGTGGGTGTCGATGCCTGCCTTCTTGTGGTGCCGTACTACAACAAGCCTCCCCAGGAAGGGCTTTATCAGCATTTCAAGGCGATTGCCGATGCCGTTTCGATTCCGCAGATTCTGTATAACGTGCCGGGGCGTACCGGTGTGGATATGCACAACGACACGACGTTGCGTCTTGCCGAGATTGACAATATTGTCGCAATCAAGGACGCAACCAATGACCTTGATCGTGGCCGGGATCTGATCAGCCGGGCGCCACAGGACTTTCTCATCTATTCCGGAGAAGATGGGACGGCTTGCGAATTAATGATTGCAGGCGGCAAGGGCACCATTTCGGTGACCGCTAACGCCGCTCCCAACCTGATGCACCGGATGTGTCAGGCGGCGATTGCCGGAGACGCCGATTCGGCGCGGGCGCTCAATAACCAACTGGCGGATTTGCATAAAGCCATGTTTGTGGAATCCAACCCGATCCCGGCGAAGTGGGCAGTCTCGCAACAAGGACTTATAGGCGGGGGCATTCGTTTGCCGCTGCTTCCTCTGTCTTCACAGTGTCACGACGAAGTGCGCTCCGCGATGTCCGGCGCCGGCGTCCTGTAAAGACATTTCAATCAGGGTTAACGCGTCGTGCCAAGAGGTGAAGAGCTTTATTCGGGCAAAGCCAAGTCCGTCTTCCTGACTGAGGATCCTGCTCGGCTTGTCCTGGAGTTCCGGGATGACACCTCTGCGTTTGACGGGCAAAAAGTCGATCAGCTTGACCGCAAGGGGATGATCAACAACCGCTTTAACGCCTTCATCATGGAACACCTTGAGGCGCAGGGGGTTGCCACGCATTTTGACGCACTGCTCAGCGACAATGAATCCCGGGTCAAGCGCCTTGATATGATTCCGGCCGAGTGTGTCGTTCGTAATGTCGCGACGGGTTCTTTGTGCCGTCGTCTGGGGGTGGAAGAGGGTCTGGATCTTGTGCCACCGACCTTCGAGTTCTTTTTAAAGAATGATGAACTGCACGATCCCATGATCAACGAGTATCACATTGCGTCTTTTGGCTGGGCCAGTTCGGCCGAAGTCGAATCGATGAAAGCCCAGACCTTCCGAGTCAATGAAATCCTGAGCAAGCTTTTTGCCGACGGGGGCATGATTCTGGTGGACTTCAAGCTGGAGTTCGGCCGTTTTGACGGTGAACTGCTGCTCGGAGACGAATTTACACCCGATGGATGCCGGCTCTGGGATGCCGATACCCGTAAGAAACTCGATAAAGATCGATTCCGTCAGGGGCTCGGTGGTGTCGTGGAGGCCTATGAAGAGGTGGCTCTGCGGCTTGGTGTCGATCTTGAGGCCACCATTGCGGGCTGATCGCCTGCTTGGAACCCCGCCGTGCTGATATTGGGCGGTGGGCCCGCGCTCACGCCGTTCAACCTCGAGAAGTTTGCGGCCCGCGTGGCGGCTCGGCAAATCAGGCTGCGCGCGTGCTCGGCTCAGTTTTTTTATCTCGTTGACAGCGTTCGCGGACTGGACCCCGTTGAGATCCAGATTCTCGAAAATCTGCTCGACGCCTCCCTGGAAAGTGCGCAGAAGCTTGTGCTTACCGGTGATCCGATTCGGGTGATTCCCCGTTACGGAACCCGATCTCCCTGGTCCACGAAAGCGACCGACATTGCCCGTCACTGCGGCTTGGCTTCGGTTCGAAGAATTGAACGCGGCGTTGTCTGGCAAATTGAGGGCAGCGAAGAACGGGAAGACACCAGGGGAGAATTGCTTCCGTTACTCCACGACCCAATGACGGAATCCGTTGTCAAAAACGCCCAGGAGTTAGACCAGGCGTTTGCGCTACAGACACCTGCGCCCCTTGAAGTTGTGGATGTCCTGAACGGCGGCTTGCAGGCACTTGAGATTGCAAATGAACGGGAAGGCTTTGCGCTGACACTTCAGGAGTGTGAGTACCTTGCGGAAGCTTATCTCGAGATGGGCCGCAACCCCACAGATGCCGAGTTGATGATGTTTGCGCAAGTCAACTCAGAGCATTGCCGGCACAAAATTTTCAATGCGAAGTGGACGCTCGACGAGACAAGCCAGGAGGCATCCCTTTTCGAGATGGTACGAACGACACATGCCCGGCATGGTGAAAAGACATTAAGTGCGTATAGTGATAATGCAGCGGTACTGACGGGTTACCCCGCGTCATGGTTTCTGCCGGACCCCGCCGACGGCGAATACCGCCAGATCGCCGAACCGCTGCATCTCGTGGCAAAGGTCGAAACCCATAACCACCCGACAGCGATTTCTCCGTTTCCTGGCGCAGCGACCGGTTCGGGAGGTGAGATCCGGGATGAGGGGGCAACTGGCCGTGGCGGCAAGCCCAAAGTCGGAGTCACTGGGTTTTCGGTCTCCGACCTGCGCTTACCGGATGCGCGAATGCCATGGGAACTCCCGCAACAAAGCCCGTCCCGGATCGCGTCACCACTGCAGATCATGCTCGAAGGACCTATCGGGGCCGCGTCCTTCAACAATGAATTCGGCCGGCCGAATGTCGCGGGGTATTTTCGCACCCTGGAGGTGGCAACGGATGAGGGGGATCCCGCCCGTCGGCATGGCTATCACAAGCCGATCATGATCGCCGGCGGGCTTGGCAACATACGTGACTGTCACGTACAAAAGCAGGCTATTCCCCCGGGGGCCAAGCTGATCGTGCTGGGGGGTCCGGCGATGTTGATCGGGCTCGGGGGTGGTGCGGCATCCAGCGTGGATTCCGGCGAAAGCGATGAAGCATTGGACTTTGCCTCGGTGCAAAGAGGCAACGCCGAGATGCAAAGACGGTGTCAGGAAGTAATTGACCGCTGTATCGCCTTGGGGCCTGAGAACCCGATTATCTCTATACATGACGTCGGCGCGGGAGGGCTCTCTAATGCGCTCCCGGAGCTTGTTCACGATGCAGGCCTTGGAGCCCGATTTGACGTCAACGCCATCCCTTCCGATGAACCCGGGCTGTCTCCGATGCAGTTGTGGTGTAACGAGGCGCAGGAGCGCTATGTCCTAGCTGTGTCGCCGGAAAAACTCGAGGCGTTTGAAGCGCTCTGCGAGCGGGAACGGTGTCTCTTTAGTGTCGTCGGGGAGGCCTGTTCGGAAGCCCTGCTGCATCTTGCTTCTGCCGAGAAGGCGGGTGAGGCGAAAAAGGGTGGGGCCGTTGACCCAGTGCCGGTGGATCTTCCCATGTCCTTACTCTTTGGCAATACACCGCGGATGCATCGGGAAGGACTCAGCCGCTCTCGTACGTATCCGGATCTTGATCTGGACGGCGTTGCAGTGAGTGAAGCGCTGGATCGGGTGCTGCGCTTGCCGGCCGTCGCCGACAAGACCTTCCTCGTGACTATCGGTGACAGAAGTGTCGGCGGGCAGGTCGTGCGGGATCAGATGGTTGGGCCGTGGCAGGTTCCCGTGGCGGATGCGGGTATCACGACAGCAGGTTTCGATAGTCATACCGGGGAAGCGATCTCGATGGGAGAGCGGACACCGCTTGCACTCATCAATGCCCCTGCCAGTGGCCGTATGGCGGTCACTGAGGCGATAACCAACATCGCCTGCGCCGGGATCAGCGAACTGTCGGATATTCATCTTTGCGCCAATTGGATGGCGGCGGCAGGTGAGGCCGGACAGGATGCGGATCTCTTTAAGACAGTTGAGGCCGTTACGCTTGATTTTTGCCCTGCACTCGGTATTTCGATCCCGGTTGGAAAGGATTCCATGTCTATGTCCAGCCGCTGGAATGAGAATGAAGACAGTTTCAGCGTGTCGTCGCCTCTGTCCCTTATCGTGACCGCATTTGCACCGGTGGCGGATGTGCGCCGTTCTGCGACGCCCGAGCTGGATGTCTCGGGTGAGTCGGTGCTGCTCCTGGTAGATCTGGCACGAGGCGAGCAGCGGCTCGGCGGTTCCGCGCTCGCACAGGTTTATGGACAGGTGGGCAACGAGGTGCCGGATCTGGATCATCCGGAGGACTTGTGCGGATTTTTTGCGGCAACCCGACGATTATTGGCCAGTGACTTGGCCTTGGCTTATCACGATCGTTCCGATGGCGGCTTGATTGTCACCTTGATGGAAATGGCTTTCGCCAGCCGTTGCTCGCTCGATATTGACATCGGAAAAGCACAGGACCCGCTCGCTTATCTGTTTTGTGAGGAACCGGGCGCCGTGATTCAGGTGAGCGAAAATGAACTGGATCGCGTGCGCAAGATTTTTGATGAGGAGGGCATTGGCTCATGGGTGCGACCATTGGGAACAGCCTCAGCAGGAAGCGATTCGATCCGTATTGCCAGCGACGCTGAGGTCCTGCTCGAAGCAAGCCGTTCTTCGCTCCACCGGACCTGGTCGGAACTGACTTTCCGTATGCAGAGTCTTAGGGATAACCCTGACTGCACGCTGCAGGAGTATGACCGTTTGACTGATTTGTCGGATCCTGGCCTCAGTGCCGAACTGACTTTTGATCCGACGATCAATCCTGCCACCCAAGCCATCCTGGGCGGGGCACGTCCGCGAGTGGCGATTCTGCGCGAACAGGGAGTTAACGGCCATATGGAAATGGCTGCCGCTTTTGACCGGGCCGGATTCCGAGCGGTGGATGTGACGATGTCTGATCTCAAAGCAGGGCGTCAGCACCTTGACGCGTTTCAGGGCCTTGCCGCCTGTGGCGGGTTCTCTTTTGGGGATGTCCTGGGAGCGGGGCAGGGTTGGGCAAAGTCCATTCTGTTTGAGCCCCGGATGCGCGAGCAGTTTGAGGCATTTTTCTCCCGAGAGGAGATTTTTGCGCTGGGCGTATGCAATGGGTGCCAGATGATGGCGTCCCTCAAGGAGTTAATTCCTGGTGCCGAGCATTGGCCGGATTTCTCGGCCAATAAATCGGGTCAGTTTGAGTCCCGGGTTGTGATGGTCGAGATCCTGGACAGCAATTCAGTCTTGTTTCGGGACATGGCAGGCACTCGTGTTCCCGTGGTCGTGGCGCATGGCGAAGGCCGCGCCGATCTGGGTCAGGATACCCTGGGCACGCTTCGTGGGCGAAACCAGGTCAGTCTGCAGTTTGTGGACAATTACGGGGAAAGGACGGCACGCTATCCATTTAATCCTAACGGCTCCACTGAAGGAGTCACGGGACTTTGCGCAGCAAACGGAAGGGTGACGATCATGATGCCCCATCCCGAGAGGAATTTCCGTACCGTAACAAACTCCTGGTATCCTGAGGATTGGAGTGAGCACAGCCCCTGGTTGAGGATCTTCCAGAACGCGCGGGCATTCGTCGACTGACATTGCTGCCCGTGTTTCAGAACTTTCTCTACATCGCGCTGTAGGAGGGCCCGCCCCCGCCTTCGGGAGTGACCCAGGTGATGTTCTGGCTGGGATCCTTGATATCGCACGTCTTGCAGTGAATGCAGTTCTGGGCGTTGATTTGGAAGCGCTGCTCTGCTTCTTCTCCCACAATCTCATAGACCCCCGCCGGACAATAACGCTGCGCCGGTTCCGCCCACTTAGGCAGGTTGGTGCGCAGAGGGATGTCGCTGTCCGCCAGCTGCAGGTGAACCGGCTGGTCTTCCTCATGATTGGTGTTGGTCAGATAGACGGAACTGTTCTTGTCGAAGGTCAGTACGCCGTCGGGTTTGGGGTAGTCGATTGGCGAGACTTCACTGCTTTCCTTGAGGGAGGCATGATCCCGGGAGTGATCCTTCAAAGTGAAGGGCATTTTGCCGCGCAGCCAGTTCTGATCGATGTAGTTAAAGGCTCCGCCGATATACGGCCCGAACTTGTGGAGCGCTGGCCCAAAGTTGCGGGCCGCTTTGAGTTCCGGATAGAGCCAGGAAGAGCGCAGATGCGAGTCGTAGTGAGTGTGATCCTTGCCGCCTGGGTCTCCGTCCAGCAATACCTCCATGATCGTATCGGCAGCGAGCATTCCTGACTTCATTGCCGTATGCGTCCCTTTGATCTTGGCGAAATTCAGCGTACCGGCATCGCATCCCACGATAAAGGCGCCGGGCAGGGACATTTTTGGCAGCGAATTGAAACCACCTTTGGTGATGGCCCGAGCACCGTAAGAGAGCCGTTCGCCTCCAGCCAGGGTCGGTGCAATCTTCGAGTGGGTCTTGAAGCGCTGCAATTCATCGAACGGGCTCAGATAGGGATTGTCATAGTTCAGATCAACAATGAGACCCAGCGCAACCTGGCAGTCTTCCAGGTGATAGAGAAAGGCGCCGCCCGATGCCCCATGTTCTGAAAGCGGCCAGCCCGCACCGTGAACGACAAGGCCCGGCTGGTGCAGTGCCGGATCAATTCGCCAAAGCTCCTTCAGGCCAATGCCGTAGTGTTGGGGTGAGGCATCGTGATCCAGTGCGTATTGTTTGATCAGTTGTTTGCCCAGATGCCCACGACAGCCCTCTGCGAAGACCGTGTATTTGGCATGAAGTTCCATACCGGGCTCGTAGGCCGCTTTAGGTTCCCCATCCTTACCCCGGCCCATCTCTCCTGTGGCCACGCCTTTAACTGCCCCTCTATCATTGAAGAGCACTTCACTCGCCGGAAACCCAGGGTAAATCTCCACGCCCAGCGCTTCGGCCTGTTCTCCCAACCAGCGAACCACTTGTCCGAGGCTGACAATGTAATTGCCGTGGTTATGCATGGTTCGCGGAGCAAGCGCGTTCGGGATCTTGACGGCTTTTTGGGGCCCGGTGAAGAAGTAGATTTCATCGCGGGCAACGGGTGTATTGAGCGGAGCACCGCGCTCTGCCCAATCCGGAAAGAGTTCATTGAGTGCGGTGGGCTCGATCACAGCCCCGGAAAGAATATGGTCCCCCACCGCTGCGGCTTTTTCAAGCACGACGACGCTCAGTTCGTGCTCTTTTTCGGCGGCCAACTGCATTAGCCGGCAGGCCGTTGCCAGTCCGGCAGGGCCACCCCCGACAATCACCACATCGACTTCCATGGATTCGCGTTCGATCATTTCTTGTGCTTCGCTCATAACTTTCTCGGGAAATTGTTCGCCAAGGATAGCCCGGGTAGGGACGATTGGGCGTCCTTATTGCGACGCCGCCCCTGCCAAAGCCTGTGCAAATCGGCATGCGAAGGATAACATTAGCCGCGTGAGTCTTTGAGCTTTTAGGAGCTTTGGATGAAGATGACTGACCCCAGCGCTTTTGATTTATCTGCGCTGCCTTTTGCCGCACCTGGGCATTTTTACAAAGGAAATCTGCATACCCACTGCACCGAGTCGGACGGCGACTATCCTGCTGGGGAGGTGATCCGGCGGTACCAGGAGAAGGGGTACGATTTCCTTGCCTTAAGCAACCACTTTCTCGAGTGTTATGGGTTTCCTGTGACAGACACTCGAGGACTCCGATCAGAGGATTTTACGACCCTGATTTCGGCAGAGCTGCATACCGGCAATCTGCACAACGGGGAAACCTGGCATGTGCTCGCCGTAGGGTTGCCCCTGGACTTTGCCCCGCCACGGGAGCACGAAGGTATCGAAAGCCTTTCCAGAAGGGCATTTGATGCAGGCGCCTACATCGGGTTGGTCCACCCTGCATGGTATGGACTGGCCCCTGAGGATGCCAGGGTGCTGCCCTTTGCTCATGCAGTTGAGGTCTATAACCACGGTTCCCAAATGGAGAACGATCGCGGTGATGGTTGGGCGCTTTGCGACATGCTTCTCAATGAAGGGGTACGGCTGCATGGGTTTGCGACCGACGACGCCCATCATCTGACCCATGACGCCTTTGGCGGGTGGATTCATGTTAAAGCCGATCGCCTTGATGCAGACCTCCTTCTCGAGAGCCTGAAGGCAGGCCGATACTACTCATCTCAGGGGCCGATTCTTGAAAATATCGAGCGAGTCGAAGATGAGATTCTGGTGGAGTGCTCTGCGGTGGATGCGATCATGGTGACGGGTCGGGGTTCGCGGGCCGAGAAGGTGCTGGGCACCGGCCTGACGTCGGCACGACTGCCCCTGGAACGCTTTGCGGATGCGTTTTTCCGTGTCACGGTAGTGGACGGCGACGGACGTAAGGCATGGTCTAACCCGGTATGGCTGAACAGTCAGTAATAACAAAAGGGGCAAGCGGATGAATCTTGAAAATCTTCCCGCGCTGGTGACGGGCGGTGGTTCCGGAATGGGCGCGGTGACGGCGCAGATGCTGTCGGGTCGCGGGGCTCGGGTCGCGGTATTGGATCGTGACATCGATGCGGCGCGAAAAACGGCGCAACAGATTGATGGAATGGCGATTGAGGCAGATGTGTCCAGCGCGCAGTCGGTTGAAGCAGCCCTGCAGCAGATCGTGGATGAGTGGGGCGCACCGAGGGTTGCGGTGAGCTGCGCGGGGATTGCCCCAGCATCACGGATTGTCGGCCGTGAAGGACCGCATGATCTTGATCTTTTTCAACAGGTCATAAACATTAACCTTGTCGGCACCTTTAATGTACTGCGTCTGTGTGCCGCGCGGATGGCGGAACTTGAACCGCTGTCCGAGAGCGGCAGCCGCGGTGTGATCATTAACACCGCCTCGGTGGCCGCTTACGAAGGGCAAATTGGTCAGGCCGCTTACAGCTCGTCAAAGGGTGGGGTAGTCGCGCTGACCCTGCCTGCCGCCCGGGAACTTTCACGCTTTGGCGTTCGCGTGATGACCATTGCCCCGGGGCTGATCGGGACACCGATGCTGCTGAATATGCCCGACGAGGTTCAGCAGAGTCTGGCCGGTCAGGTGCCTTTTCCTTCGCGCTTTGGCAAGCCTGACGAATTTGCTGATCTGGTCTCACACATCATTGATAACGAGATGCTGAACGGCGAAGTGATCCGGCTCGACGGGGCCATTCGGCTCGCGCCAAAGTAGCCGGGTTCAGCCCAGACGCATGTCAGCCATGCCGCTTAGCACCGAACATCTCATTCTTTTTGGCCTGCTGCTGGGTGTTTTCGGCTTTTTGCTTTGGGGTCGGGTTCGCTACGACTTAGTCGCTTTTGCGGCTCTGATTCTGGCGCTCATCCTGGGCGCGGTTCCGGTAGATGCGGCGTTTTCCGGATTTGGCCATCCGGCGACGGTGATCATTGCCCTGGTGCTTATTGTCAGTAGAGGTCTTTTCAATTCAGGTGTGGTTGAGGCGATTGCCCGGGTGTGTGTAGCGGGGGTGAAAGGGATTGGCGCCCATATTGGACTGATGTCAGGGGTCGGCGGTCTGTTATCCGCAATCATGAACAATGTGGCTGCGCTGTCACTCCTGATGCCCGTTGACCTTGAGGCGGCCCGAAAAGGTGAGCGCAGTCCGAGCCTTACGTTGATGCCGCTTTCCTTCGCGACCATTCTTGGAGGCATGGTGACCCTGATTGGAACGCCGCCCAATATCGTGGTCGCCACGGTGCGGGAGGAGACGCTGGGCGAGCCGTTTCGGATGTTTGATTTTGCCCCGGTCGGCATAGTCGTTGCCGTGGCCGGAGTCCTGTTTGTGGCATTGATCGGGTGGCGACTGCTGCCGTCAGGACGACAAAAGGAGAATCCCGCAGTCGCACTTGCGGATATGACC
>NZKZ01000045.1 GCA_002694065.1 Acidiferrobacter sp.
AAAGGATGGCGCATCGGTTGTTTGTAGTCTGTGGCGCCCATGCCGATCCCGACGAAGGCATCGATGCCGGAGTCACCATGTTGCTCCATCCAGAGCATCGCCATATGCGCTCCGCAACTGTGGGCAAGCAAAACCACTGGTGAGATGTCCTGATCCTTAAGGTGCGCGATGGCAGCGTCGATTCGGGGCAAGGCCTCCGGCAATACCGGCAGGTAGTCGAAATACTTGGCCGATTTTTCAAGTACCGGCATCTGCAAGGAAAGCGTATGCCACCCCGCTTCCGAAAGCCCTACGCGCAGGGGTCCGATATTCTCGGGCCAATCGGCGTGAAATCCCCGGCCATGCAGCAGGATGATGCCCCCCCGGGTAGAGTCAGCCTGTGATTCCATCTCGACGGCTGCAAAAGTCTCGCCGTCGGGCAGAAGGGAGATCACGTCCCCATCAAAGAGATTGGTTTCCATCTCCTCAGTAAGACGATCTTCCCGCTCTTGGTCGGCGCTTTCGGCCGGTGAGACCGGCACAAGACAGAGTGTCGCGAGCAAAAAAGCCCAAAATGACATGGCGGCGTGGGGTGGGGTCAGCGTTGGCAGTGTTTTCATGTTCCGGTCACTCCAAAAGGCCATTATCATTAATAACGAGGCCCAATCCCTAAAAAGTGGGGCATCAGGCTGCGGGCTCACGCTGTGAGTCACCCATCAATGATAATGCCTGCCAGAACAGTCTGAGACCGTTGTGGATACTATTTTCGTATGACCAAATCAGAGGAACTTTCCCAGATTGCCCGAAAAGCCGGTGAGCTCCTGCTTGGGCGGGGCTGGCGGCTCGCGACTGTTGAATCCTGCACCGGCGGTTGGATTTGCCAGGTTGTGACTTCCCTCACGGGAAGCTCGGATTGGTTTGAGTGCGGCCTCGTGACTTATAGCAACGCATCAAAATCATCCCTTGCGGGGGTCCCAGGTTCGCTTATATCCAGTTATGGGGCGGTGAGTGGGCAGGTGGCAGAGGCGATGGTTTCTGGAGCGCTGGAGAGAACAGATGCCAGTGTCGCGGTGTCTGTGACTGGCATCGCCGGACCAGGCGGGGGCAGTGAGGAAAAGCCGGTTGGCACGGTCTATATGGCATGGCAGTTCCCCGGCAGGGAGGCCGTCAGCGAGCGCTTTCATTTCCATGGCGATCGCGAGGAGGTTCGCCGTCAGACCGTCGCCACAGCTCTTTCAGAACTGGCCCGACGGGCCGAGGCAATCCCGGCCTGATTTTGTGAAGCAGTTCTCTGTGTTCAACATTTGGATTATGAAATAATGGCCCCTGATTCCCGGAAGTACCCGGCGCCAGACGCGCATAATCGCCACGGCACAAGCAAACGACATAAACAGCAACCTCGAATTTAAGCACGCAATCGGAGCAACACATGGATGACAACAGGCAGAAGGCTTTAGACGCAGCGCTCGGGCAGATCGAACGACAGTTTGGCAAAGGCTCGGTGATGCGCCTGGGGGATGCTCAAGCCGGCCAAAGCATTGAAAGCGTCTCGACGGGTTCACTGGGATTGGATATCGCCTTGGGAATTGGCGGATTACCCCGCGGCCGCGTGGTTGAAATCTACGGCCCGGAATCCTCCGGCAAGACAACGCTGACGCTCTCCGTGATAGCAGAAGCGCAAAAAGTTGGGGGGACTTGTGCCTTTATCGATGCTGAGCACGCGCTTGATCCCGTTTATGCCGAGCGTCTTGGCGTGCGGGTCGATGATCTTTTGGTTTCGCAGCCGGATACCGGAGAGCAGGCGCTTGAGATCGCGGATATGCTGGTGCGCTCAGCGGCGGTAGACGTCATCGTTGTTGACTCGGTCGCCGCATTGACGCCAAAAGCTGAGATCGAAGGCGAAATGGGCGATACCCATGTTGGCCTGCAGGCCCGGCTCATGTCTCAGGCGCTTCGCAAACTGACCGCCAACATCAAGCGCTCGAACACAATGGTGATCTTCATTAACCAGATCCGAATGAAGATCGGCGTGATGTTCGGAAATCCTGAGACCACGACCGGCGGTAATGCTCTGAAGTTCTACTCATCCGTTCGTCTCGATATCCGGCGTATCGGCGCGGTAAAGAAAGGCGATGAGATTCTCGGGAACCAGACCCGCGTCAAGGTCGTCAAGAACAAGGTCGCCCCACCATTTCAAAAGTGTGAATTCGATATCCTCTACAACGAAGGTATCTCAAAGGAAGGCGAGTTGATCGATATGGGGGTTGAGCACAAGATCGTCGAGAAATCAGGTGCCTGGTACTCCTATAACGGCGAGCGGATCGGTCAGGGCAGGGATAACGTCCGTGAGTTCTTGAGAGAGCACGCTGATACGGCAGCTGAGATCGAAAATGTGGTGCGACAGAAAATGGGCCTCAATAATCTCGGACAACCGGAGTCCGCTGGGGAAGTTTCTGAGCCTGAGCCCGAAGCCGAAGCTGAGGCCGAAGCTTAGGCTCAGGGTTAGGACAGGGTCAGGGTAGGGTTACGCAAAAGAAGCCCAAATCTCCCGCTGCCTTATGAACGATCCCGATGCGGATCTTTATGGCGAGATTCGTGACAAGGCGCTGAAGTTGCTCACGCGGCGCGAGCATAGCCGTAGAGAGTTGCAACAAAAGCTCTTCCAGCGTGGGTTTGAAAATCCTCTCGTAGATAGGGTGTTGGAGGAGCTTTGCGCACGTAACCAGCTTTCTGATGTACGTTACGCCCAAGCGCTTGTTTCCCATCGGGCAAAGACCGGCTATGGTCCGGACTACATTCGCCAAGAGCTGCGAGAGCGCAGCGTCGAGCCCTTAATCATTGAAGAGGCGCTTGCCGGGGCAGAGTGTTCCTGGCCTGCAGTAGCCGCTGCCAAGCATGCGGCGCATTTCCCCAATCCCGTGATTAAGGACTACAAGGACTGGGCTCGACGGGCCTCTTATCTACAGAGAAGAGGATTTGATACAGAAACCATTCGTCAGGTGCTCGGCGAATGGCAAAGTCCCGGTTAAAATCACGGTTTTCCTTGGCATCTGCCTTGGTGAACGGCGGTTTTTGCCGCCGCACAGACTGGATAACTATGAAAACTCGGGACATCCGAAAGCAGTTCCTTGATTACTTCGCTGCAAACGGGCACGAAATCGTGTCCAGCAGCCCGTTGGTGCCCCATAACGATCCCACGCTGCTGTTTACCAACGCTGGTATGGTGCAGTTTAAGGATGTTTTCCTGGGGCAGGATAAAAGAGCCTATAACCGCGCGGTGACTGCCCAACGTTGTGTTCGTGCCGGCGGAAAGCATAACGATCTCGATAATGTGGGTTACACGGCCCGGCATCACACCTTTTTTGAGATGTTGGGCAATTTCAGCTTTGGGGACTACTTCAAGCGCGAGGCTATTCAGCACGCCTGGACATTGTTGACCGAAGGGTATGGTCTGCCAGCGGAAAAGCTCTGGGTCACCGTATATGATGAGGATGACGAGGCTGCAGATATCTGGCTGGGCGATATGGGTGTGCCTGCCGAGCGCTTTGCACGCATTGGCGCGAGCGATAATTTCTGGGCTATGGGCGATACCGGCCCGTGCGGCCCTTGCAGCGAGATTTTCTATGATCACGGCCCCGAGGTAGCAGGAGGCCCGCCAGGAACCCCGGAGGCCGATGGTGATCGCTATGTAGAAATCTGGAACCTGGTCTTCATGCAGTTCAATCGCGATGCCGATGGCAACGATACCCCGCTGCCCAAACCGTCAGTGGATACCGGGATGGGGCTTGAGCGCCTTGCCGCCGTTTTGCAGGGCGTGCACAGCAACTACGAGACAGATCTGTTTGTTGCTCTGATCAAGGCCGCAGGCGAAGTAACCGGTTGCGACGATCTCAACAGCACATCCCTGCGGGTCATTTCGGACCATATCCGATCCAGCGCATTCTTGATCACGGACGGTGTAGTCCCCTCAAACGAAGGTCGCGGATATGTGCTTCGCCGCATCATCCGCCGGGCGATTCGCCACGGTTATCAGGCCGGCGCATCGGGACCTTTCATGCATAACCTGGTTGCGCCTCTGGTTGAGGAGATGGGCGAAGCCTGCCCCGAACTAGTGGAGGCCCAACCGCGTGTTGAGGAGGCATTGGCCCTTGAAGGCGAGCGCTTCGCCCAAACCTTGGGGCAGGGCATGCGCATTCTTGAGCAGGAACTCGCTGATCTATCGGGCACCGTGATTCCAGGGGATCTCACTTTTCGGCTTTACGACACGTTCGGCTTTCCCGCGGATCTCACTGCGGACTATGCCCGCGAGCGGGGTCTGACCGTCGATATGGAGGGATTCGAGAAAGCCATGACAGGTCAGCGCGACCGTGCCCGCGCAGCCAGCCAGTTCCGGATGGAAGGGGTTGCCAAAGTCAGCATTGAGGAGCGAACAGACTTCTCTGGCTATGAACATCTTGCTGGTGATGCGACAGTCTTGTCGCTCGTTGCCGAAGACACCGAGACGGAGAGCATTAGCGAAGGCAGCGAAGCATTAGTGATTCTCGACACCACACCCTTTTACGCAGAGAGCGGGGGACAGGTGGGAGACAAGGGTTTTCTGACCTGGCCCGGCGGCCGCTTTGAGGTTTCGGATGTGCATTTTCTGGCACACAAGGTCATTGCCCATGCCGGCAAGGTGATTTCCGGTTCGCTGACAACAGGCGCTCAAGTCAATGCCGAAGTGAATGCACAAAGCCGCAGCGCTACCGCGGCCAATCACTCGGCGACGCATTTACTGCACGCTGCGCTTCAGGAGGTGCTGGGCGCTCATGTTCAGCAGAAAGGCTCGCTGGTGAACAACGAAAGATTGCGATTTGATTTCTCGCACGGTGATGCGATGTCAGGCGTCGAGATCAACGAAGTCGAGCGTCTCGTGAATCAGCAGGTCAGGGCCAATAATGATGTCGGGACACGGCTCATGAAACTGGAAGACGCTCGAGCACAGGGTGCTGCTGCGCTCTTTGGGGAAAGATACGAGGAAGATGTGCGGGTCGTATCGATGGGAGAGTTTTCACTCGAGCTTTGCGGGGGCACGCATGTGCGGCGCACTGGAGATATCGGCAGTTTCCGCATCATCTCAGAGGGTGGTATTGCCGCGGGTGTGCGCCGCGTCGAGGCGCTGACCGGCGAAGCCGCCTATCTGCATGGGGTCAATGAAAGCGAGACGCTCAACCGTCTGGCCGCAGCATTGAAAACTGGTCGCTCCGATCTTGAGGAACGGGCCACCAGCCTTTCGACACGGGTTCGCGAGCTCGAACGCAAGGTCGAGCAGTTGCAGGGTCAATTGGCAGCGGGCGGCACAGGCGATGATCCCGCAAGCGAGATTCAGGAAGTTAACGGGATACGTGTGCTCGTTAAGCGCTATGATGACGTGGATATCAAAGGGCTGCGCGCAATGATGGATCGACTGAAAGATCGAGCGGGCTCGGCGGTGGTGGTCTTGGGAGGAGTGCAAAACGGCAAGGCAACCCTCCTGGTGGGTGTAAGCAAGGATCTCACCGATCGCTGTCATGCAGGCAAACTCGTCGCAGACCTGGCCGCTAAAGTGGGCGGCAAGGGAGGAGGCCGCCCAGACTCCGCTCAGGGCGGCGGCGCAGATATTGATGGCCTTGACGCGGCGCTTTCGCAGGTTCCCGATTGGCTGTCTTCACTATAAAAATCCATTCTTTTCTCTAAAACTTTACCTGCCTCCCCAAAAGGGGTTTAATGCGCGCCCCGGTTTCGAGTCTTGCAAAGAATATGTTTTTAGCAGTTGAAAAATATGGCGGCACCTCCGTGGGCTCCGTTGAAAGAATCAACGCGGTAGCAGACCGAGTAAGCGAGAGCCACCAAAAGGGCGAGCAGCTCGTTGTGGTTGTCTCGGCGATGGCAGGGGAAACCAACCGACTGTTGGGGCTGGCGGAGGAGGTTGATCCCGATGCGCAGGCCCGGGAGATGGACGTGCTGGTGTCGACCGGCGAGCAGGTCACGATTGCGCTCCTGTCGATGGCGCTAAACAAGCGGGGCATCGAAGCCCGCTCCTACACCGGCGGTCAGGTCCAGATCCTAACGGACAACGTCCATGGCAAAGCCAGGATTCTCGATATTGATGCCGCCCGCGTTCGTGAGGACCTTGAGAATAACCGCGTAGTTGTGGTCGCGGGATTTCAGGGTGTCGACGAAGAGGGAAACATCACCACCCTGGGGCGCGGTGGTTCTGATACTACTGCTGTGGCGATGGCAGCCGCTCTTGAGGCTGATGAATGCCGTATCTTTACGGATGTCGACGGGGTCTACACGACCGATCCCCGGATTGTCCCCGAGGCGAGACGCCTCGATCAGATCACGGTCGAAGAGATGCTGGAGCTCGCCAGTCAGGGGGCAAAAGTTCTGCAGACCCGCTCGGTCGAGTTTGCCGGTAAATACCGCGTGCCGCTTCGGGTGCTGTCGTCATTTGAGGATGGCCCGGGCACATTGATTACTCATGAGGTAAGTGACATGGAACAGCCTTTAATCGCCGGAATCGCCTACAACCGCGATGAGGCAAAGGTCACCATCCGGGGCGTGCCCGATCAGCCTGGAGTCGCTTCGCGAATCTTTGGGCCGATCTCAGCGGCGCATCTCAATATCGATATGATCATTCAGAACGTAGCCCAGGATGGCACGACTGACCTGACATTTACCGTTAATCGCAATGAATACGCTCAGGCAATGAAGCTGCTGAACGAGATTGCGCAGGAGCTGAATGCGCGCGATGTCGTGGGTGATGACACACTGGCCAAGATTGCTATCGTGGGAGTGGGGATGCGCTCCCATTCGGGCGTAGCGGCAAAGATGTTCGATACGTTGGCGGCAGAGGGTATCAACATTGAGTTGATCTCGACCTCAGAGATCAAGATCTCCGTCGGCGTCAACGACAAGTATCTCGAGCTTGCCGTGCGGGCTTTGCATAAAGCCTTTGAACTGGAAGGCGATGTGACCGAGGAAACGTTATCCGAGGCACAAGAAGCCTGATACTTAAGTATTGGGGCAGGGTGGTGATGGTAATGTAGAATTCCGAGGCGGAGGGTGCAGGGATGCTGATATTGACTCGCCGGGTTGGCGAAACGCTGAAGATTGGTGATGATATCGAAGTGACCGTGCTGGGATTACGAGGCGGCCAGGTGAGAATGGGGATCAATGCCCCCAAAGATGTCGCCGTGCATCGGGAGGAGATTCTGGACCGTGATGCACAGCATAGTCAGGATGGAAGAAATTCTGCCGGTTCCGGAAACTCCGGCAGCGAAGATTAGAAAACCTGATCTGAAGTAGAAACTCAAGGAGAGGTGGCCGAGCGGCTGAAGGCGCTCCCCTGCTAAGGGAGTATGGGGTTAATAGCTCCATCGAGGGTTCGAATCCCTCCCTCTCCGCCACTTATCCATAATCAAAAAGACCCGCGTGCTAGAATCGCGGGCCTTCCCGCAGTACGCGCCCGTAGCTCAGTTGGATAGAGTGCATGGCTACGAACCATGAGGTCGGGAGTTCGAATCTCTCCGGGCGCGCCATCTCTCTTCTGAGTTAAGCTCCCGGAGTTCAAAAAAAACAGGCTCCCGAAGGAGCCTGTTTTGTGAACAGCAGTCTTTGTTGGCTTAGGGCAGCCAGGCGCGCCATACGGATTCGTTGGCTTCCATCCATTCCGCCACTACTTCGTCGACATCACGTTTATTGACGTCTACTTCGTAGATCATCCCGGCC
>NZKZ01000161.1 GCA_002694065.1 Acidiferrobacter sp.
ATTTGTGACAACCGCTAAAGACTCTTCAAAAGACGCCTCCGATGCGACATCCGTGGCCGAGCCAGCGGGTCCGGATTCAATGAGCGTGTCGTCGGCTGTGCCCGCGGTTTCAACACCAGCCAAAGACCCCGCCAAGGCGCATTGGGCCGTCTATTTGGCTTTGATTCTCGCTATTTTAGGTGTCGGCCTCAGTGTTTACACCTGGTACGTCACTCAGGTCGCCGGCCAGCTCGAGGCAGGCCGTGAACTGGGTCGTCTTGACGGAGTAGACCGAGAACTTACCCGTCTTGTGACCGAGCAATCCGGCCTGCAGGTCAGGATTGATGCCGCGCTCAGTCAAAATCTTGACGATAAGCGCGAAGTGCTCGAGAGCATCGAAGCAGCTCAATCTGAGTTGGATGCAAGGTTCAAGTCATTGGCGGACGAGCAGGAAGGTGCCCTTGCTCGGCAGAATGACGAGATCTCGTCTCTGGCGGGCACGCTGGCCGCGACCCGTACGCAACTGGGGTCCGTCGAGGAAGACTGGACGCTTCGAGAAGTTGCGCATCTATTATTGCTGGCAAATCAGCGACTCAGTTTGCTTGGAGATGCGGAACTGGCAAAGCGGGCGCTGACCCTCGCTGACGATCGACTTCGCTCGGTTGCCGATCCTGCAATATTGGAAGTCCGAAGAGCCCTCTCTCAAGAGCTTAGCGCCCTTGAGCGAGTACAGTTGTCGGATATTTCAGGCATCGCACTGGATCTTTCCTCTCTCGTACAGACGGTGTCTGCTTTGCCGCTTAAAGGCGACGGGGATCGCCCAGACTGGATTGCCGATGCGCAGGCCGATCAAAGTGGAAAGGACAGCTCGACCGCTTCGTCAGTCGACAAGGACAAGCCAGGTTTTTTTGCCGCATGGATGAGCCGTCTAGCGGATGATCTTGGAAGTCTTATACGGGTACGTCGGGTCGACGAGACTCAGTCGCCCAAGCTCGACAACAGTGAGCGCTTTCTCGCGTTTGAAAATCTTCGCTTGCATCTTTTGGTTGCCCAACTGGCGGTATTGCGTAGTGATCAGGCGGTTTACGAAGAAAACCTGACGACAGCCCGCACCTGGCTCAATGACTACTTTGAGTCATCCTCCGAATCGCAGCGATTTGATGCGAGATTGTCAGAGCTGATGCAGATCGACATCGCTCAGGAGCTGCCCGATATATCCGAATCCTTAACCCTGTTGCGCAGCCAAATTGGCGCAAGGACCCCGACTGAGTGACGGCAATCGTCCTGGTACTGACGGCACTGGCCGTCGCACTCACCCTGGGACTGCTGGCGCGTGAGGATCCCGGCTATGTGCTTATTTCCCGATGGCCCTATGAGATCGAAGTCTCTTTGGCGCTTTTCCTCGCAGGACTGGCAGTTGGACTCGTTGCCGTTTATTTCCTGATCAGAATCCTGTTTCGTATTTTCCGTGCCCCACGCGATCTTCACCACTGGCAAGCACGCCGACGGCACGCTCAGGCCGATCGCGCAACTTTGACCGGTTATGCGCGCCTGATCGAGGGTGAGTGGGAGGAAGCGGAAATTGCGCTGAATGAGGGTCTGGGTCGGGGCAGTACACCATTGCTGCAGTATCTCGGTGCCGCCTATGCGGCCCAGCAGCGGGGTGATTTTGAGGCCAGGGATCGGTACCTGGTCACCGCTCGTGAGCAGGATCCGGACCATCTTGAAGCCATTGAAATTACCCGGGCCCGGTTGCTTGAGCGGGCTGGGCAGATTGATGAGGCGAGAGGTGTGCTCGAACAGCTTCATGAGCAGGGCGTGCGCCACCGGGCAGTCCAAAGAATGTTATTGGGCCTAATGCGAACGCAGCACGATTGGCTAGCCCTTGAGCTTTTGCTAAAGCGGGATCGAGATCTTCGTGCATTGCCCCGGGCTGAGCTCGATATGCTGCGCCAAGAGATACAGGTCCAGCGTCTTGTCAAAGCAGATGATTCAGGATCAGCCTGGACGAAATTGACGCGCCGGCAAAGAAAAGACCCGGTCCTGCAGGCTGCCCACGCCCGGGCCCTGATTAATTCGGGAGAAGGGACTGCGGCTGAACAGTTTCTGCGCAAGTGCATCGTGCGCCAGTGGGATTCAGAGTTGGTGAGACTTTACGGGCACGCCCATTCGCAGCAGATTGATGAGCAGTTACGTCGCGCAGAGCAATGGGAGCAGGGTCATAAAGAGGACCCCGATCTGTTGATGACCCTGGCACGATTACACCTGGCGAATCGAGATCGTGATAAGGCGCGGGATCATCTTCTCAAAGCCGTCCGCCTGGGCGGGTCACGAGAGGAATATCTGGAGCTGGGTTTACTGCTGGAGTCGATGGGGGAATCGGATAAAGCACTGCAATGCTACCGCCGCGGCCTGCAGTCGGCCGAGTCGAAAGATGTGCCACAATTATTAAGGGAGTCGGCAACTGCCGAGGGAGAGTTGATTCCGCTTCCTTCTACAGAGCAGCGTCCTTAAAAAATCCGGACGCGTTGGGATCTTTGCGCGGCTTGTTCGCCTTACTCTGCGTCCGCCGTGAACTCGAAAGAATCAAAGAATAGCCTCTCAGGGTTAAGGCCATGGGCGGGATACGTGTTTCTCAGGGCCTCAATCATCGGCGGCGGGCCGCTCGCGTACACTTCAAAATCATTAAGTTCCGGATGTTGCCGCAACACGACTTCGTGTACGAATCCGGTTTCCCCTTGCCAATTGTCCTCGGCTTTGGGCTCCGACAGGACCGGTGTGTAACTCAGGTTGCGATGGGTATCGGACCAGCCCCTCACTTCATTGTCGAGATACAAGTCTTCCATTGAGCGCACCCCCCAGAAAAGATGAAACTCGCGATCTGGAAATTTGTCCAGGGCGACATCCAGTATCGCCTTTAAGGGAGCAAGACCGGTGCCGCCTCCGACCATAATCACCGGATGGGTTTCTTCCTCTCTCAGAAAAAAGGTTCCCAGCGGTCCCTGAAACCGCAGAAGATCACGGGCTTTCATGGTTGTGAAGACTTGTTCGGTAAAATGCCCATCCGGCACCCGTCGTACATGGAGTTGCAAATCTTCGCCTTCGGTTGCTGCATTGGCGATCGAAAAACTGCGGCGTCGGCCATCGCGCAGCAGAATATCAATGTATTGACCGGGAAGGTATTGAAGGGTCTGGTTCTGCGGCAACTTCAGCTGTACGACCATGACGTCGTGGCTGACTTTTTCAAGATGGACGACCCGGCAGGGTAAGGTGCGGATGGTCATTGCTGATCCCGGCGGCAACTCATTGGCCTCAATCACAATGTCGCTCTGGGGTTTTGCTTGGCAGAGCAGAATGCTCCCAGCGGCTTTTTCGCTCTCGGAGAGCGCGCCCACCGCGTAGTCCCCAGGGTCAACTTCTCCCGAGATAAGGCGTGCTTTGCAGCTGCCGCAGGAACCGCTTCGACAGCTATAGCTGAAGGCCCGGCTTTGACGCATTGCTGCGTCGAGCACGGTTTCGGTGTTTTCCACCGGGAACGAATGCCCGGTTTTCTGATTGGTTACCTGAAAGGCCATAATTGGCAGTGAGTGTAGAGTTCAGATTTGCTTGTATTTTCGCATGCCGTCGGGTGAAGACGCGACGGATGTGGCGCAGACGATAAGCGGAGTATCGACTTGAGAACATTTCAAAAGGTCCAGAAGGGGTACTCGGTTGATCACTGCCATGCGGGGAGGTCGGGTGCCGGAACTTCCTGAAGTAGAAACGACCGTGCGAGGAGTGCGTCCGGCGGTGGTAGATCGAAGAATTGAAGCGGTGCGGGTCCGCGAACGGCGCCTTCGCTGGCCGGTGTCACGTGGATTGAGTAGCATCCTTGCCCAAAAGCGAGTGGTTACTGTCAGTCGTCGAGCCAAGTACATACTGCTGAACTTCAGTCATGGAACCTTGATGATTCATTTGGGAATGTCAGGGCGCCTGCGCGTCGTGCCGGCAGATACCCCTTACGTCAAACATGACCACGTCGATCTGGTATTCGACTCTGGAAGAGCGCTGCGGTTTCATGATCCACGACGTTTCGGCAGCGTGCTCTGGGTGGCGGAGGATTACCGCAACAGCAGGTTGATCAAAGGATTAGGTCCGGAACCGTTTGACCCCGAATTAACAGGCGCATTCTTGCATCGGGTCTCCCGCAGGAGAAAAACCAGTATCAAACAATTTGTGATGGATAGCCGCATTGTTGTCGGCGTGGGTAACATTTATGCCAGTGAGTCCCTTTTTCGCGCTGGAATCCGGCCGGGACGGGCCGCGGGTCGGGTAACGCTGTCGCAGTATGAGGGGTTGCTGGACGCGATCAGACAAGTCCTGTCGGAAGCGATCGAGGCAGGGGGGACTACACTGCGGGATTATTCCAGAGTGACGGGTGAGCCGGGATATTTCGAGCAGTCGCTCGATGTTTATGAGCGTGCAGGCCGCCCTTGTGTAAACTGTGCGACTCCTATCCGGAGGAAAGTGATCGGCCAAAGGGCCTCCTACTATTGTCCGCGATGCCAGAGCTGACATTGAAGGCCGCAAGCCTCGCTTAAGCAAAACGGAGGCAATTGGGAACTAGGATGAATATCTATGGAACTTGATGTGGATTTTGTACGTGCGCAGTTTCCAGCGTTTTCGGCTGAGGAAACTCGCGACTGGGCATTTTTTGAAAATGCGGGCGGGTCTTACGTGCCGGCTACCGTTTCCGATCGCCTGGCACGGTTTTTTGTTGATCACAAGGTGCAGCCCTATGGGGCATTCGCTCTGTCAAAGCAGGCGGGTGAAGAGATGGATGAGTCGTACGCTGCGATCGCTTCGCTCATTAATGCGGCTGAGGATGAGATTACGATCGGACCCTCAACAACACTGAATTTTTATATTCTTGCTCAGAGTTTGAGACACCTGTTGCGTGTCGGCGATGAGATCGTGGTGACTAATCAGGATCATGAGGCCAATATCGGTTGCTGGCGGCGCCTGTCTGAGCACGGCATTGTTATCCGTGAGTGGCGTGTCGGCAAAGCTGATGGTGAATTGGATCTCAATGACCTTGAGGAGTTGATTTCAGATAAAACCCGGATCGTGTGCTGTACCTTGTGCTCCAACCTGGTGGGCACCCACAATGACATGGCGGCGATCGCCGAGATGGCGCATCGAGTGGGCGCGCTGGTGGTGGCGGACGGCGTGTCTTATGCACCCCATGTCATTCCTGACATGAAGACGCTGGGCGTGGACTTTTATGCCTACAGCACCTACAAGACTTTCGGCACACATCAGGGGGTGTTGTGGGGCTCCAGTGAGGCG
>NZKZ01000046.1 GCA_002694065.1 Acidiferrobacter sp.
ATGACCGTTCGCATCGGGTCCGATCTGACAGGGACGGCCGGCCGCCGCGTGGCCGCAGACCCAATCCTGCGTCACGCGATGATAGGAGCTGCGCCGGTAATCGAACCTCTGCAACCGCCCTCTCACGACAGTCCTCCGGAAAACGCGTGCACCAGCACCGTATGGACAAGCATGCCGATCAACAGGGCCACAGTCAGCGGCACGTGAATAAACAGCCAGAACTTCATGGCACCTTGCAGCGCATAGGCAAAATCCAGCTCATCTTTTCGTTCGACCAGGTACCGAAGTTCTGTCAGTCGCTCACGATCATCCGCGTTGAGATAACGCTCAAGGCTATCCATTTCATTTTGGAGTTTGTAGAGCGTCCGGTTTGACGAAACCAGATGGCCGAGCCAGTTCCGAGGCCCAGCAAAAAACGATGACAGGCGAGAGAAATAGAACTCCCGAAGTACAGCGGAGCCCGTCTCACCAGCACTCGCCAAAAGTATCTCTTCAGCCTGCTCACGCAGGCGCACCATAAAGCCGGGGATACGCTCGAATATCACTTCCTCGCCGCGACGGGTAAGGCGCCTGGCGAAAATTCGATTGATCACGATGCCGACCACACCACTGAACGCCACCAGAAGGAACACCGAGGCAAACACGCCCTCGAAAACGCCGTCGGGCACTCGCCATCCGACGTGCACGAAAAAAGCAAATAGCGCGATCAAGCCGCCGTAAACATGCGCCTGAAGCCAAGACGATGCCCGGCCGATAGGCAGGGTCGACACTTTTTTGCGAATACGGTACCCGGATAAAGCAAGCACCAGGCCAAAGAGAATCCAGCCTGTCAAAAACCCATTCTGATTGATTGCCGTGACGTAAACCGTGCTCGAGACAACGACAAGCAGGGCCGCCAGGATCGCAAACGTGACATTAACGAGTCGGCGCCGGACAAAACCTTTCATCGGCCCATCCACTTCGCCAGTGCTGCCGTATCAGAAAGGTCCACTCGGGCCAGGGCATCGTGGGGGCAAGCCCGTTGGCACGCCGGGCCTCCAATCTGGTCAACACACAGATCGCATTTCGTCGACTTAACTACGGGTTGGCCGGTAATTTCATCGAAGATGAATCTGCCTTCGGCATCTCGCACCTCAACCATACGGATGTTGTCGTAGGGGCAGTTGTTGGCGCAGGTCGCGCAACCAATACAGGTATCGTCATTGACCACTACCTCTCCCGATCCCTCGACACGATGAATCGCGCCGGTAGGGCATCCGAGCATGCAGACCGGATCGAGGCAGTGCATGCACGCGTTAGCGACCATCAGGCTTTGTATACGCCTGCCATGCCGGTTAAACCGCGGGTTGTTGTTGTGACCCACGGCGCACGCTTCCGAACACGCGTCACACCTGACGCAGCGATCCAGATTGATAAGCATCGTCTGCGAGCCGTTGATGTACCGGTTATCGACCAGAAATTCGACTACCTCCGGGGCAAGATCGGATGTTGCCGGATCCGCAGTTGATGCCTGAGAGTCCGCTTGAGGCACGGCGGGCTTAATCGACCCTGCTGCCCGATGCTCAGGCAGGGTTGGCAGGACATACTGCTCTATAACGTGGGTCGGCACCCTGAGAATGTCACTGTAGCCCACTGCCCTGAGCGAATTCTTCAGCTGCACCGGCTCCCCTTCACCGCGCCAGTTATGCAACAGTTCTTCCAGGCCGAAGACTGCACCGGCCCCGAGATAAGACGTGGTTTTGTGGCCATGGTCATACTCATGACTGACCCGGGCAAAACCTGCGCGCACCATCAACAAACCGTCAGGATAATCCCCTTCCCGAGCAATGACAGGCTCCTTCTCCAATCGTTCGGCCGGTGTCCCTTCTGCGGCGCGCATGAATGAAGCTTGCCAATCGAAGTTTCCGTATGTCTCGAATAATGTCAGAGCAACAATACGGCTCATGGCCTCGTTATCAAGATGTTTGAAGACCCATGACTCGCGTAAATGCGCTTCAAGGCTGCGTTGTCGATAAAGTCCGTCAATATGCTCCTTGAAAGAAGCGACCCGATTACGAATATCACGGATTCCGGGCCGCCGAATCTCCAGCAATTCCACCCGGCCCTGGGCAAAAATCGTGCTGGTACGCGGCGCCCGAGTCAACGCGGCTATCTCACCAAACATCTCGGTCTCGCCGAGGGTGACCGTTTTGTAGCGCTCGCAGATATCGTCGATATCTGTAATCCGCGTTCGCGTCTCGCCCTGCTGGGTGACCCGAGTATCGGTTGCGGTTTTTAGATCCAACTTGGCAATGTCCCGAACCTCAGGCAGCTTGGGCCGGGACCAGACCTGCGCAAGAGACTGCCACACCGTTTTTTGCTGCGGTTGCGCCCGCCCGAGCAATGTGTTCGGCAGTCCCGGGGGAAGAACCACGCGCACGGTACCTGCCATCACGAAGAAAGTTGACGTGCCGTGATCCCCGGCACGGACGATCAGATCGCCGGATTCAAAAGAAAGAAGGCGTGCATCGTTTCGGATGATGTCACGCAATGTCGCCGACGGCGCAAACCGTGACTGGTCCATGCCGTCAAACGGCGCCATGGCGAGGATGCGCTCGATATCGGCATCCGTGAGATCAGGACCAAACGGCTGATCCCACCGATTCGGGCGCCGGATCGAACGCTGGGGGGCTTCAGCCATGACGGATACTGGTGCCGACTCCCTTTACCGGCAAACCGTTACGGCTGAATTACCTTGCCTTTATATTTCTCTGGCGCGGGAAGCGCTTTATCGATCCCCGCAAAAGCAGAACCGTCGTGATTTGCGGCAAACGCAATGGCCGCTTCCTGAACACCTTCTGCCGCTGCAACGAGAGCCGCTTCATTATTCAAGCTGAGCTTTGCTCCAGACGCGGCTTCCAGCGCCTGTTTGATTTCAGGCGCTGCACCGCCTGTGAGTTCATCGATTTTCGCCAGTCGCTTCTTTGCGCGGGCAGCACGTTTTGCCATCGAGACAGCATAAGTCGCCTTTGCAGTTGCCTTGGACACCCCACGCAGGGAATATTCCAGCTCAAGCATCTGACCAATCAGAAACATCATGCGCTGACGGTTAATGTCGGCGACATCATTCTCCTTCGTATACCACACGTTATGCCGGACCTCACCTTGGCTCCAGGCAACCAACTCGAATTTACTGCCGGCCGCATGGCCTCCTTTATTAACCAGCTCTTCATTGGGAACCATATGGCACTGGTAGCAATTTTCTGCGAGCGCATAGAGATTCGACGGACGAATCATGCCGGCCGCCTCGGCATCCGCCCATCGCTGGACCCGATGCTCTGGTGTTTCTGTTTCCTTGGTCGCATCCTTGCCGCCAAAATCACTGTGAACCTTGATGTAGCCCTCGCCTGCGCCGTGACAACTTTCACAACTGATGCCTGCGATCGGCTTTGACTTGCCCTCCTTGATCGCCGAGGTGAAGTGACAGGAAAGGCAATCGCTTTCTGCCTTGATCCGCTTGATGCCCATCTTCTTGGCAATTTCGCGGCTTTCGTCCGATCGCGGCAATTCGTGAAAGGTCTTGGCATGATGACTTTCTTTCCATGCCTTCACCGAAGACTCGTGGCACTCCCCACAGGCATCCGGTCCAGTGACCTTTTGCGGGTCGATATGCAGTTCCTGGGCGTTCGCCGCGGTCATCACTGCAAAACCCATTATCACCAAAAGGCTGCTGCAAAAGCGTGTGATCCGAGTCATTTATCCATACCTCCTGATTGCATTTTTATTTCATTTATCATGACATCATGACATATACACAGATATTAGTTCGAGAATCCACTAGCCGTCATTAACAGGGCAAGACGAGCCGCCTGCGTGCTCAGGATTACAAATCCAGTTACGACGCAGCGCTTGAGGAGAATCAAGCATCTAGCGTCACATCTCCCTGAGGTATCGAGATGCACGTCAGACAGGATCCCGTCTCCGGCATCGAACCCGGCTCATTCAGGTATTCAACATTGCCCGACTTCAGGGCCGTGATGCAGCTTCCACAGTTGCCCGCCCTGCACCCTGAGTCCATTGCGATACCGTTTGCCTCAGCAAAGTCCAACAAAGACGCCTCGGTGCCATCCCAGGTAACCGTCTTCTGCGAGCGTGCAAAGGTCACAGCAAATGCAGCAGCAGCCGACCCGTCTTGCTTGCTCTCATCGGCGGGCTTTTTCTTAACGCTCGCCGGGCCAAACGCTTCGAAGTGGACGTCATCCTCGGGGACACCCCACTGTGCCAGACCCTCGGTCACGGCATTCATCATCGGCGGGGGGCCACAAATATAAAAGTCGAAATTATTCGAGGGCAGCACCTGCTTGAAAAGATCAAGACCCACCCTTCCCTGATGTTGGTAATCCACGTTGGGTTTGTCTTCCGGAATTGGATCGCTGTAGCAGACGTTAAGCTTAACGTTGTCAAATTCAGCAGCCAGACGTTCCAGATGACTTTTCTGGACATGCTCACGGGAATTGCGCACACCAAGAAAGAACCAGATCTCCTGTCGCGAACCAGTCTCGCATAAGGCGTTCAGCATGCTCAGCACCGGCGTAATCCCGATGCCGCCGCCGATCAGCACTACCGGGCGGTCACGTGTCAGGTCCAGGAAAAAATTTCCGCTCGGTGCCTTGCAATCCAGAATATCCCCCTCAAAGACTTCATCGTTGAGGTAAGACGAACTCAGACCTGGCGCCAACTCGGGTCGGTCACGTGGCGGGGGTACCTTCTTGACGCTGACCCGGAAGTAATCCTTGCCAAAACTGTCTGACAGGGAATAGCAGCGAATGACAGGTTTGGACTGATTAGGGATGCGTAAAGAAAACGTCAGGAATTGTCCCGGGTGAAAAGGAGGCAGCGGTTTGCCGTCGTGCGGCGTCAGGTACAGGGAATGAACGCTCTCCGCCTCCAAAACCTTGCGGGACACCTCAAACTTTCTGATTCCATTCCAGGAATGTTCGAAAAGATCCTCTCGACGTTTTGCTTCCCGCAGAACTGCCCGGGTTTGGGATCGCAAGTACTCCCTCGCGTCGTTCAGGTGTTCTTTTTGGGCGTGGGACCGTCGCAAGATTCCGGTCACCGAGAAAAGGGCCTGGCCGAGCGCCACCACCAGAATAACGATGCCCGCAATCTGGACAAACTCTGGCTGAAAGAGTCCCTCTAACAAGACTGAGGCGCTCCGAATGACATCTCGTTGGATTTGGCAGAATGCATATTGTTAGAACCTGAAAAGAAGCTCTGCTCTTAACCCCTGGCCGTCAGCCTGGTCTTCATTCACTGACGCAAAACCGTCGATCTGAAGCAGCGTTCTATCTCCAAGGGCGTGCTGCAATCGCAGCCCCAGAGCGCCAGCAGCTGGATTGACACCATCGATATGGCCGCGCCCACCCAACTCCAGGACCAATTGTGTGCGCTGCTGGTTGAAGAATTTCTGATAGCCCAATGCTGCCCCGTAGGAATCATCCGGGTCGTTACTCAAGGCAGAACCGTAATTACCCAGACCAACGCCAGCAAACAGGATTCCAACGCGTGCTAACGGTCCGCCCGCGATCGGATCGCGTGCAGCCGACGTAAAACTGTCCAACCCCAGGAACGCGTTCAGGTACGCAACATCATGACTGTACGCGGGAGTCGTAGAGCTCTCTGCAAAAAACAGGGTACCGTCGGTTGTTTTTTGGCCGGCGGGGTTGAACGCCATTGAGTGATTGACCCGAAAAGCTGTGTTGTAAAGGCCGACGCGCTGAACGCTGGATGCGCCGATGTTAAAGGTATCGCCAATAGCATTCTCATTAGAGCTGCCAATAACCCAGGTGGCGTCGAGATTGAACGTCGACTTACGAAAATCGGTTTCGGTAAACAAACCGAGCAACGTCGTTGCCCCACCGTCAAGACTAGGCTCACGATCAATGTTGTCCCAGCCAAAGAAGCCGGTAATACGCAGATCGACGATGCCAGGAAGGATGATGTTGTCACGCGTTACCCCGACACCATCCACGGTATCGTTGAGCATCATGCCTTCCTGGAAGAACAGCAGTTGGCGGCCTACCGAAAAACCAACATCCAGAGCACGGCTGTCGTCAGGATCCAGATTCGGGAAGATCTCCCCAAATTCGCCCTCAACAAAGACCGTCGTGACATCTAAATCAGTATGCCACTCACATTCGCTCCCGCCGCTACTCAAATCGCAGCCGCTGAAGTCACTCCCGTCCCGCAACGGCGAGATACCCACCAGCAAACGTTCGGTCGGCGTCATATGGACGTTGGCGAATAAGTCCAAACGATTGCGCCACTCCTCGAGCTGGTCTGTAGGCCCTCGATCAAAGTACTGCAGCGCAGTGCGATAACTGCCGAAAACCCACAGCGCTGGTGTCCAGACCGCGCCCGTTGGCAGTTCGATTCCCTCAGGGATATTGCCGGGGCCCAGAAAATCTGGCCCGACTTCGACAAGTGGGGGGGTGCGGGCTGGCAGCTCATCCGGCGTCTTCATCGGGATGGGCTGATCGCTGAACTCGCTGGTTTCCGCCGCCCACGTGGAATGCCCGCCAACGAGCAAGCAGGCGGCCATCGCAACTGGCCCAAAAAAACGAAAGGCCCGTTCAACACACCTAAACATCTTTGACTGTCCCAATGACAACACGCCTTAACTCCCCATCCTGATTCTGTCGAAAACCAGCAGACTTGCGCGATCAGTCGGCCGTAGCAATCTTTGCTTCATCAGCCGTCTGGCTATCGACCATGACGGTGGTCGTTTTCTCCCAGACCACAACTGCGCCATCCACAACCCGGTCTGCGATCTGCTTAGGACTCATGCTGTAGTCAAAGCCCACGCCTTTGATTGCGTCAATCAGATTGACGGGGATCATCTGGGAGACAAGTTTGATATCTATGCTGTATTCGCCCGGCACTGATACGCCCTGACCGTTGACGCGGTATTGCGCAGTTCGCGAACCATTCGGCTCAATGGTCTGCTTGTGTTTTCTTGCTCCCCGCGGCCGGCCATAGATTGTGGTGGCACGCGTCTCAGGACGGATGAACGGCAAGGCTGCTGACGATGTGTTGACCGCCAGGACCTGCTCCCGTTCCGCCCCGCGGACTGGACGAACGACGAATTTAGTCTGGAGGTTAAAAAGATCTTTATCTAACGGTAACTCACCGTTATGCACATAAAGCGAGTGCGAATCCCTGACATCGCCATTTGGGTCCCGGTCGCCTGATCGGTAAACAACGTTGCCGACGGGGTCGGTGACTGTCACATCAAGAAAGATCAAACGCTCAGCGTCGAAACCCGTTGGAACACCGTGGCCGTCCATGGGGTTGATCACATCAATCTCAAAACTGATCCCCGAAGCATCGGCGCTACGTACCCGAATATCGCTCAGCTCAAATCCATGTTTTAAAACCTCGAGACGTTTTTCACGCGCCCATTCGAGTCGCTCGAATTGTTCATCCAGGATCGCGCGCGCATCATACCGGGCGTCGACCCACTGCCAAGGCTCGGGAAACTCATGGTCATCGGCCACTGAATCTTCGAATTCATCGGTTCCCCATCCCGCCTCATAGTCGAACTTGAGCCACTCGCGCTGCGTGGCCAAGGCAGTCGCCTCGACGCTGTGCGGGAAAAGGCCGGGATGAATAATCGAATAATCGGGGCCAGCAAAGAAGTGGTTGGTCAGGCGTCGAGAGGCAGTTGGGACTCCACCGACCTCAGCTGCTGGGCCCATTTCATAGCCCTCAGCGAGTCCCTGGGTCACTCCCATATGGCAATCCTGACAAGAGATGCCCGCGGCGGCTGCTTTGGTCTGTTTGAATTCGGTAAAGGCTTCTTCCAATCTGAAGCCATTCAACAGGGTTACGTCGTGACAGGAACCACAGAATGCGGGCTCGGTCAGGGCAAAGAACTGCTCGGCAGTCGCATGGATTGCGCGGCCAGGTTGGTCACGATCAGTGGAAACCTGATATTCCCCTGGAGAATCGAGCACCCGATTGAGCTCACCGCCCCCCGACGGGCCGTAAATTGCCGTATAGAGATCACCCTCTTCGAGGGCTAACCGGCCACTGACCTTACCGTAGTTCTTGTTCACCCTGTGACAGACCACGCACGTAATTCCCTCGCGCGAGGTGGGATGACGGTCAAGGTTGGAAGCATAGATTGACTCACCCATATTCATCCCGACCTGATTGTGGCAACGAATACAGAAATCGCCGTTCGTGGCGCTGGTGAGCGAGTTGATAGTGATCTGCATGGCCATATAAACCGGGCTCAACTGAGCATAAGCATGCTGTGAGACCGACCACTCGCGATATTGCTTCGGGTGACACGCGGCACAAGTATTCGCAGAGGGATACCGGCTTTCTGCAAAGAGCGCTTCATGCTGTTCTGCGGCACTAAGGGTTTCTTCCCCAGCAGCCTCGGCAACCTCATCGGTGGATTCGGCTTCATCTGCCAGACTTTCGCCATCGAGAAGAGAATCTTCATCGGAGAGGAGATCCCCCTCTCCGCTATCCTCACTGCCATCATCCAGCAGCAGATCGTCACTTTCTGTAAGGAGATCATCCTGCCCGCCGTCATCCAAGAGCGAATCTTCATCGGTCAGAAGATCGCCCCCATCGCTTTCATCAAGCAACAGTTCGTCAGATGACAATGTCTCGTCTTCTTCTTCGTCCAACAAGAGATCGTCGCTAGAGTTCTGACTCAACTGAATAGTAGAGGGCAGCCAAAAGGTTCCGGAGGAAACCTGATGCGACGGTTGCGTGTCAGCCGTCTGTTGGGTGTCAGCGATCAACTGGGCCGCAATAACAGCAGGCGCAAATAAAAAAAGCGCAATACCCAGTACGCAAACTCTTTTCTTGCCCAATACAGGCTTTTTGTAGCTGATAGTCGTGTTCATAGAAAGGTCAGGCGTTTTCGCCCTGATGATCTTCGAATTCAACTGATCGAATGATCTAAAACCAGTCAAATTCTAATGGAAATTGGCTCTGCCATTAAGATATCACGAAGGCTACGCAAAAAGCAGTTTTCCGAATTTTTTCACACGGTGGGACTACAACGCCGTCGACGCCCTGCCTTCTACAGACTCGTAAATCCAAACTTGCCTTCGGGCGGGGTTTTTCTATCCAGAACCACCCTATAAACCCAAGGCCAGAGCTTGCCCGTAAGGTAGAGCTCACGGTTTGAGGTATCCCACGCTATTCCGTTCAACACATCAATATCGGGGTTGGACGCCCTGGCATCCTCAACGAGACTCCCGCAGTCAATGACCGAGGTCACGTCACCGGTTTCGGCATCCACCACCACAATAAAGGGGGTCTTCCAGACATTGGCCCAGATTTTCCCGTCAATCCATTCGAGTTCATTGAGGCGATCTAGGGCTTTTCCCTGAAACCGGACTTCAATTGTTTTCTCAACAGAGAAGTCTTTCGCCGACCGAAAAGCCAGAAAAGCCGAGCCATCCGATGCAATCAGTGAATGGCCGTCGGTCGTCAAACCCCACCCCTCCCTATCGTTACGCAATGGTTCAAGTGGCGAAGGCTCTTTTCCGGATAGATCGTAACGATAGACGCGCCCGGCTTTCCAGGTAAGTTGGTAAAGCGTATCGTTGAGAACAGTAATGCCCTCACCAAAGTCATCAGAAGACAGCACCTTCTCGTAAAGGGGCTCAAGGGTTCCAACAGTTCGATTAAATCTTTGCTTTATTAACTTGGACTCGCCATACAACCCTGTTCCTTCCCAGAGAATATCGCCATCCAACTGAAGTCCCTGAACGAAGTGCTTCGGGTTATGCGGGATCCTTTGCAAAATTTTGACTTCAAAAAAGTCAACGCTGTCTGTTTTTCCAGCGAGCAAACTCGTTCGCGCAGTGGCGTAACCGTATAACCAAGGAGGGCTAAGATCGCCCCGGGAAAGATCAACGCTGATCGCGCCAATCAAC
>NZKZ01000162.1 GCA_002694065.1 Acidiferrobacter sp.
CGGCCTGACGGCAACTGCCGATAACCGGCCGCATCACCCAACGCATTGAGCAACAAGGTGCGCAGGCCGTGTGCATTGAGATCCGCCTCTGCATAGGCTGCCTGCAGATAGGCTTCCTGAGCGGGCCTTAGGATGTCATCCCAGTAAACGGACTGCCATGCCACCGCCTCGGGATCCCGACCGAACGTCTGCAACTGCTTTGAGACACCCGCAATCAGATCCTTCGCGAAGTCCGGTTCCTGGCGGCCGATGCCGTGAATCACCAGGCAAGCGAGTTCTTTTTTCATCTGTGTGTATGTGACCGTTTATGTGTTCTGACTAAGGCATCGGCAGCAACGATAAGATCCGAGGCGCCACCCTTTTAGCGTTTTGAAGCGGTATCAGGTCGATCCCGTTAAAATTACTGCTTTGAAGCATCTCGCCCAATCGGACTTGAATCACAACCTCTATTCGCTGCTGCGAAGCCGTTTCCCCGATGACCCCAAAGCGCCCTGGCTGGTCACACCGAAAGGAGAGACCTGCTGCTACGGCGACATCGACGATACCACGGCCCGATACGCCGGAGCGCTGCATACGCTAGGCCTGCGGCCCGGAGACCGCCTGCTTGCCCAGGTCGACAAATCTCCCGAAGCGCTGTTGCTGTATCTGGCGACACTGCGCCTGGGTGCGATCTTTGTGCCGCTCAACACCGCTTACACCGCTTCGGAGCTTGCCTATTTTCTGCAAGACGCAACGCCCAGACTTTTTATCGCAAGACCCGACGGTGCAAAGGGCCTTGAGGAAAGTGCCGGCGCGATTGGCGCATTGCTGCTGACCCTTGGAAACAGCGGCGAAGGAACGCTAATGGACGCGGTGAGGACAGCCGAACCACAGACCGGGATTGCCGAGTGCGGCCCGGACGACATCGCGTCGATCATCTACACCTCGGGTACGACCGGGCGCTCCAAAGGCGCCATGCTGAGCCATGACAATCTCGCCAGCAATGCACTCACGCTTGTCGATCTTTGGGGCTTCGTCGAAAACGACGTGCTGCTCCACGCCCTGCCCATCTACCACGTGCACGGCCTGTTCGTGGCAGTCCATTGCGCAATGCTGCGCGGTATTCCGATGCACTTCCTGCCGCGCTTCGATGCGCAGGAAGTCATCCGACACCTGCCGTCAGTCACGGTCATGATGGGGGTGCCTACCTTTTACACAAGGCTGATGGATACCCCGGAGTTCACCCGGGAACTCTGTACCGCTATCCGGCTTTTTATCAGCGGCTCTGCACCTTTGCTGGCGCAGACGTTTGAGGCGTTCTTCGCACACACGGGGCATCGGATCCTGGAACGGTACGGCATGTCCGAGGCGAACATGGTCGCTTCGAACCCTCTGGACGGCGAAAGGATCGCCGGCACCGTAGGTTATGCGCTCCCCGGCGTGACGCTCAGGGTCTGTGATGCCGAACACAATCCGGTGGCCGCCGGACAGACCGGGGTGCTGCAGATGCGCGGCCCGAATGTCTTCAAGGGCTACTGGCAAATGCCTGAAAAAACGGCCAGCGAATTCACCGAGGACGGGTTCTTTGTCTCGGGAGACATGGCAACGATGGATGGCGACGGGCGGGTGCGCATCGTGGGGCGCGAAAAGGATCTTGTCATCAGCGGCGGGTTGAACGTATACCCCAAGGAAATCGAAGACGCTATTGATGTCCTTGAAGGCGTCAACGAATCGGCGGTCATCGGCGTGCCCCACGCAGACCTCGGCGAAGGACTGGTCGCCGTGATCTGTCCGCTGCCCGGGGCGGTCATTGATCCCGACAGCATGATCAGTCAGCTCAAAACCGAACTCGCGGGGTTCAAGGTCCCGCGGCAGATCATTACCGTAGAGACGCTGCCGCGAAACGCGATGGGGAAGGTACAGAAGAACGTGCTGCGCGAACGCTATGCGCAGACTTTTACGGCTTAACGCGCTCGGCTAAAGCTCGCTGTACTTTTTCGCATGGCCCCGGGCTTTATCGACCGGGTACTTGCGCCGGTTTTTTTCGAGCTTGGCCCACGCGGCCGCTTCGACATCCACCCCGAGACGTGAAGCAAGACGCAGCGTGTAGATGAGCACGTCCGCGATTTCCTCCGCAACTGCGTCGAGCTGCTCTGGCGCGAGTTCGGCACTCTGGCGCTCCGTCAGCCACTGAAAGTGCTCGGCAAGTTCAGCGGCTTCGACCATCAGCGCCGTTGAGAGGTTTTTTGGAGCGTGAAACTGCTCCCAGTCACGTTCCCTGGCAAACTCATCGACAGCGTCAGTCAGTGCCTGGGTGAAGTGGTCGGTCATGGGTATTCCCTGAGTCGGGCTTGTAACTACGACTTGGCTCGGGTACGAATCTCGCTCAGCGTCGTCGTGTGTGCAATCGCCTGAGCATCTGTCACGAGTTCAATCAGCGTGCTGCCGGAAGCGTCCAAGGCCCGTCGCAGAGCCGGGCCGAAATCCGCTGTGTGCGTTACCCGCTCGGCCGCAAACCCGTAGGCATTGGCCAGCGTCAGAAAGTCCGGGTTCACCAGATCGGTGTTCTCGGTCCGGCCCGGGAAATGCATCTCCTGATGCATACGGATGGTGCCCAGCATCGCGTTATTGACGACGATCACAACGATCGACAAACCTTCCTGCGCGATTGTCGCCAGCTCCTGGCTCGTCATCTGGATATCGCCGTCCCCGGTCATGGCAATCACCTGGCGGTCCGGATGCTCAAGGGCTGCCGCGACTGCAGCCGGAATCCCGTAACCCATCGAACCGCTGGTGGAGGCGAGTTGCCGACCGCCCTCACGGAATCGAAAGAAACGATGCAGCCAGCCCGTGTTGTTGCCTGCCCCATTGCAGATGATGGCATCGTCATCAACCATGTCACTGAGTTCATACACCACCGATGCGAGGTTTACGTCGCCCGGTGCCTCTGCCGGGGTGCTCCACTCAAGATAGCTTTCATGAAGCTGGGTCGTCTCTTGTGCCCAGGGCAATTCGGCCGGCGGCGCGATCTCTGGGAGCGCGAGCGCAAACGCCGGCGCCCGGGCGGTAATCGCAAGCGTGGGGTAGTAAACACGGCCCAACTCCTCCGCACCCGGATAAATGTGCACGAGCTGCTGATCCGGCATCGGGACCTTGAGTCGGCTGTAACCCTGGGTGGTGATTTCCCCGAGGCGTATCCCCAACGCAATCACCAAATCCGACTGCATCAACGCTTCTGCCAAACGCGGATTGATGCCGATTCCCACGTCACCAATGTAGTGGGGATCGGTATGATCAAAAACATCCTGGTAGCGCCAGGAGGCTGCTACCGGCAGTTGCCAGCGCGCCGCAAATTCGTGCAGCGCAGCACGGGCCGATGCATCCCAGTTGCGGCCCCCGGCGAGCAGCATTGGGCGCCTGGCCTGAGAAAGGAGTTCTGTAAATCGCGCCATATCCGTTGCATCGGGCGACAGCTTGAGTTCCTGACGGGCGGGAAGGTCCTCAACCTCCGCACACTCCTGCAACATATCCTCGGGCAACACCACGGCGACCGGTCCCGGCCGCCCGTTGCAGGCAGTGTGAAAAGCGCGGCTCATCACTTCGGGCAGGCGCGACGCTTCATGGACCTGCTCGACATGCTTGGCGATCGGGCCGTAAAAGTGGCTGTAGTCGATTTCCTGGAAGGCCTCGCGACAAAGCGTGTCGCGGCTGACCTGGCCGATCAGCAGCACCACTGGTGTGGAATCCTGGGCCGCGACGTGGATCCCCGAAGCCGCATTGGTGGCGCCGGGTCCCCTCGTCACAAAACACACGCCGGGCTGTCCGGTCAATTTCGCGCTTGCCTCAGCCATCATGGCGGCACCGCCTTCCTGCCGGCAGACCACGGTGCGGATACCCAGCGCATCCTGCAACGCATCAAGCGCTGCCAGATAACTCTCACCAGGGACACAAAAGACATGCTTTACCTTCTGTGCAACCAACGCATCCACCAGGATACGGCCGCCGCTGCGGCCGTCAGACGGGTTGGGTGAAGGCATGTTCAGTCGTCGGCAGACTTCTTGGCAGGTTTGTCAGTGCGTCGCTTGGAGTCGCCCGCCTCATCCTTGACGAGACCAGCAGAACGCAGAAAGTTCTGCTGGACATCCTGCCACGCTTCAAGATTGCGTTTGGCCATCTCGGACATCATGCCCACTGAGGTCTGGCCGAGAAATTCAGTCAGCCGATCCTGGTATACCCGCTGCTGATCGACAAAGAGCTCCAGACTGCGGTTCAGGTAATCGGTGAACATCTTCTGCGTACTGCCGCCGTAAAAGCGGATCAGGTGCGTCAGGATTTCTGTCGTGAAAAGGGGCTGACCACCGCTCTCTTGCTCGTTGATGATCTGCAGCAGAACCGTGCGGGTCAGGTCATCGCCGCTGGCGACGTCAACGACCTCGAATTCCTCGCCCTCTATGATGAGTTGGCGAAGATCCGAGATCGTGATGTAACGGCTGACTTCGGTATCGTAAAGCCGCCGGTTGGGATACTTCTTGATGGTACGCATGGTGACGTCCGGCCCGGGCTATTGTGCGGTGCAATAATACCACCCCGGGACAGAGAGCCACGCGCGGCACCGATCCGGATCCGGATCAGTACATATGCTGGCCGCCGTTGATCGACAGCGTGGACCCCGTAATAAACGTCGCGTCGTCCGCTACCAGGAACCGCACCGCCCGGGCGATATCGCTTGCGTAACCCAGTCTGCCGACCGGGATGGTGGCGATGATCTTTTCAAGCACCTTTTCCGGCACTGCACGCACCATATCCGTATCCACGTAACCCGGCGCAATGGCGTTGACCGTGACCCCTTTGGCCGCGCCTTCCAGGGCCAGCGCCTTGGTAAAGCCATGGATGCCGGACTTGGCAGCCGCATAGTTCACCTGACCGTACTGGCCTGCCTGGCCGTTGACGGATCCGATATTGACGATGCGGCCGAAACCCCGCTCGCGCATGCCGTCTATGACGTTACGGCACATGTTGTAGCAGGAAGAAAGGTTGGTCTGCAAAACCGCGTTCCACTGCTCAAAGTCCATCCGATGCAAAGTGCCGTCGCGGGTGATGCCGGCGTTGTTGACCAGGATGCCGACCGCACCAAGATCAGTCTCGATTCGGGAGACACTGTCGGCGCACTGATCGAAATCGGCCACATCAAAACGGTACACGCTGATTCCGGTCTGTGTCTTGAAAGCCTCGGCGGCTTCGTCATTGCCGGCGTAGGTAGCCGCGACCTTATGGCCGTCTTCACTCAGGGCCACAGATATGGCGGCACCGATGCCACGGGTTCCACCGGTCACGATTGCTGTGTGTGACATCTTTTGAGTCCTCGTTCTTTAAACTTTAAATTTCTTGAATTTCGTCAAAAATGGTTAACGGATTGCTGGGGTCTCGTACTGCCCTTGTCTGAATGCCAAGCGGAATCAATTTCGCTCGACACACATCGCGATACCCATACCACCGCCGATACACAGGGTGGCAAGGCCCCGATGCACCTCACGACGCTGCATCTCATAAAGGAGTGTTGTCAGCACCCGAGCGCCTGACGCGCCGATGGGATGGCCGAGTGCAATCGCGCCGCCGTTCACATTGACCAAGTCGGGGTTCCACGCCATTTCCTGGTTAACCGCACAGGCCTGCGCGGCAAAGGCTTCGTTGGCCTCCACAAGTTCAAGATCATCTATGGACCAGCCCGCTTTCTTGAGCGCGGCGGTGCTGGCCGGGATGGGACCCGTTCCCATGATGCTGGGGTCGACGCCGGCTGTGGCCCAGGAAACGATTCGGGCAAGCGGTGTGATCCCGCGATCGGCGGCTGCAGCTGCACTCATCAAAACAGCCGCTGCTGCCCCGTCATTGAGACCCGACGCATTGCCGGCGGTCACGCTGCCCTCTTTATCAAAGGCGGGCCGCAAACCGGAGAGACTCTCCACTGTGGTGCCGTGACGCGGATGCTCATCGGTATCCACGATCGTATCGCCCTTGCGGCCCTTGATCGTGACCGGAACTATCTCATCGTTGAAACGGCCGGCCTGCTGCGCCGCCTCAGCTTTTTGCTGAGAAGAGGCCGCAAAGGCATCCTGCATCTCGCGGGAAATGCCGAATTGAGAGGCAACGTTCTCCGCAGTATTGCCCATGTGGTATCCGTTAAACACATCCAGCAAGCCGTCTACCAGCATGGTGTCGATCATCTGAAGTCCACCGAGCTTTTGGCCGTCGCGAAGATGGGCGCAGTGTGGTGCCTGGCTCATGCTCTCCTGTCCGCCGGCCACGACGATCTCGGCATCTTCGTTGCGGATCGCCTGATAGCCCGCGGCCACGGCGCGAAGGCCTGAACCGCACAACTGGTTGAGCACGAGTGCTGTGCTTTCCACGGGCACCCCGGCCCCGATCGCTGCCTGACGGGCCGGGTTTTGTCCGGTGCCTGCAGTCAGGATCTGTCCCATAACCACTTCATTGACTTCGTTGGCCGAAACGCCGGCACGCTCAAGCGCGGCAATGATCGCTGCCTTGCCAAGTTCGCTCGCCGGCAATGCGGAGAGCCCGCCGTTAAAGGCGCCAACCGGAGTTCTGGCGGCACTTGCAATCACTACATCAATTTCAGATGTCATGGGAGATCTACCTCTTCTTGTCGATTTCTAAAGACCGGGGGCCAAGACCCCGGCAGGGCACTCGCGCCGCGTTGGAGGACGCCGGCTTGATCATTGTGTCACAGTGCCGGGTCTTGGCAATCCTGTTGGACTGCGCTTATCTCGTCTTGCGACTCAATCAAAACAGGGAAGACCCGCGGCGGCTGGTCTTCCCTGTCCAGAACGTCACCTTAATGTGACAGCGCCTGAAGACGCGTCAGTCGTTAAGCGGCTTTGCCGCCAGTCTTGGTCTCTTTTTTCATCACCGTGCCGAGATCGGCGGCGGACTGGGTGAAGAGCGCCTGCGCCTCGTCAACGTAAGCCCGGCTGAGTTCCATGATCTCACCAGAGTCTTTGGTCATTCTCTGCACCAGGCCCCGAACCACTTCGGGCTGCTTTTCGAAGTAGGACCGGGCGGACTGCGCGTCTTTGACTTCGAGTGCTTCTCGGGCGTTGTTCAAAAGGGCATCGGCGTAAACCTTGGCGGAACCCATCTGCAGTTCAATCATCTTCTCGATATTCTTGACCATCAGTTGGCCGGCGGTATTGGCCGCGTTGACAGCAGTTTTTGCGGCAGTCTCGTAGGTTTCGGTCATGTTGGGATTCATGGTTTTGTCCTCTTTAAAAACAGGGCTGAAATAGGTTTGTTGCAGTGCACAATAACAGAATGATTGATGCAGTGCAACATTTTCTAGTAAAACTATTTTTATTCATAATGTATTAATTTTGTTTTATGAATAAGCTGAAAGAAATTATTGTAAGTGCCTACTATGACATAATGTCAAATCCTTTATTATCTATAGTTATAAGAGTTCTTATTGTCTGCTTAGCCCTTATATTATTGGCTTATTTTTTATTTTACGCAATAATATTTGCAGTAATTTTAATTCCGATATATTATATTTGGAAATATCTAAATTCAAATTAAATTGGAAAAACTTTCATCTGCTGATATTGAAGCTAAATTAGTAAACCTAAAAAAATGGAGCTTTGATAATGGTTACATTTCTCGA
>NZKZ01000163.1 GCA_002694065.1 Acidiferrobacter sp.
AAGACCTAGCGCAAGACCCCGCTCAGATGCACTCAGCCTCACATCAAGTTTGCGCGCAGGCATGAGGAAACAAGCGGCAATAGCGACGGCCACCAGGCCAGATATAAATGGCCAAACCGTGTCGGGATCCAGATAGGCTCCCAGAATGGGGCCGACAGCCCAGCCGGCCATGCCGACCGTGACATAGATGCCCATCCAACGACCCCGAACCCTGTCGTCGACAATCTGGTTTACCCACGTGTCTCCCGCTGTGAAGAGCAGGGAATTGCCCACACCTAGCAAAAAGCGGATGACGAGCCAGGTCTCAAAACCGCGAAACACCGGCAGCGCAACAAGAGCGAGAGCGACAATCGCAAAGCCAAGCAATATGGCTTTGAAAAATCCCAGGGCCGGGATAATTCTTGGGGCAGCAAGGGCGACGATAATGATCCCGCCGAACTGGGCGGCGGCATTGATGCCGATCAAGGATTCCGAGTAGCCCTGATTGCGTAAAGCCTCGGCCAGGATGGGCCAGTTCAGGGAGCTCGTGATGGATACGACTGCCAGTGCGGAGATCAAAGCAATCATGCATTTGATCTTCTGTGCATGCGATAACTCAGTCATTAGTTTCCATCTTTTTTCTCAGGATGTCGGTCCCGCTGAGTGCTAAAGCGAACCAGATCAGCAGGCAGGCACGCTTCAAATAAGCAGCAGCAAAAACCCGCTTGCAGCGAGCAGTATGCGAATCCAGGTGTTGAGCGGAGCAATGACGCCATAAGCGATTGCGGACAAACTCAAGCCGGTCTTTGCAGCCGCTATCAGTGCGAGCAGAGGGGTCTGTTCCAACCGGATCAGATCGGCATTAACCACCATGCCGATAGGAACGAGATAAAGCCCGATGCCGAGCGCCATCGCGCTCACAGCAACTTTCAGCCAGTTCTCGTTGACCATGCCGGCAGCAATAAATACGGCACCGCATACGGGCGGCGTTATGGTCGATAACAAAGCGAACCAGAAGACAAAGAGATGCGTGGTCAGCAAGTCCAGGCCAAGGTTTTGCAGAGCAGGGCCCGCTACCGATACGCAGATGATATAGGCCGCCGTTGTTGGCACCTCCATGCCGAGCAGCAGGCACGCGAGTGCCGTCAAAAGCAGCGCCGGCCATAGCTGATCGCCCGACACGGATATGATCAGGGACGTTATCTTGATGCCCAGCCCTGTTTGCGCGAGGACACCGATTACGATACTGGCGCACAAGATGATCGAGGCGATGGTTGCGATTTGAGTGCCGGAACTGATACAGGTGCTTTCCAGCCGCTTAAGGGTTCGGGTAAGGGAAAAACTGAATTGGCTGTCAAAGTTCAAAAGCACCAGAGCCGCAACAATGGCAACACAAGCCGCATATTGCGGTGTGTAACCTCCCACCAGCATGCGTTCGAGCAAGATCGCGAAAGGCACCAAGAAGAATAGTGTGGTGATCACGACGATCCGAAGGTCTGGTTGGTCGTCTTTGCCAAGTGCCCCCAACTGATAGCGGTGCGTATACGCGTTGATGCCGACCCAGACGGTGAGGAAATAGAGCAGGGCGGGCAACAACGCCGCCGCCATGATCCCGGTGTAGGGAACCCCCGTGAGCTCTACCATCACAAAAGCGCCGGCACCCATAAGAGGGGGCATGATTTGGCCGCCCGACGAGGCAACGGCCTCAACGGCGCCGGCGATGCGTTTCGGATAACCCAGTCGAGTCATGGCCGGCATGGTGATCGCACCGGTTGACGCCACATTTGCTGAGGCCGACCCGGAGATAGATCCGAAAAGCGCTGAAGAAAGCACCGAGACCTTGGCAGCCCCGCCTTTGAGTCGACCTGCCGCGGCGGTCGCGAGATTCATGAATCCCTGACCGGCCTCGCCGGCGTTCAGTACGGCGCCAAAGATGACAAATATCGCGACAATACTGACCGAGATCCCCGTGAGTTTTCCCCAAAGTCCTCCTTCTGTAATGATCAACGTCCCGAGGAAGCTCTGCAGAGGCAGTCCCGGATGACCGAATTCCCCAGGCAGGTGTTGTCCCCAGATGCCGTACACCAGCGCCAACCCTGCCACCAAAGGCAGTGGCCAACTGATCGCCCTGCGTGCCATCTCAAGCACAATTAACAGCAAAGCGCCCGCGACGGCGGTCTGAAGAGATCCGCTCAAGTAACCGTACTGATCCGAGAGTGCAGACTCGTTCAGAACAATAAATAGACAGCACGCGATTCCGATGATGGAAAAGATCGCACCACTGACACGGCTCGGAAGCCCTTGTGAGGCGAACAGAAAAACCCACGGCAAAGCGAGAGCCATATGCAGTGGTCGACTGACAAGGTTTGGCACCAGCCCACTGAAGATCAGCGATAGATGGAATACGATCGAAGTCGCGCCGAGCAGAACCCAGAGGCTTCTTGAAAGGGGCATGAAAGGGGTTGCGCTTTGAACGGTAGGGGCTGGGAACCCGGTCCAGCGACTACGGCCGAACCGGGCTCAAGAGAGAAAGCCCCGCTCCCCGCCGGGAGCAGGATTAATGGCGTTAGCTTCCTTCAGGCAGGCTCATCCCGGCTTCCTGGTAGTACCGCTTGGCTCCTGGATGCACCTTGCCGTAAATGTTTTCCAAGAGTTCACCGGACACACCGTTCCACCAGGCTGCCGCAGCGCCCATGCCGGATTTCTGCTCCCAGTAGGTCTTGGTCAACTGATAAGCCGTGTCGTCATCCATGCTGGTAGTGGTGTGGGCGACCACTGGCAGAGACGTAGTGACGATTTCGTTGTCGATCCCCGCATAGGTGCCAGCAGGAATCACCAGCCTTGTTCGCTTCGTTTTGGCAATCTGCTCGTCAGATAGCGAGAGCACCGTCACACCTGTGCTTGCGGCAGCTTCGATGACGTTGGGCGCGGGATAGGATCCTGCCGTGACAAAACCATCGATCTGCTTGTTCTTAAGCGCCGGGACAGCGTTGTTGAGTTCAACATCGGCGAGAGTCACTTTGCCTTCGAGGCCGAACAGTTTCAGGTATTTCGCACCCTCACGTGCGCCGAAAGATCCCTTCCCGATAAGTACGGTTTTCCCCTCGAGATCTGCAAAGGTGGATACGCCACTGTCGGAACGCATGACGAAATGCATGGTGAGAGACGGAATGGGAAAAAGGGCGCGAATCTCATCGAACTTCGGGTTGGCCTTGTCCTTGAACATGGCCTTGCCGCCCTGAGCCAGTCTCACGAGCACCGGCGGAGTAGTGAATACGTAATTACCGGTGCGTACCGCAGCCTCCATGACATTCTGTACGGACCCCTGGCTTTCTTCTACAGTAACGATGATGTTTCCGCCCGAACCTGTTTTCATGGCCTCGGCAATCTGTACCGCCATCTGATAGTAAGACGAGGTGCTCTTGGCAGATTTATAGGTCACTCGGGTTTCCGCCTGGGCGACAGTCATGCCCAGACAACAAGCGGTTAAGGCCGCAATGACTGGCCGAATAATCGACAACATGGTGTTCTCCTTAGTTGTAAAAAAACGAAATACGCACAAACCCAACATCTTGGTCGCCAAGGAATATACACGGTTTTATCGAATACAGAGAGGCGGATGGCAGTTAACACCGGTCTCCACTCGGCCGCGCTGGCCGTTACCGTGATGGTTGTAGATATCTAGTCTGAGCCTTCCTAGAATGTAGCCAACGACGGTGTTCGTCGATACTGTGGATGAGAATATGGCCGAAAGATACAGCGCGTTTTTGTCCAGGGTGCGCTCCGGCATGCTGGCGATACTGGATGGCGGCACTTCGACAGAGTTAGATCGCCACGGGGTCGTGATGGATGATATGACCTGGTCCGCCTGCGCTTCACTTAACGCGTTTGATCGACTGGTTGAGGTTCATAGGAGATATATCGATGCCGGCGCGGACATCATCACGGTAAACGGGTACGCGTCTTCCCGACTGGTATTGGGGCCGGCGGGCCTTTCAAACCAGATCCGACTGGTGAATGAGAAAAACATCGAAGCGGCGTTGTTGGCCCGTGAACGTTCAGGAAATCCAGACATATTGGTGGCAGGTTCAGTGTCACACAGTCTTGGCTTTCGACCTGGAGAGGGAAAGTCTATTGAAAGAGATGTCTCCCAAGATCAGTTCGAAGAGGCGTTTGATGAGATGTTTGGGTTTTACGAAGAGCGCGACGTTGATGTTGTGCTTTTGGAGATGATGTCAGTGCCCAGACGCATGTCGCCACTCTTTGAGCGCGCATCCAGATCACCGCTGCCTGTATGGTGTGGTTTATCAGCGAGAAGAAATCACCAAACTTCGGCAATTACAGGCTTTCTTGATGAAAGCATATTGCTTGTCGACAATGTCCATAAAGCATGCCAATATGAGTTTGAAGGTATGGGCATCATGCATACGTCTGTTGAGTTGATTCAGGACGGAATTGATTTAATCAAGGCCAGGCATGAAGGCTTGATCATCGCCTACCCAGACAGCGGGTATTTCAGATCGCCTTACTGGGACTTCGAAGAAGTCATCAGCCCTGCCGACCTCTTCTCTTTTGCCTCACGCTGGAAAAACGCCGGTGTCAGCGTTATCGGTGGATGCTGTGGCATCGGACCAAGCCACATAGAAGCATTGGCCAGACTCGTTTGAACTGTTAACAAATATGGAGGATATCCAAGATGAGCGTTACCGTTATTGTGTCCCTTAAAGTCAGCGATTTCGATCAATGGAAAACGGCATTCGATGGCCACGCACCAGTCCGGGAAGCTGCAGGCATCAATGCCACCGCGTACAGAAACCTTGATGATGAGGGCAATGCCGTTGTAATCGGGACCGCGTCTTCAAAAGAAGTCTTCATCGCATTTTTCACCACGCCTGAGATGCAGGAGATACAAAAAGCGGCTGGGGTCATGGCACCTCCTGAGGTGCAGTTTCTGGAGGAGGGTTAACTGATTCCGGCTCCCAGGAGTGCATTCTTGCTAGCCCGAAAATGGTCGCAGTGGTTTAAGCCGTACCTCCCTTAGGTTGCTCGTACATTCGGTAGATGGCCATCCCGCTTACGGCGATAATGATCAGGATGCCGCCGAGAAGGGTATTGGTGCCTGGAATTTCTGTCAGCACTAGCCAGGCCAACAGCACAGCGAGAATGGTTTCCAAAGGTACTACCAGCATCAATTCTCCTGCGCGGATATGTCGCGAGGCGACAACAAAAAGCGAATAATAAATCGGAGAGATCAATCCGCCCCACAAGACAAGGATAGTGATGGTTTCTCTGTTCAGCGAGAGATTGTCATAGGAGAAGGGGAGTGCAATCGCCGCCGCGATGAGACTGCCGACTGCAAACATGGGGATCATGTCGAGATCGCGGCCCCAACGCAGAATGACTGCAAATATAGAGACCGTGACGGCACATCCTACGCTAAGGCCGACGCCTTTAATGCTGCCTCCGGTCAGATGGCCCACGACCATCAATGCAACCCCGATAGCAGCACCGATCATGGCGATCCAGGTTACTTTCTCGATGCGCTCCCGCAATGTTACCCAGGCCATCAAGGCGGTGAGAATGGGAATGGCTGCCAGTGTGAACATGACATCGGCGACTGGTGAGGTATGCAGAGCCATGGTCAGAAAGACTAAACTTAGCCCGAAAGCAGTGGCGCCGAAGATGCCTAGGCGTCCGATTTTTCTGAACGCACTGACAAACCCCGCCCTGTAGAACCCTGCAAGCCCGACGCACAACATTAATCCGACCAGCAGATGTCGCCAGAATACAATCTGCCAATCCGTCATGTCCCCCAACGCTCTAATAAAGACCCCATTGAAACTCGCCAATGCGGCCGCGCCCACGAGAGTCAAAAATGCCAGTGAGTAGCGCATGTGTATTCCGTGGGTCGGGGTTCGCTGCGGAAGGATGAACGCAAACGAAATGTACACCGTTAGATGCGTCTGATGGGAAATAAACTGCAATTTAGAAGCGCCACAGAAGACGACTGTACGCACCTCACTTTAATTCGGGATATGGCCGGCAGGAGAATGCCCGCCTATCTCTGGAGTCAGGAGGTCGTGCAGGGACAATCCTGTTTTGAGTACGGTCGAGAGAAGATTCGAACCGATGCCAGCTTCGACGCTTATTTCAAAAACTGGCGGGTCGCCCAACTGGAGTCGAAATTTGTGGGCGCCTTCTTCGGGTTTCTTGTGGATGACCCCTACCCGGATAGGGATCTGGACGCTGTCCCTGAATGTTTTCGGCCCTGCGTAGAGCTCGAGAAGGTGGCGAGTGGTGCCTGGATGCTGCAGGCTATTGCGATACTGCCGGAATATCGGGGCAAAGGGTTTGCCAGACAGCTCCTCGATGAAGCAGCCAGAGTGGCTTCGGAGGCGGGCACGAACCGCATTGCTCTGCAGGCGGAAGAGGTAAATTCGGTTGCTTTACGAGCCTACACAAGAAATGGTTTTGTGGAGGTGGATCGAAGACCCTATGTTCATTTTCCTGGTTCTCAGGACAGTGGAGATGTCATCCTGATGTGTAAGGAAATAAGCTAAGAAATTATTCTCGAGAGTTCGAGACTGCAATCTGAAGGGTAAACGCTTTTGTTTCATTGACCAGCTTCGAGAAGGCAGGAATCTGATGGCGAGTCGCCTCTGTATATACCTCTTTTTGTTTTTGCTTAGTGGCCCGAGCCATGCAGGAGACTATTTCAATTCAAATGCGCAAGGCGTCGCCATTGGCGGGTATGACCCGGTGGCCTACTTTGTGCTGAAAATGGCGGTCCAAGGGACTGATGCCCATCAAACGGATTGGCAGGGTGTCACGTGGTACTTCTCAAACGAGAAACACAAAGACATGTTTGTGTCTGATCCTGAAGGATTTGCGCCGAAGTTTGGCGGATGGTGCGCGATGGCGATGACTGGCAGTCAGGTGGCGGAGGTCGACTTTGACAACGGCTGGACAGTCGACGCCACGGGGCTTTACTTCAACGTCAACAAGGACGTGAGACTACGGTGGCTACGGGGCTACAACCGCAACGTCAGAAAAGGCAATGAGAACTGGCCCGAGACTCGTAGGAAGATTGAAGAAGGAAGTGCAACAATTCACCGTCGGGCACAGATGCCAGATTACTATAACGAGTAGCGATCCGTTCAAAAAAAGCCCCGCCGAAGCGGGGCTCTCTCAATCTTTCGATTTGAACCGCTGGGCAAACTAGTCGTCGCCGTGTGTCCAGGGGCCGAAGTCTTTGTTGTCCATGGAGAACTCCACGCCAACCGCCGGTTCTTCTCCGACGACCCAGGCATCGTGGCCCGGCGCGAGGCAGTAGGCGTCTCCTGCCTTGACGGTCACTTCGGATCCGTCATCCGATACAACGTGAATCTGACCTTGGATCAACACCCCGACATGCCCCGCCTGGCAGCTTTCGGTGCCAACGTGGGGCTTAATGCACTCAGACCATTTCCACCCCGGCTGCATATTCGCTTTAGTGAGTGTGACCCCGCCGAAGTTGATGGTTGCCGCATGCGTCTTGTCAGGCGTCATCGAACCATCTGGGCTCGACCAGGATTTTGTTTCTACTGAAGCCATGTTCTCTCTCCGTTTACGGTTTTGATGAGTGAAATTGAGGGGTGGTTATTACTTCCACTCCCAGATTTCCCAGGTTGCGGTGCCTTCCGCGTCGACATCCCAATGGTAGACGCCACAGAGACCGTTTAGGCTTGCCAGCGAAGGTGCTGCCGATTCAAAGTAAACCGCGCCTCGAAAAGTGGCTCCGCCATCAGCAGTAAAAGTGCCCATTCCGGTTGCCCTGAATGTGGCAACTCCATCTTGAGCCATAATCACACCCTGGTTAGGGCATTCCCCGTACAGCGTTCCGTCTGCTCTCATTTGAGAGGAATAAGTAGCGATGGATTGCACCTGAGCACCTGCCAGCGTGCCGGCCCCTTCAGCGGTCGTCTCGAATTTTGGCAGGGCCCCTTCGGTAGCAAGCGGCTTGTTTGTTGTTGTGCACGTTATCGTGCCTATCTGATCACCTAACATGTCATACCTCCTTAGTTTTGTTTATTTCTCTTTATCCGCACATCCGTTATAGCACAAAAAATTAATTGTTAAAGAAAACATATTTTTATTCCGTGAGGGCACAATCTTTTGATCAGGAACTCCGCTTAAAAATGCCAGCTGGCCGCATTAATGACTGAATCCCTCTTTGGGTTGGGCTTTCTGAGATCGGGCTCCGTGGCTGGAGTCTTCGCCCAGTTACCTCTTTTCCAACGGAGGGCTTATCATTCAGGAAGAAGCCCCGATCGCTAATGCTGGAACATTAAACCGTCCCGG
>NZKZ01000164.1 GCA_002694065.1 Acidiferrobacter sp.
CCCCGCCTCAACAGCCACTTCAATCGCGATATATCCTCATGGCACGAAATCGCAAACGACCGCGTCGCAGTGAGTCCCGGCCCGCGCTGCAGCCGGGCGACTCCTGGCTGCGAATAAAGAACCCCTACCCGCCGATTGCCCAGTTCAGCGAGGATGAGATCGAGGCGATCCATCTCGCCTCGCTCAATCTGCTGCGTGATAAAGGCATCAAGGTGCTGAGCGAGGAAGCCCGGGGAAATTATCGCGACGCGGGCTTTGACGTTAGCGAAGACACGCTTATGGTGCGCTTTGACCCTGACTTACTGCTTCAGACAGTCATGCCTGCGCCGCCGACGTTTACCATGCACGGGCGTTCGCCGAACCGATGGTTTGAGGTCGGTGACAACAACCTGGTCTTCGCCACTGTGGGCGGCCCGCCGCATTACTCTGATCTTGAGAACGGACGACGGGCAGGGACTCACGACGCATTCCGTGACCTTTTGCGGATGGCGCAAAACTACGATGTAATCCACCTCACGACACCGATGGTTGAGCCGCAGGATCTGCCGACAAACGTCCGTCATCTTCATATGACCCGGTCGGTGGTCACCCTGACCGATAAGCCGACCTTTATCTACTCCCGCGGCCGCGAAGCGGTCGCAGATTCTCTTGAGATTCTCAGGATGGCTTACGGCATGGACCGTCAGGCCTTTGAATCGAAGGTGCACTGCTACACCGTGGTGAATGCCAACTCGCCGTTGCAACTCGATGAGCTGATGTGTGCGGGGATCATTGACTTTGCGAAAGCGCGCCAAGCGATGATCCTGACACCGTTTACCCTGGCGGGTGCCATGGCACCGGTCACACTTCCAGGCGCGCTGGCGCAGCAGAATGCAGAAGCCCTGGCCGGCATTGCACTGGCGCAAATCGTCCAACCCGGCGCCCCGGTGGTGTATGGCGGCTTCACAAGTAATGTTGATATGAAAACCGGTGCGCCGGCATTTGGCACGCCTGAGTATGTCAAGGCGGCTTTTGCTTCGGGTCAACTTGCCCGCCGATACCGCCTTCCCTATCGGACCTCAAACGTTAACGCGTCCAACGCACCCGATGCCCAGTCTGCTTATGAATCGCAGATGTCCTGCTGGGGTGCCATCATGGGCGGATGCAATATTCTCCTACACGGCGCCGGCTGGCTGGAAGGCGGCCTGACCGCTTCTTTGGAGAAATTTGTTATCGACGTTGAGATGCTGCAGATGTTTGCAAGCCTGATGCAGCCGGTTATCTGTGACGAAGACACGCTGGCCGCATCCGCTTTTGATGAGATCGAACCTGGCGGACACTTTTTTGGCACCCAGCATACGCTAGCCCGGTACGAAACCGCGTTTTATGCCCCGCTGCTCTCAGACTGGTCGAACTTTGAAACCTGGACCGAGAATGGCTCGGTGGATGCCACCCGGCGGGCCAATCAGATTGCAAGAGCCGCATTGGCAGACTTTACGCCGCCGCCGCTGGATCAGTCACTCCTCGAGGAGATTGATGCCTTCATCGAGCAACGCACCCAGGCCGGGGGCGCCCCCTTGAGCGCGTAACGCGCCCTAACCTTTTCAAACCGCGTCACGATATATTTGCGCTGTGACGTATTCACTTAAACACAGGTTCGGATGTCCATCAGCGAAAACCTCGAGTTCCTGCCCAGAACCCCGCTTGCCCATACGCCCACGCCGATTGAGCGACTGAACAATCTCAGCGGTGCACTGGGAGGGGGAGCGCTATACGTCAAGCGTGATGACTGTACCGGTCTTGCCATGGGAGGAAACAAAGCCCGCCAGCTTGAATACTATTTCGGTGAAGCACTTCAGCAGCATGCGGATACCATACTTATAACGGGCGCCGTCCAATCAAACTTTGTCCGCATGGCCGCAGCCGCTGCAGCGAAGCTGGGTCTCGATTGCCACATTCAGCTTGAAGAGCGCGTCGGGGATACCGGAACGGACTACCGTCAATCCGGCAACGTCCTGTTGGATCGCCTGCTGGGCGCAACCCTGCACACCTATCCTCAAGGCGAGGACGAAGACGGGGCAGATGCCAATCTCAAGAGGATCGCCGACCAGCTTCGCGCTGCAGGCAGACAACCCTACATCATCCCTTTGGCCCCCGGCCATCCGCCGCTTGGCGCACTGGGGTATGTGCGGGCGGCCTCAGAGCTTGTGGGTCAGCTGAAGGATCTGGAGGATGAGATCGATCATATCTTCGTCGCCTCAGGAAGCGGCAGCACGCATGCCGGTCTGCTTTTTGGATTGCGGTCGCTTAACTGGCTCAAACCCGTGATCGGCGTTTGTGTCAGGCGAGACCAGAGTTCGCAGCAACAAAGGATCAAGCAGCGCTGCGAGGAAATCGCGGCTCTTCTCAAATTGGAGAATCCCGTAAAACCTGAAGATATCGAAATTACCGACGAAACATTCAAGCCTGGCTACGGCAAACTCAATGAGCAGACACTTGAGGCCATTAATCTTTGTGCCCGGCGCGAGGGCCTGCTGCTCGACCCGGTTTACACAGGAAAGTCCATGGCGGCGTGCCTCAACCATGTCCGCACTACCCGCGAGGATCAATCAACCCTCTTCGTCCACACCGGGGGCACCCCCGGCCTTTTTGGCTACAGCAAGGAATTAAATCTCGCCGATTAGGTGTTCCTCAGTCAGGAGATCTTTGCCAACACTGTCCTGACAGTAGATCCAAACTCGGACGGGCGCTCTACTACCGTGACCCCACACTGGCGCAGGATTTCGACCTTTTCCTCAGCTGACTCTCCGGCTGCAGAAACAATGGCGCCGGCGTGGCCCATGGTTCGGCCTTTGGGTGCAGTCAGGCCGGCGATATAACCGACTACGGGCTTGTTCATGTGATCGCGGGCAAACTGCGCGGCTTCTGCTTCTTGAGGGCCTCCGATCTCACCGATCATCACCACCACTTGGGTTTGCGGATCGGCTTCGAAAGCTGCCAGGTGATCCTTGAAAGAACTCCCATTAATCGGGTCGCCCCCAATACCTACGCTGGTTGAAACACCGATCCCCTCGGCTTTGAGCTGGGATGCCGCCTCGTAACCCAAAGTCCCAGACCGGCCAATGATGCCCACCTCACCCTCCTGGTAAATATGACCCGGCATAATGCCGAGAAGGGCTTTGCCGGGGCTGATCACCCCAGCACAGTTTGGGCCAATCAATTGCATTCGCTTGTCGGACTTGTAGCGGCGCATATAGCGCTTGACCCGCATCATGTCCTGGGCCGGAATGCCGTCTGTGATGCAGACGCAGGCGCGCAGACCCCCGTCAGCCGCCTCCATAATCGCATCAGCCGCGAAAGGCGGCGGAACAAACACGATGCTCGCCTCGGCTCCTGTCGCCGATACTGCATCCTTAACGGTATCGAAGACCGGCAGACCCTGATGGGTCGTGCCGCCCCGACCGGGTGTCACTCCGCCCACGATGTTGGTGCCGTACTCGATCATTTCCTCGCTATGAAATGATCCGATCCGTCCTGTGAAACCCTGCACGAGGACTGGAGTTCCGCTATCAATAACGATGCTCATGCGCTTACCTCCTCATGTACTGCAGCGACGGATTTTTCAGCCGCTTCGGCCAGCGTGTCGGCCGTGATCAGAGACACTGAACTCTCTTCGAGAATCCGCCGACCTTCTTCTACGTTGGTTCCCGAGAGTCGCACCACGACCGGCACCTGAATATCCAGATCCTGCATCGCCTTGACCACGCCCTGGGCGACCCAGTCGCAGCGGTTGATCCCGGCAAAGATATTCACCAGCACACCTTTGACATTGTCATCCGACAGCACCAGATTGAATGCCTTGGCGACCCGTTCAGGTGATGCACCACCCCCGATATCGAGGAAGTTCGCCGGTTCGCCGCCCGAGTGTTTGATCATATCCATGGTCGCCATCGCCAAGCCGGCGCCGTTGATGATGCAGCCAATATCGCCTTCCAGCCCTACGTAACTGAGCCCGCGATCGGTGGCTCTCATTTCACGGGGATCTTCCTGAGATTTATCCCGCAATTCAGATATGCGTTGATGCTTGAAAAGTGCGTTGTCGTCGAATGTCATCTTGGCATCAAGGGCAAGGATGCGTCCGTCAGCAGTCACCACCAAGGGATTGATCTCAACCATCGTGGCGTCAAGATCCCGGAAAGACCGGTAACAGGCTCTTAAGGTATTGGCCGCCTCAGTCACCAGAGACGCATCCAATCCGAGCGCAAAAGCAACCTCACGGGCCTGGAACGCCTGAAGACCCACGGCCGGCTCAATGACAACCCGAATCATCGACTCCGGATCCTCCTCCGCAATCTGCTCGATTTCCATTCCACCCGCTGCGGACGCTACCAACATTACTCGCTCTGTCGCCCGGTCCAGCACGAAGCCGAGATAGATCTCGCGCTCAATATCAGCCACGGATTCAACATAGAGACGGTACACCCCTCTCCCTCTGGAACCTGTCTGGTTGGTCACCAAACGACTGCCCAGCATTTCGTCGGCCGCGTTCCAGACCTCCTGCTCGCTCTGGCATAACCGGATACCCCCGGCCTTGCCCCGACCGCCGGTATGCACCTGCGCTTTGACCACCCATTGATCTCCGCCGATCTCTGAAGCCCGATATTGAGCCTGCTCCGGACTGTAGGCGAGGCCGCCTGGCGGTATCGGCACCCCAAAATCATCGAGCAGCGCCTTGGCCTGGTACTCGTGGATATCCATCGTCCCCTCCTCAGTAAAGTGTTATCCGTGCCGCCCGTTGAGCAGCTTCCCGTCGCTTCCCGGACGCTGCATCAACTGCGGGCCTTTGACTGAATCGCATCATCCATCGCGACCACGTTCTCGGCCATGCGTGCTGAGGCCGCATCGATCATCCGGCCGTCCAACTGGGCTGCCCCCTTGCCTTCAGCAGCAGCCTGCTCAAGGGCGACAAGAATGCGCTTGGCTCTGTCCACCTCGGCCGCGGGCGGCGAGAAAACATCATTTGCGAGGTCAATCTGGGATGGGTGGATAGCCCACTTGCCTTCGTAGCCCAGCGCCGCCGCACGGCGTGCAGCCAGTTGAAACCCTTCTGGATCATTGAAATCTCCAAAAGGCCCATCGACAGGCCGCAGGCCATAAGCCCGACAGGCGACCAGCATCCGCGAGAGACCGTCGTGCCATTGGTCGCCGGGATAATCGGGATTGAGGCCACCGATGTTGGTCGTACGGGCCCGGCAGCTGGCGGCATAGTCCGCTACGCCAAAGTGCATGGCTTCCAAACGATCACTGGCGGTCGCGATCGCCTCGACATTGGCCATGCCGAGCGTCGTTTCAATCAACGCTTCGAGACCGATCCGGTGATTGATGCCAACCGCGGTCTCAATCTGGGAAAGCATGGCGTCGACCATATACACATCACCTGGGACACCGACTTTCGGAATCAGGATGGTGTCCAGGCACTCGCCTGCCTGCTCCACAATCTCAACAACATCGCGGTACATATAGTGGGTATCAAGGCCGTTGATGCGTATGGAAATGGTCTTGCCGGCACCACGCCAGTCGATGTCTCTCAGCCCCTGGATAATATTGGCCCGGGCGGCCAGCTTGTCATCAGGAGCGACAGCATCTTCAAGATCGAGGAACACATAATCAACATTACTCGCCGCGGCTTTCTCAAACATCTTGGGGTTTGAGCCGGGCACTGCCAACTCGCTGCGTTGCAATCGACGGGTGCGCTCTGGGGTACGGGTATGGCTCATGCTCTTCTCTTTGGTTGATCAGTCAGTGGGGTCAGGAAACAGAGATCGGGGCAGGAGAAAACACCCGCCCAAACCACAACGCACCTGACTCAAAAAAGTAATGGGTTTATTTTTGCGGCCGGAAGGATACGGCGACTTCAATCCAAAAATGAGTGCGATTACTGATTAGCCTTATCAAGAAAGACTTATGGCATTTGGGCGAGAAGAGCCGCTCGCCTCGGGATATCAAGGCAAAATTGGATACGGAGGTCGTTTTTGCTACTCGAAACCAATTTGAGGGCAAGGTGAACTTTTTTCTTGTCTCGGCGAGAAAATGACCTTACTGTCGCGCCCATGACAAGCACCGCCCATCCCAAGGAGTCCATTCCCGCGCGGGCCGAGACCGCCGATGCGGCGCTGCGGGCCGATATTCGGCGTCTGGGACATCAGTTGGGAGACACCCTTGTCCGTCAACACGGCCAGCCGCTTCTTGATACTGTTGAGGAAGTGCGCCACCTTGCCCAAAGGCTTCGTCAGGCGGGCAGCCCCACCGGCGTTACCGCCGAACTTACAGACCTCCTGGCTGGCCTGGACGGTGACCGCGCCATTCATCTAGTGCGGGCCTTTACCGTCTATTTTCACCTCGCCAATATTGCCGAGCAGGAGCATCGTATCGAAGATCTCAACGTGGGCGGCGCCCGGGCGGGCAATCACTTCGGGCAAACGGTCCGGAGCCTCCTTGATTCCGGCGTCACAGCGCCCGAGATCGGGGATCTGGTTAACCGGTCAGATTTTCGGCCTGTCTTTACCGCGCATCCGACAGAGGCCTCGAGACGGTCCATCCTCAACAAACTTGCCACCATCGCTGACCTCCTTAAAGCGCGGGGAGATGCGCGCTGTACGCAGATCGAACGCGAGCGTATCGACCGGCGCATTGATGAGATGATCGAGGCCATCTGGCAAACCGACGAGATCCGCCACGAAAGACCTGACCCTTTCGACGAAGCCAAATTTGTCCTTTACTACCTTTCCCAGACCGTCAGTGAAGCCCTGCCCGATCTTTTTGACACGATTGCGGCAACCCTGGGGGATATTGGCGAGAAAATGCGGCCGGATCATGTGCCGATCCGATTTGGCTCGTGGGTCGGCGGTGACCGCGACGGCAACCCTAATGTCTCTCCGGATACCACTGTCGCGGTGCTTGACCTGCAGCGTGACCGTGCCATTGCCCTTCTGATCAGTGAGATTAAGCAACTCTCAGATGATGCCTCAATGAGCGGGCGTCTTTATCAGATCTCCGAGGAAATGGAGCAGATGGTTGCCCAAGACACGGCGGAGCACCCCGATGTGCTGACGCCAGCTCGACTGCTTGAGCCCTATCGACTGCACTGTGCCGTTATCGAAAAGCGTCTTGTGGCGACGCGGGACCGCGGTGCGGGGGCGTACGCTTCACCGGATCAGCTAATGAGTGAACTTGCGGCCATGGATCGTTCCTTACGCAGTCACGGTGGTGCATTGATCGCAGACGGCCGTCTTGCCCGGGTTCGGCGTATTGTCAGTGCGATCGGTTTTCATTTTGCCAGCCTCGATATCCGCGAGCACTCGGCGCGCCATCATGAGGCACTGGCCGCGCTGTTTGAGCCGCTGGGCGTTGCGTATGGGGACATGACCCCACAGCAACGGCTGGCTCGGCTGGTTGAAGAACTCGACAGCCGTCGTCCATTGGCACCGCCTCACGGTCATAACGAGCATGACAACCTTACGCTCTTCCGGACGCTCCGCTCGATCATGGATCGAGATGGCGACGCAGTGATCGATGCCTATATCGTATCCATGACGCGGGGCGTCGACGATATCCTTGCGCCCGTGCTGCTGGCGCGTGAGGTCGGTCTGGTCGATCTGGGACAGGACGTTTCCCGTCTGGACTTCGTTCCTCTTTTTGAAACGATCGAGGATCTGAAATCGATCGGGCCCACGCTTCGCACGCTCTTCAGCAATGCTTCGTATCGCCGCCTGCTGACCCTGCGCGGTGATGAGCAGGAAGTGATGGTGGGCTACTCTGACTCCAATAAGGACGGGGGCATCACCACGTCGCAGTGGGAAATTCACAAAGCGCTGCGGGTGATCCAGGAAGTCGCCGAGGAAGCGGGTATCCGGATCCGCGTATTCCATGGGCGCGGCGGAACCATCGGCCGCGGGGGTGGCCCGACCCATGCCTCAATTCTCAGTCAACCTCCCGGTGTCGTCGATGGGGAGATCAAACTGACCGAGCAAGGTGAGGTCATCGCTGATAAGTACGGCTTGCCCGCCATTGCGCGACGTAACCTGAACCTCGCCGTCAGCGCCCTCCTGGAAAGCTCCCTCGCCCACAAAGCTCCACGACATGACAAGCTCTCCATCACGTCCTGGTATGAGATCATGGAGCAGGTTTCGAGTGCCGCCTTCAAGGCCTATCGGCAGTTTGTCGAAACCCCGGGGCTGCCGGAGTACTTCACCACCTCGACACCGGTTGAGGAACTCGGGTCCATGAATATCGGATCCCGGCCCGCTCGCCGGTCCGCGGCCAAGGCCGGGATCGCCGACCTTCGCGCCATTCCCTGGGTGTTCGGCTGGACTCAGTCGCGCCAGATTATCCCTGGATGGTTTGGCGCTGGTACCGGTCTGCGTGCTGCGATGGAAGCCGGACACGCAGATGACCTGCGCCGCATGTATGCTGAATGGCACTTCTTCTCAACGTTCGTGTCAAACGTCGAAATGACGCTCGCCAAAACTGACCTCGCTATCGCACGTCACTATGTTGAACGACTGGTTGATCCGAAGCTGCATCATTTATTCGATCAGGTTGTTGAGGAGCACACGCTCACGATGGAGATGATCACTTCAATTACGGGAACCGCACTATTGTCCGACAAGCCGATGCTGCGTCGTACACTGGAAGTGCGGGATGCCTATCTCGATCCCATCAGCGTGCTGCAGGTGGAATTGCTCACCCGCAGCCGGCGAGAAAAAAGCCGCGACCGCAATGACCAGATGCAGCGGGCATTGCTGCTTTCCATCAATGGGATTGCTGCGGGACTACGCAATACCGGCTAAGCGCTCACCGACACAGCAGAATAGACTGTAAGATTCGCTGTTGATGACCGCCTCTAACGATACCGATCGAGTCATCATGCATGCCGACATGGATGCTTTTTATGCGTCCGTGGAGCAGCGTGATCACCCGGAACTCAGAGGCCGCCCCGTAGCTGTCGGCGGCAGCGGGTCACGCGGCGTAGTGGCGGCAGCAAGCTACGAGGCAAGACAGTTTGGTGTGCGCTCGGCCATGCCGTCGGTCGAGGCCCGTCGACGCTGCCCGGATCTTGTGTTTGTCCGCGGCAACATGGCGCTCTACAAGAAAGAGTCCGCCCGCATCTTCAAGATTTTCAGGGACTTTTCGCCCGTCGTAGAGCGCGTATCACTGGATGAGGCGTTTATCGATCTGACCGGCAGTGCCCGGCTTATGGGTCCTCCACAAAAAGTAGGAGAAGCCCTTCGCAGCAGGATCCGAAAAGTCTTGTCGCTCCCCGTCTCAGTAGGGATTGCGCCAGTCAAGATGGTGGCCAAGATTGCGAGTGCAGGAGCAAAGCCCGACGGCCTGCTGGAAGTTAGAGCAGGTGAAGTCGAGGGCTTTCTTAAGCCGCTCCCTGTCAGCCGGCTCTGGGGCGTGGGCCCCGTTGCGAAAGAAAAACTGGAAGCGCTGGGGTTTGAGACGATAGGGGATGTTGCCAAGGCCGATGATGGCACTCTGCGTGACTTGCTTGGCGAATGGGGAATCGAGATTGCGAGGCTAGCGCGCGGCGACGATGTTCGAGAGGTAGAGCCTTATCGCGAAGCCGTCTCCTACAGCGAGGAGCACACTTTCAGCAAAGACATTTCTGATTATCGGGAACTCGAGCCACTCATTCGCGAGCACGCGGAGTCTGTCGCCCGGCGCCTTAGACACGACCAGGTACGCGCACATACCGTTGTCCTGAAATTTAAATCTGCCAGAAGAACGGGACCCGGCGTTCGAGGATATCCGGTGTTTACCCGCCGGGTAACGCTGCCGCAACCGACTGATGACGGTCACGAAATTGCCAAGCAGGCAACAGAACTCCTGTATCGATCCGGACCAAAAGAAGCGATTCGCCTGCTTGGGGTAGGCTGCACCGGGTTGACCGCGGAGTCTGTCGACCAACTGCCGCTTTTTGGTGCTGAACAAAAAGCCAAGAGGGAAACCCTCAATCAGACGCTAGACGAGATTACCAGGCGTTATGGAAGAAAAGCGATCGGTGAACTGCCACGCACCACTCGTGAGCAGGTCGGCCTTTCTATGCAAATCAAGCGGGGGGACGATCCCGAGGAGTAGCGGGCTCCAGGCCGCACCAGGAAGCGATAAAAAGCGCGATCGTTCCGGTGACTCGCTTTAAAGACGCGAGACTCACCCTTTCATCAAAGGCATGGATGTCCCGTGAGACCGGACCGTAAACGAGGCAAGGACAATCGTCATAGAGTACGAATACCCGGCCATCGAGATACCCCGGGGTAACAAAAGACTCAAGACTGGCCCCGAAGCTCGCCGCGTGGGCGTGGCCCAACACCATCTCAGCGTCGCTGCCTTCCTCCAGCACATAGCCGCGGGCAAAAAATCCGTTGTACTCCACTTCAGGCGGGTTGTCGCGCAAGAAAGGATGGTCGTTAGCATGCGCCCCGATACACGCTTCAATCTCCTTGGCGGCATCACGAGGATCCACGCCGGGATAAATCGCCACCCGCACATCGAACGTGCACCATGAGGGGACGGAAGAGGCCCAGTCACCGCCGACGATCTTGCCGATATTGAAATTGATCGGGTGCTCCAGCGATTCAAAGTAACGATGCTCCGAGCGTGCATCATTCCACTCGCGTTCCAGTGCTTTAAGTGCAGGAATGATTGATACCGCGGCTTCAATCGCATTCGCTCCCTGACCTGCCTCACGGACGTGAACCGGTCTGCCGCGCACATGGACCCGAAACCAGATCACACCGGTATTGGCCCGGACCAGCATGTTCTCCTCGGGTTCCGGAATCAGTGCCGCGTCCGCCCGGTAGCCTCGCACCAATGCGGAGAGCGCTCCGTTACCGGTGCACTCCTCTTCTGTAACCGACTGCACATGCACGCGCGCGGCAGGTTGCCAACCCAGGGTCTTGAGCGCATCCAGGGCTGCAAGATTGGCGCAAAGGCCTGCCTTCATGTCTGCGCCGCCGCGGCCATACAGCCAATCCCCCTCGATCCAGGGTTCAAACGGCGGCCGGGTCCACATATCCACCGGCCCCGTGGGCACGACATCGACGTGTCCGTTCAGGATCAGGGACCGGCCCTTGGTCTCGACCGGCGTATGGGTGCCCACTACGTTCACCGCGTTGTCATAGTCGACTTTGACTGGCGAGAACCCTGGATGGTCTTCTATCTCGGCAATATCAATGGACCACTGATCCATCTCATACCCGCGCGATTCAAGTGCTTCAAAAAAACATGCCTGAGCCCGATGCTCTTTGCCGCGGGTCGAGTCGAGCGCCATCATCTGCTGGGTAAACGCCAGTTGTCGCTCAAACCCCTTATCCACCGCATCCAGCACCTGCCCGATCAACTCCGGCGCCAGGTCTATCTCAGGCGGGCTCATGTTCTAGGGGTCCCGCAGGATCGCATGGGTTGAGCAGGAAACGCAGCCACCCCAGTAACTGACGTAATCGTAGGCAATTTCGATGGGCTCGATACCGCGTTTGGCGAGTTCATCACACACCCGACCCATCCCGGCAGGGATGATGTAGCGCTTTTCATCCAGACTGACGCCCACCGTGGCATAGGCCCTGGCTTCTTCCTCAGTCAAGTCAATGACATCCCAGTCCACCAGTGGTGCCGGCAACGGCTCCTTCAATTCATCGCGATACAACAGCAATACCCCTTCCGCCACCAGCACCATCGTGCCGAGAAGATGCAGGATGGTGCCGTGCATCGGCATCGGGTGTACCTGGTATCCGAAAGGCTCGATGTAGTCTGCAAACCAATCTGTTCCCGCGCGGTTGGTGGCAATGTCGGACTCCCCCACGAACAGGTGATTCTGATAGCAGATGATGTCACCGCCCTCAAGATAGGGCCCCGGCCCGCCACTGGACGGAGCAAAAGGCTGCACGGCGGGCATGATCACATGATGGGCTTCAGGATCCGCCGCGATGAGGGGGGCAACGATCTCCCGCAACGGGAAAACCTCTTTGCGTCGATAGGCTCTTCGGATATTCACTTCCAGATAGTGCTTGCCGACGGTATAGACCGGATCGGCCGGATAAAGCAGGGAAGCCCCGGGCTGCGCCTCAGCAAGATACAGTCGTTCTTCCTCGCTGTAGGGTCTCGGGCGATGGACCTTCACCCCATTGGCTTCGTACAAAGCTGCAAGGCTATCCAACTGCTCTGCCGTTTTTTCCCAGCGCTCCGGCATTGCCTTGGCGATGTCCAGCGGCTGATCACCGCTCGCCTTTAGCGCGGCCTGCACTTCATCATTGTAGTGGTGCAGTGTTGGATTGAACGGCGGCAGGGAAAGTCCCTCTGCGCTGCCGACGATGGCGGTACGCAGTTTGCCGAAATCGGTATAGGCACCGAATCCTTCAGTTTGACTCATTCGCTTCCTCCTCGCGGTTGAGATTACAGTA
>NZKZ01000047.1 GCA_002694065.1 Acidiferrobacter sp.
AAAAAGGAGGAGACTGGATCTGAGCGCCCGCCACGTCGTCAGGGCCAGCGCTCTGGAGGACGATCTGATTCCCGCAGAAAGACCCAGGGTCGTCGGGATGACCGGCGCCGTGACAGCGGCCGGCAAAATCGCAGAACAAATGCCGATTCCAACCGGGGTCGGAGTCAAAACAACCGCTCCGAGTCAAAACCGCGAGCGAGCGGACAGAGTTCAGGTAGCGGACAGACTGAGGCGGGGAATAGATCTCCACGGCGTTCTCGCGGCGGCAGGGGTCGTTCGGGCGGTCAGCGAAATGGAAATCGGCAGGTACAGTCGAATCAGACCTCTCGTTCAGGGAATGCATCTGGCAACGTTTCGGGAAACACGTCGCCTGCCCCGTCGAGCGCCCCGACCACCAAGAACCCCGGAAATGAAAAAACCGGAACAACCGGGTAACCGAATTCTGATAGCCGCCTACCTAGGTGCAACGAACGAATAGTGCGGCGCTTTCGACGTGGGCCGTATGGGGGAACATATCTGCTACGGCGAGTCTGGTGAGCTGATATCCCCCCGGCCCCGTTAGATAGGCCGCATCTCGGGCTAGTGTCGCCGGATTGCATGAGACATAGGCCAAGGCATCAGGGAGCACCTTTGTGCAGATGGTCTTCAACGCCTCAATAGCACCGCTTCGGGGCGGATCCACCAGCACATGGGAAAATTTTCCGGGATCCCAATCGGCGACAGTATCTGAGAAAAGATCTCGTGCCTCAAATCGGGCATTCTCAACTTTGTTCGCCGCCGCATTCTCCTGGGCCTTTTTGACGAGCGAGGTATCGCCCTCGACGCCTAGGATCCGCTCTGCTCGCCTGGCGAGCGCTAACGAAAAGTTCCCCAGTCCGCAAAAAAGATCCAGCACCTGACTATCGTTGTCTGTTGCGAGCCAATCAACGGCGAGCTCAACGATCAACTCGTTGACGGCACCATTCACCTGGATGAAATGGGTCACTGAGAATGAGATATCAAGATCGAAGGCTTCCAGCCTATAAAAGAGTTCCGGCGTTGTACCGGCGTCTATTGGAGTCGCGGTCTCAGGGCCTTTAGCCTGGGTGTAGATCAACAATTGTTCTTGTGCGCCGAACTCTCTGAGTTTAGTGCGGTCGCCCTCGGTCAGGGGCAAAAGATGGCGGAATACCAGTGCGGTTCCGTTCTCCCCTGCGGCGACCTCAATCTGGGGAATCCGATCTGGAATGCTCAGTTGACTGATCAGTTCCTTTATCTTTATGAGCACCCGGTCTACCGAGGGATGGATGACCGGGCAACTGGATAGTGGCGTGATAAAACTCTTATTCCGCTCCCGGAAACCCACAAGTACCCCACCTTTTTTTGGGACAAGTCTTGCGCCAAGACGAGCCCGACGGCGGTAGGACCAAGGCTCTGCTTGCAGTTCCAGGATATTTTCCGGGACCTTAACGCCTGCTCCTTTTAAGTTCTCAACAACATTCTCTTTTTTGAACCGAAGTTGCTCGGGATATTCAAGATGCTGAAGTACACACCCTCCACAAATGCCGAACGCCCCGCAACGTGGAGTGACTCTAGACGGCGAGGGCTCAAGGATTGATTCGGCAATTCCGAGTGAGTAGGAGCGCTTTCCTCTGATGGGCCGGACGACCACCTTCTCTTCCGGCAGAGCGCCTTCGATAAACCAGACTTTTCCATCGACCCGAGTCACCCCACGACCGTCATGGGTGAAGCCCTCGATTCTTGTTTCGAACGGTTCCCGTGGCTTAGGCACTACCGTTGTCGCCCAGCCACTGACTGAGGAACTCCCGGAGATGGTTTTCCTCAGCAGTTTTGAGAAACTCAACCAGACGCTGTTTTTCAGCAGAAAAAGCGCTCTCGTCGAGAAGGCCACGCATTCTTTCAAACTGCAGATAAACCAGAAAAGTATTCAAGACGTCGGTTTCACAGTATGCCCGTATATCTGAAACCTGGCCTCTCTGAAAATACTCCCAAACACGTGCTCCACTCATCCCCATCTTGCCCGGCAACCCGAGCATCATGGCAACCTCCTCTAGGGAACTGAACGCCCGAGGCTGGTAGCCGGCGAGGATATCCATCAGGTCCAGATGGCGGGCATGATAGCGGTTGAGGTAATTGTTGAACTTAAAATCCCTGTTGCTCTCGCCGCTTTCCCAATACAGTGGCGCGGCTACTCCATGGTGGAGTGCTCTATAGTGGATAACCGGAAGATCGAAGCCGTTGCCGTTCCAACTGATCAGGATGGGTCTGAATTTTTCAATTCCATCGAAGAATCGCTCGAGCAGTTCCCGCTCTGACGACTCTTCAGAGCCCAGCGACCAGACCCGCAGCTTGTCCGGGGCCCGCAGGACAGCAGAAATTGCAACGATCCTATGTTGCGGGTGAGCAAGGAAATCTGTAGATCCGGTCTTTTGAATGCGGAGCGTACGCATCGCTCGAGCCACGTCATCGTCGCTCAATGAGTCCAAACTGTACAATCGCCGCCCAAACTCAACGTCCGGCACGGTCTCAATATCAAAAACTAGGCTGGTGCCGTTTAACATGGTCGGCGACGCGCTTTGGCTACAGATCCACTCATTCTAAGATCGCGTCGCAGACGGCCGAAACGGTGGGGGCCACGCGCACTGGCTCCGGGCTTTGCGCGATAGCGGTGTCAGGATCCTTAAGCCCGTGCCCCGTGAGTGTGCAGACAATAGACGCTCCATCATCGATTCGGCCCTCTTCCAGCCCTGACTTTAAGCCCGCGACTGAAACGGCCGACGCGGGTTCGCAGAATATCCCCTCTTTCTGGGCCAGGAATTTCTGAGCGGCAAGGATTGCATTGTCGTCGCAAGCGGTAAACCATCCCCCGGAATGCTCTCGCGCCGATTGCGCCAGGTCCCAGGACTGGGGATTGCCGATACGGATAGCCGTCGCGAGGGTCTCAGGTTCTGAAATGGGCTTCCCGGAGACAAAAGGCGCCGCGCCCGATGCCTGGCAACCGACCATGACAGGCAACTTTGTGCTCTCCCCACTGCTGTGATATTCAGAGTATCCCATCCAGTACGCGCTGATATTTCCAGCATTTCCAACCGGAAGGAAGTGGTAATCAGGAGCGTCACCCAGCGTATCGACAATTTCGAACGCTGCAGTTTTTTGACCGTGCAGCCTATAAGGATTCACAGAATTGACCAGGGCGACTGGCGCTTTTTCTGGCATAGATTTGACAATATTCATTCCGTCATCGAAGTTGCCGGTGATCTGTATGACTCTGGCACCATGCATCATCGCCTGAGCGAGTTTTCCCATGGCGATCTTGCCATCTGGGATAACCACAAAGGCCTTGATGCCCGCTCTCGCTGCATAGGCGGCCGCTGCGGCAGAGGTATTCCCGGTCGAGGCGCAGATGACCGCTCCGCTTCCCTCATGAACCGCCATCGTTAAAGCGACCGTCATGCCGCGATCTTTGAATGAGCCGGTGGGGTTTGCTCCATCGACTTTTGCGAAGACCTCTATTCCCCGCTGAGGGTCGCACAAGGAACTCAACCGAACCAAAGGGGTGTTTCCCTCGTTAAGGCTGACGGCGAGCGCATCGTCCGGAATCGGTAGACGATCGCGGTACCGCGCAATAAGGCCTGCTTCAGCAGTGTATGGCATAAGCTCCTAAGTCCCTGTCACTTCAGTCGGGCGTTTCAACTCGGACCCGTACTACCGGCGCTACATTCGCCTCCAATGTTTCAATCATTTTGGTTGCGTCTGCGATGTCGGCCTCTTTCGCTTCGTGAGTAACGATCACCACCGGAACCACACCCTGTTCATCCCCGAAGCCTTTTTGGCTGATAACCCGAATGCTGACGTGACGTTCCCCAAGAATGCGGGTCACGTCAGCCAGAACTCCCGGTCTGTCACGTACCGTCAGGCGTAAATAGTGCGCACACGATATTTCCGTGATCGGGCGCATTTTCGGATCAGCGAGCTGGTGGGGCTGGAATGCCAGATGAGGTACGCGGTTCCCGGGATCAGACGTCAAGGTTCGAACAACGTCGACCAGGTCTCCCACGACGGCTGATGCTGTCGGTTTTGCGCCTGCACCTGCTCCATAGAGTAAGGAGTCGCCCACCGCATCTCCGCGAATACGTACGGCGTTCATGACCCCCGAAACATTCGCCAGCAGCTGATCTTTTTCAACCAGACAGGGGTGTACGCGGAGATCAAGATGCCCATTATCTGAGCGCGCGATGCCGAGGTGCTTGATTCGATACCCAAGTTCATCAGCATAGATGATGTCCTGGTAACGCAACTGCTCTATCCCTTCGATATAGACCGAGCTGAAGTCAAGAGGAATGCCGAATGCGATTGAGGCCAGAATCGTGAGCTTATGGGCCGCGTCAACTCCGCCCACATCAAAGAAGGGATCTGCTTCTGCATAACCTAGCCGCTGGGCCTCTGCGAGAACCGCATCGTAGTCCAGGCCCTGTTCGTGGATCTGGGTCAGGATAAAATTACACGTCCCGTTCAGGATGCCCGCCAAACCATCGATCTTGTTGCCCGCAAGGCTCTCCCTGACTACTTTGATGACAGGAATCCCTCCGGCCACCGCAGCTTCAAAGGCAATCACCAGACCAGCCTGGGAAGCCTGTTCGAAGAGCTCATTTCCGCGCGTGGCGACGAGTGCTTTGTTAGCGGTGACGACGTGCTTCCCGTTCCTCAACGCGGTGGAGACGACTTCGTAGGCCTCGTCCTCGCCGCCCATCAACTCGAGGACGACGTCAATTTCCGGATTGGTCGTGATGGCAGTGGGGTCGTCGGTCAGATCAATGTCCGAGACCTGGCAGTCACGGGAGCGGCTCATGTCCCGCACTGCTGCTTGGGTCACTCTGATGTTGCGGCCGGCGCGGCGTGCGATCTCGGCACTGTTCCGCGAGAGCAGGTCTACCGTGCCGGCACCCACGGTCCCTAGACCGATTACACCCACATTTACGGGTCTCATATAATTAAACCACCTTCTGATGACGACGAAACTGCCCCGAGCGGGGCTACGCGCGCTGAATTTTATCGCATTAACGCCATAGGCAAGTTTTTTTGTCGCCAAGGAACAGATTAGGGACGGCGTCAGAAACTGACAGAGGCCATGGAACTCGAAGCCGAAATTTCACAGAGCAGAACGCTTATCGCCTCTTGTGGGTCAAGAGGCGTTGTCGTAGCTGACAAAACCTTTACCCAGAGTTTTCTGATAGCGCCAGATGGGACGCCCACGGACTGGGAAGTTCGAGAATTCTCCGCATTGTCACCGGCACGGCTCGAACAACTGTGCCTCGTGGAAAGCGACGTACTGATGATCGGCACAGGAGCGAGTCAATGCTTCCCGGATCCGGCATTAAGCCAGATCCTTGCCAGGTACGGGCGGAGCGCAGAGTTTATGAGTTCACGTGCGGCTTGTAGTACGTTTAATGTTCTGGCGCTCGATGACCGGCAGGTAATGGCCGCAATTATCCTGCCTTTATAGAGTATAGGTAGAGACCGTAACGATCAGGGGTTTGGCAGGTATCCCAGCGGATCAACCGGTTGGCCATCTCGACGGATCTCGAAGTGTAGCCGGACGGAATCGACTCCAGACTGCCCCATTTCCGCGATGATCTGACCACTCTGGACGGCGTCACCTTCATTAATCTTAACCGCCCGGTTGTGGGCGTACGCAGTAAGAAAGGTTTCGTCATGTTTGATGATAATCAGCAGTCCGTAGCCCCGAAGCCCGGTTCCTGCATAGACTACTTTCCCTTTTGCTGCTGCTCTAATCGGACTGCCATCGGACCCGGCGATATCAATGCCATTCCTTCCGTCGTCAGGGGAGAATCGTGACAGCACCTTACCTTCGGCAGGCCAAACCCACGGCTTCCCGTCTGGTGCGGTCACGGGCTCCTCGGACGCATTGATCTGGATACTGGAGTCGGATGCAGTTTCAGATGGGTTTACGGGTTCTTCACTGACAACCAGTGCAGAAGTCGAAGGGGTAGCGGCCTGTACCTCAACGGTACTCCGTGCATTGCCGCGTCCGGGACTTAACTCAACCTTCTGCCCTATCGTCAACGTGTAAGGCGCCTCCAGGCCATTCCAGAGCGCCACATCGCGATAGTCCAGCCCGGCTTCCCAAGAGATGGTGTATAGAGAGTCCCCCGCCCGCACAATGCGAGTTGAGGCGCTTGAACGTGTGGCGGTGAGATCGCTCACCGGCACGACGGGCGCCCCTGCACAACCGGCAAGCGCCATAACGGAAGCAATCAACAGGAGTGCGCCCGATCTTAAAGTACCGCCTCGCTTTGGTTTAGACATAAAGGAACAGTACCCCGATGACCACAACGCCAACCACAGCCCAGCCTATGCCGTCCGCGTAACGCCGCAGCTGCGCCTCAAAACGCTCCCCGCCGGCGTAGATCAGTCCCGCCACCAGGAAAAAGCGTGCGCCCCGTCCGATTAGAGAGGCAGCCACAAATGGAATCAGGCTCATAGCGGCAAGCCCTGCGCTGATCGTAAAGAGCTTGTAGGGTATCGGCGTGAATCCCGCAAGAAAAACAATCCAGATACCGTGTTTCTGGAATTGTTCCCGTGCCGAATCAAAAGCCGCCTGTGCGTCATAAAATTGGATGATTGGCTCGGCAACGAGCCCAAAGAGAAACATGCCGATAAGGTATCCTGCTACGCCGCCCAACACGGACCATAGCGTCGTAAGCGCGGCAAAGAACCAGGCACGATGCCGCTGTGCCAGCACCATGGGAGCCAACATCACATCTGGTGGGATTGGGAAAAAAGAGGATTCTGCAAACGATAACGCCGCGAGATAACGCGGCGCTTTGGGGTGCACCGCCCACGACAAAACGAGATCATAAAGGCGTGAAAAAATTCTCATCAGGCTTGACCGGATTTTAATGGAACGAATACAACATCGATTGATTGATGGCGAATCGCAATCCCGTCCTGCTTTATCCAGTAGAGCAGACGTTGTTGACGACTGTTGCCCTCCGGCGCAACCAATACGCCTTGGTCGGATAATTGCGAAAACAGCACTTCAGGGACACGGTCTGGCGCGGCGGTCAGGATGATTCCATCAAAAGGCCCCTTGGCAGTCCACCCGTTTGCGCCGTCACCATGGCGGAGGGAGACGTTCTGAATACCGAGGCTTTCCAATTGCTGATGAGCCCGTTCAGCGAGCGCGCCGATTCGTTCTATGGAAAATACACGGGCAGAGACTCGGGAAAGCACTGCGGTTTGAAAACCCGACCCCGTCCCAATCTCCAGCACGCGCCTAAGGCGGTCACGGCCGGTGAGAAGCAACTGTGTCATTAGTGCGACGACGTATGGTTGGGAAATAGTCTGCTGGTAGCCGATCGGCAAAGCAGTGTCCTCGTAGGCACGGCTTTGTAGTGCCTCCTCGACAAATTGATGTCTGGGAACGTGCGCCAATGCCTCCAAGACGCCCTCGTTTTTTATGCCTTTGGCGCGAAGGTCATCGAGAAGCCTTCGCTGTGACCGTTCGGAGGTGAAACCGCCCAAACGGCCATAGTGGGGTTCGGACCTCTCGCTCACGCGGTCAGCCAACCCTGAAGTTGTTCTAGCTGGCCGTGGCGGGTGAGATCGATCTGGAGCGGCGTCACCGAAACGTAACCTTCTTGGATCGCGAGGAAATCCGTTCCCTCTCCGCAGTCCTGGCCTTCGCCCGCAGGACCCACCCAATAGATTTCCCTGCCATTGGGGTCCTGTGCGCGGATAACAGGGTCAGATTTATGGCGACACCCAAGTCTCGTTGCTCTAAAACCCTTAATCAATTCAAAAGGCAGGTCCGGCACGTTCACATTAAGGATGCTGTCGCGAGGCAAGGGGTGCGCCTGCATTCGTTCCAGCACCTGGAGTGCTATTCTGGCCGCGGCATCGAAGTGTTGCACGTCCGAGCCAGCCAGTGAAATCGCAACAGCGGGAAATCCAAGGTAGCGCCCTTCCATTGCGGCCGCCACGGTGCCTGAGTACAAAACGTCATCACCGAGATTTGCACCGTGGTTGATTCCCGCAATAACCATATCAGGCTCCGGATCCATCAGCCCGGTCAACCCGACGTGGACGCAGTCGGTCGGGGTGCCATCGAGACGGCGGAAGCCATTGTGGGCCGTACTGACCCTGAGTGGCCGCGTAAGCGTGAGAGAATTGCTCGCACCACTGCGGTTACGGTCGGGAGCGATCACAAACGTTTCGGCGATCGACGAAACAGCTGCGTTAAGTGCCGCCAGTCCCGGCGCAAGGTAGCCATCGTCATTGCTGATCAGAATGCGCATTTGGCAGAGAGTTTATCCGGCTGATTTGATTTCAAAAGACGCCGGATTATCTCAGAAAAGACAGAGTCCGCCCATTTTTCGGGCTTAATCGGGGAGACACTGTTCCCCGTCTGCGCTGATAGACTTTATGCATGGACAGAGCTTCCCGGAGTGCATCGGATTATCGGATTATCCGCAATGTTACGGTTGTTGGCAGTGTCGTAGACGCCCTGCTCGCCCTGGGAAAACTGACCGGCGGGATCGCTGCTCAGTCCCAGGCCTTGATTGCAGATGGGATTCACTCAGTCTCTGATCTGGCGACTGATTTTCTCGTCATCCTCGCCGCCCGTCATTCGAGCCACGAGGCTGACTCAGAACATCCTTATGGACACGGGCGTATTCAGGCTATCGCAACCGCCCTGCTCGCGGTTTCTCTCGCGGTAATTGCATTGGGCATCGCATGGGATGCGTTATCCCGACTGAGAGGCCTTGGCGAATTGATGGCGCCAGGATGGCTCGCAGTGGCGGTGGCCGCGATTTCCGTGGTAGCGAAAGAGGCGGTGTATCAGTACACCATCCGGGTCAGCCGAAAGCTCGAATCTAATTTGCTTCAGGCCAACGCCTGGCACAGTCGGACCGATGCCCTGTCGTCGCTGATCGTAATTGCAGGGGTCCTGGGCGTGATGCTCGGATTTCCCTGGGCTGATGCAATAGGAGCCGTGGGGGTCGCGGTGATTATCCTTTATGCCGCATTCAAAATCGGTCGAGAGGCGTTTGACGAGCTCATCGATACCGGCCTAGATCCAAACACCCTAACCTTGATGCGTGAAACGATTCTGTCGGTGCCGGGGGTCATCGACGTGCACGAGCTCCGTACTCGCCGCATGGGATCCCAACTGCTGGCTGATATGCACATTCATGTGAATCCGTTAATCAGCGTTTCGGAGGGGCATCATATTGGTGATCGTGTGATGCTGGTGCTGGGCGAGAAATTTAAAGCTCTTACGGACATTGTTGTGCACATAGACCCCGAGGATGATTTCGAGATGTCGAATCCTGAGGGACTGCCACTGCGATCAGACATTGAGCAAGCGGTGCGGAAAACTCTGGCGGCAAGCAATGTGGGTGCGGGGTTATTGCAGACGGGCGACTTTAGTCTGGTACTCCACTACATCGGAGGCGCCGTGACCGCGGAAGTAATTATAAGTCTCCCGTCGGCGGAATCCCGAAAGGTTATGGAAAGCGAAAGCGCAGCTCTGGCCAAAACAATTGTTGAAGAGACCCCGTTGAGTGGTGTCCGCATCCTTTACCAGGGTTGAACAAGAACTCGCGCGGGACGAGGCATCAATCCTCGTAATCGAGACTCAACTGTCCGTTGTTCCCCGGGGTTCTCCAGACAAGCACTTCCTGGATTCGGCGAGGGGTTGCGCGCACCACCGTGAGATGCAGGCCATCCAGCTCGAAGGCTTCCCCGCTTTCCGGTATGCGCTGAACATGGGCCAGGATCCACCGACTAACAGAGTCGGTGGGCTTCCCTGACAGAGGGGCCTGGAAATGGTCGCTCAGGAT
>NZKZ01000165.1 GCA_002694065.1 Acidiferrobacter sp.
GGCTGCACTTTCGCTTTTATGGAGCACGGCCTATCGCGTTTTGGCATCAAGGTGCGCTTTGTTGACCTCACTGAGCCCGATGCGCTTGCCGATGCAATGACGTCAAACACCCGGTTCGTTTTCTTCGAGACACCCACCAATCCGAACATGCGGGTCATCGACATCCGCAAGGTCTGTGAGATAGCTCACGCCCACAACGCCCGGGTTATTGTCGACAACACCTACGGCACACCTTACCTGCAGCGCCCGCTGGAGTGCGGAGCGGATTTCGTGGTCCACTCAATGACCAAGTATCTGAGCGGGCACGGGGATCTTATTGCCGGGGCCATCATCGGTCCGGCGGATGATATGGCGACGGTGCGGTCTGTCGGCCTCAAGGACATGACGGGCGCTGTGTTGTCGGCATTTGATTCCTTTCTGCTGCTGCGCGGAATCAAGACACTGGAACTGCGTATGGAGCGCCACTGCGAGAGCGCATTGACCCTTGCCCGCCAGATTGAGTCCCATCCACAGGTCGAAACGGTCTATTACCCGGGGCTGCCTTCGCATCCGCAATACGCGCTTGCCTGCGAGCAAATGAAAGCGTTCGGCGGCATGATTGCTTTGGAACTGCGGGGCGGCTATGAAGCCGGCGTGCGATTTATGGATGCAGTGCAGGTGGCACAGCGCGCGGTCAGTCTGGGAGACGCCGAGACACTGGTCCAGCATCCGGCCAGCATGACCCACAACAACTACACCGAAGAAGAACGCCAGGCGCACGGTATCAGCCTCGGGCTCGCGCGGATTTCGGTTGGCCTTGAAAATGTTGAGGATCTTGCGGCAGATATCCTCAAGGCGCTGGATCAGTCTGCGGCCTAAGTTGCTGAATAAGAGGTAGGGGTTAGGGGTAACAGATGGATCTTCCGACGGGTTTCGGACTGAAAGGCTTGAAGCAGTTGCGGCGTGCCTGGATCGAGGTGGAACAGGAGGCGCTGAGTCGAATTACGGGCAAGGTGCGGCCGGCTCTGCCTAAAGATGACCTGCACCTTATCCGACGGCAAATCGATGACTGTCTGTCTGAGACGGGCGGCGCCGCTTCGGCCCGGGCCCGGGCGGCGCGTCTCGGCGGGGTATATCTTGATCTCGATGCCGAGGGGCGGAATAACTTCCTGAAACTCCTCGCGGTCGAATACGGCGTTGATGATGACGCGTTACGGGAATCTGCGAGAGCATGGTTAGCGTTGGATAGCGAGGGCCAAGCTGCGGATTTAAGAAGCCGGCTTGATGCCGAGGCCAGGTTGCGGCGCACACTGCAATCTCCTCGAATGCGTCTTTTGACGAAGTTCAATGATTTGCCCGAGGGGGTCAAATTTCTTGCCGACATGCGGGCGCAACTGCTTGAGATCAGAAAAGAAGACCCGCAACTCCGGGCTTTTGATCGTGAATTTAAGGACTTGCTTGCATCCTGGTTTGATGTGGGCTTTCTGAAGCTGCGTCGAATCGCCTGGGATGCGCCGGCAGCGCTGTTGGAGACATTGGCCGAGCATGAGGCCGTCCACGCTATTCGATCGTGGCAGGACATCAAGCACCGCCTGGCTGCGCCCGACCGGCGTTGCTTTGCCTTTATTCACCCCCAGATGCCCAATGACCCTCTGATTTTTGTCTGGGTCGCTCTCACGGATGGCATTTCTGAGCGGATCGATGATGTGTTGCGGATTGATCAGGGCGAATTGAATCCCGACAAGGCAGATACCGCGGTGTTTTATTCCATCTCGGCCACCCAACCCGGGCTGGATGGCGTGGGTTTTGGCAGTTTCTTGATCAAGCGGGTGGTGGACCGGTTATGCCGCGACCATAAACAGCTGAAGCATTTTGCTACCCTGTCGCCGTTGCCGGGATTTGAGCGATGGTTGACGGAGGAGCACGAACACCCCAGCGATCAACAGCATCCACGTGTCCAAAAAGGTCTTGAGGTTTTGGCCGATGCCGGCGCGCTTGAGCGTATGTTTGTCGATCGCAGTTGGCTGCGGGATGAGGCCGCTCTCGCCAAGGTCGCTCAGTCCCTCACGGTACTGGCCGCGCATTACCTGATGCGGGAGAAGTATGGGGAAGGTGCACGGGATCGCGTCGCGAACTTCCATCTATCGAACGGCGCCAGTATCGAACGCATCAATTTTCCCGCCGATGTCAGTCGGCGCGGCCAGAAGCAGTCAGCCGGGCTAATGGTGAACTACCGTTACCGGCTAAAGGACATCGAAACCAATCACGAGTCCTACTACGGCAAAGGCGAGATTGCCCATTCGCGCGCCATCGCAAGCTTGTTACGGATTCGATTGCCTGACTGACTGTTAACGCGAGTTTGGATTACTTCAGACAGGCCAAGAGGCAAAGTTTTCGAATAACACTCTTGCTGGCGTAGTCATAGCATTTAAGGTCTGAAGCTGTTAACACACGTTGCTCGATCAACTGTAGCAGTTTGTCGGGTCGAATTCTGATCGAGACGAGGTCTGTCTGATCAATCTCATCTGAAGCTGTCATGTTATCCGGGCTGTGCTCGTCCATAACTGTTCGCCTAGATGAGATACCGGTTGCAATCGTGTTTTCAAGAATGCGCATGGCCTAAAGCTCGTGTGAGGGATGTGAGGCTTGAACGGCGAACTGGGAGAAAGCAAATGTTATGTTTTTGGCATTCACGTTTAATTTTCCCAACAGCATTGTGACTAATACAGTCAATTGGGCAAACCACGAAATCCGCTTGTGGAAGAAGTTGGTCGAGCCTTCTGTCGCCATCTTCTCGACCACCGTCATGATAGATCAGCGTGCCGTTCAATTTTTCTATGAAATTTCTGAAATGGGGCGCCTGTCGGAAACGGCCGCCGACATAGAGGACTTTTTTCCCAAGCAGATTCGTATTGGGGAGTGACTCAGCTCCGTCGTTCGCAATTAACTGATTACAGTCTCTTGACTCCGCCCCAACAGTGGCAGCGGCAGAGACGCCACACGTTTTAGTTGAACTGGGCTGTTGGCTTTCGGAGTGAACAGGGTGGCATTGCTGCATCGTCTGACGTAAATCGGTCTTCTCTTTACGTAACCGATCGACGAGTTCGATGAGCATCTGGTTTTTCTCTCGCAGCTTCTTCAGTTCAGATATTTCTCGAGGGTCGAGTCTGGTTTTGGCGTCCGTCTGCTCTTGAAGTTGCGTTTTTAAAGCGGATCGGTATTTTTCCAGTTGCGCTTCTATTTTCTCCGAGGTCCGAACTTGCTTTAAGTATTTCAGATTAAGCTTTTTCAGTTGGAGGGTAAGTTCTTGATTTTCTTTTCTCAGTTGCGGAAGGTGCTTGAGGTCAATCCGGCAGGACATTCCTGAAATATGAGAAAGCATATGAATGTCACCGACAGCCTTATCTCGTACCGCAGGCGGGGTCTTTGAGTTGGTCAGCAGAGCATAATAAGAACCCGCAACTTCACCGCCATTTAGTGCTTGTTCCCAAAGTTTCCCAAACTCGGTAGGTTTGGTCTTGCGATAAAGAGCAATGCTTGACTTGAACTTTCGCTGAAACATTTTGTCCAGCAGGCGTCCGGGTGTTGTGCCGTCATGCGCTGCATTCACGAAGATGTTGTGAAGGTGATAGTCCGTATATTGCCCCGGGTTTTCGATTCGCGATTTGATGGCGAGCTTTTGTATCTCGGGGATAGTTGCGCACGTGCCCACGATCGCACATAAATATTTTGAGGGTAATTCCCACAAGTGTAGGGAAGAGGTCGATTTTCGATGGCCGTCTGACGACCCGGGGCATAGGATGGGCTTAGGCGCACAACAAGAGGTCTGAGGCGGTATGACCGTATCTAGCGCAATACCTTGAGGATCAGCTGGGCCCGGTTCGTGTCCAGGGCTTGGCTCCTGGGCTGACCGGTAAGCTATAGGCGGTTTAGAAGTGGTCAATGTATTGGCTGACCGTTTTTCCAGTGCAGGGCAAGGAGACGCCCGGCCGTTTCACCCAGCCCCTTGCAATCTTCTGAGTGGGCAGCTTCTTTCAGCCAGGCCAGGTGTCGCGCGATTTCTGACGCGAGACGCGGGTCTGGTGAGTGCGTGTAGTAAGACAACATGTAAAGCAGGGCGGCGCAGAGCGTCTCTATCGAATACTCTGATCTCGAAGATGGAGACAGAGACGGGGTCGAAATATCTTGCCTGAGTTTGTGTTTCACTTGACTTGTTTACTATTGCGAATGAGAACGATTCGCATTATGATATATGGCTAAGAACTCGTCAACCACCCAGCCGAAAAATTTTCGGTCAACATTCATGGAGTAACAACAATGGCGTTGCTTATCGGAGAAGAGGCACCCGACTTTACGGCCGAAGCCTGTACAGCTACGGGAGAAATCGTAGACACCTTCAACCTTCATCAACATATCGATCAGCGTTATGGCGTCTTGTTCTTCTATCCGATGGACTTCACGTTTGTCTGTCCTTCAGAAATACTCGCGCTTTCAAACCGGGTTGATGCTTTTCACAGACTGAATTGCTCAATCGTTGGGGTCAGTGTTGACTCAAAATGGACACACAACGCGTGGCGAAATACTGTGATCAGTGAAGGTGGAATAGGCGATATCAACTTTCCATTGGTCTCTGACCTGGACCGGTCGATCTCTACCTCATACGGGGTACTTGCTGGTGCTGGGCGCAGTTATTACCCAAAAGGGGTATCAGTCAGGGCGACGTTTTTAATCGATCGGGAACGTATCGTTCGTCACATGGTCGTGAATGATGAGCCTCTCGGCCGTGACATGGATGAGTTATTCAGAATGCTCCAAGCGCTGCAGTTCTTTGAAGAACATGGGCAGGTATGCCCTGCTGGGTGGCAGTCCGGTGATTCAGGAATGATCAATACGCCGTCAGGCGTTGCAGAGTATCTACAGACGTCATCTACGACGCTGTAGTGACTAGAGTAAACGCAGTCGCGATTTAGAGACGTAAATACTGTGTCATTGCGCGATGGAGCTGACCGAAGAGACGTGATCTGCCAGGGTTGCGGCGGCGTGGTGAGACATACTGGGAGATCGGAAATTTCCCTTGATGAGAATGATCCAGAGTTGCCCGGTGTAGATCTTGTCAGGGATCGACTGTGTTCCAAACAGGTCCTCTGTTGGAGTTGTATGAATGATTCGATTACGCAACTACTTTCGAACTAATCTTTCAAGAATTGTTCCTGCCCCGCCATTGTCTTTAGACTGTGTTGAAGAAGGCCGAGAATTTCGGATCTGTAGCGTCGATTCAAAATCGATACTTAGAATGTTGCTTTACCACGGTATCTCGGACAACCAGAATCTCCGCGTTATTCGACGGGATTCCTACTGGGTTTCAGTCGGGGATACTAGTAGTGGAGATAGCTTGCTAGTCGTGAGTCGGTCCCAAGCTAGGTATATCCAGACTCGTCGTATATAACCGCGCGGCCTGCGCGATACGAGAGTAGATGGAGGTATCAATTCGTACCCATTAGGTACGAATGCAGATTGGCTCCAGCTCTCATCTTAATTAGCAATTTTGAATTGGGGCGCCAATCTCAGCGGTTTGTACTTTTTTTTAAAAATGGTATTGCGACTCATTCTCATTCGTATTATCATATGGAAATCCGCTGGCAGAAGAGATCAAGAATGGTTGTGTGGAGTTGGAAGGCAACAACACATGCTGTGGTCTGCCGAGTGCAGCGCCAATTTCTCAAAACGAGAGAAATTTAGGTGATCGCAAAAATCAATTTAAAAGAGCAAGGGCTAACCGAGACTACGCCGCGACTCGCAGTTCTAAAAGCCATGGAAGCGAACACGGCTCAGCACATGAGTGCGGACGATGTATATCGGTATCTGTTGGAGCGAGATCGCCCGCTTCCCATGAGCACCGTCTACCGCGTCCTTGCGCAGTTTGAGCAGGCTGGGATAGTCGAAAGGCACAGTTTTGATGCTGAGCGGACCAAGCAAGTCTATGAATTAAAAGACCCTGAACACCACGATCACATGATCTGTATCAAGTGTCGATCGGTGCATGAGTTTTTAGATCCACAGATCGAATCAAGACAAATCGAGATTGCAGAAAATTTGGGCTTCTCGTTAACCGATCACAGTCTCAATCTGTATGGGATATGCGCGGGTTGCGTCCAAAAAGACGCTCAATCTGAAAAGACCATAAAACAGTAGTCATGCTGAATATGACAGGAGCCTCAACATCGCAGAGACGAAAAGCGTGGGGCGGAAGATGATAGGAAGTCCGGCGACTGGAAGCACACGGCCACGAAGGAAAGTGTCGGAGATGCTGAGTGGTTGGCTTAGGAGTCAGATTTATGGGCAGTCTCAGTCAATTTTTGATCTCGTGAGTCGGGTTCAAAAGGAAACTGATGAGATTAGTTTTCGGAGGCAAGTAATGATGGACAGGGTTAGACGATCACGACACCCAGTCGGGTTCTAACTTACTGTCTTCCGTGTTTAGTGAAGGGGAGTGTCATCTCGATTTCGAAGGTGCGGTCCCATTTTTTGTTTCCATCAACCAAGGAGTAATAGGAAAAATGAAGATGAAGAGTAAGTTCTCTGTTTTCGGGGCAGTGGTAGTTTCGGCCTTTATTGGTCTGACACCGCTGCTTGCGAGTGCAGGAGAAGTCAATGTCTACAGTTATCGGAAACCCAAACTTATTGACCCGATGTTTGAGGTCTTTACCGAGCAGACTGGCATAAAGGTTAATTCAGTTTTCGCCAAGAAAGGCATGCTGGAACGCCTTCAAAGTGAAGGGGCGAACAGTCCTGCAGACCTGGTCTTTACCGTGGATATTGGTAGGCTGTCCGACATTCAGAATGCCGGACTAACCCAGTCGGTGAATTCCGCGAGATTCGAGGAAAACATTCCTGAGAACTATCGCGAGCCAAAAGGCCACTGGTTTGGCCTGACAACTCGGACCCGAATCATTGTGACGTCGAAAGACCGCGTCAAACCCGGTGAAATCACCACCTACGAGCAACTAACTGATCCCAAATGGAAAGGTCGTATCTGCACCCGCTCTGGGAAGCATGTCTACATGGTTGCACTGACTGCGAGCATGATCGCACATCATGGAGAAGCAGAGGCCAAGAAATGGTTGGCCGGCCTCAAGAGTAACCTGGCGCGCAAGCCTCAGGGAAATGACCGCGCTCAGGTCAAAGCCATTAAGGAAGGTGTATGTGATATCGCGGTAATAAACCACTACTACATGGTAAAGATGCTCAAGGATCCAGAGCAGGTGCCTTGGGCGAATTCCGTGAATATGGTTTTCCCAAATCAGGATGGCAGAGGTGCCCACATGAATGTGAGTGGTATGGCCCTCACCAAACACGCACCAAACAAAGCGAATGCGATCAAACTGATGGAGTTCCTCGCAAGTGCTCAGGGACAAGAAATGTATGTGCAGAAAAACGGCGAATATCCGGTAAAGGCTGGGGTTCCTCTCAGTCCCCTGCAGAATTTCTGGGGCCCGTTTAAGGAAGATTCGCTGAGCCTCGCCGTGGTTGCGGACAACCGTGCCGCAGCAATTCGACTAGCTGATGAAGTTCGTTATAACGACTGATAAGGATATTTGATCTTCCTCATCTTAAATCCCGGGGTTCGCCCCGGGATTTTTTTGTCTGAAATAAATTCAGAGTCGTGGCTTGATTCGAAGTCCCCTCGTCAATCGGGTATGATGCTTTTTAAACTCAAATAATCCCGATACCTAGTCACCACCTTCCGCTCCTTCCATCATTTTGGCTTCTGTAATCTCCAGCACACAGGGTTCAAACCCTCACGAGCTTCTCAGGCAGTCCCGTCGCACTCTCAACTGGTGGAGTGGTGGCGCGATAATTCTGGCGGCACTTGCCGTGATGCCTGTAGCTGCGGTTCTAATTTTTGCTTTCGGCGACAGCGGCGATATCTGGGCACATCTAGTTAAGACGTCGCTTTTCGGGTATGTCACGACGACGTTATGGTTAATGCTGGGGGTGGGTGTCAGCGTTTTCGTCACCGGTGTCTCGACCGCCTGGGTGGTGACGATGTGCCGCTTTCCAGGAAGAAAAGTCTTCGAGTGGCTGCTTTTGCTGCCGTTGGCAATGCCCGCGTATGTGATTGCCTATGCTTACACGGATTTTCTGGAATTCGCGGGACCCGTCCAGGGGTTGATGCGCACGATCTTTGGTTGGCAGACCGCAAGGGACTACTTCTTTCCAGAAATCCGTTCCTTGGGTGGCGCCATTATGATGATGGGGCTCGTTCTCTACCCGTATGTTTATCTCCTTGCCCGGTCTGCGTTCCTTGAGCAATCCGTGAACGTTCTGGAGGCGAGCCGAACGCTCGGGAGAGGACCTTGGCGGACGTTCAGTTCTGTCTCCCTCCCGACGGCACGGCCGGCGATCGCTATCGGAGTGTCTCTCGCGCTGATGGAGACCCTGAACGACTACGGTACCGTGGATTTTTTTGCGGTCTATACGATGACAGCCGGTCTCGTTGATGTCTGGTTGGGCATGGGCAGTCTCGCCGGAGGTGCTCAGATCGCGACCACCATGTTGGTGTTTGTGGTATTGCTGATCATGCTGGAGAGGATGAGTCGTCGGCATCAAAAGCTGTATCAGCAGGCGAGTAGCCGCTATAAACCTTTGCCGGCGTACCGATTGCGCGGAGCAAAAGCAGCCGTCGCCTTTCTGGTGTGTGCTTTGCCTGTGTTGGCTGGATTTCTTATTCCTGTAGCGGTATTGGGCCGTCTTACGCTGATCTATTTCGACCGTGCCTGGACTCCTGAGTTTCAAGTGTATGTGTTCAATAGCGTTACGCTTTCGGCTGCTGCCGCAGCCATCGCGCTCGCGATTGCGCTGTTTGTGGCGTATAGCCGTCGCTTACACGGCGGAAAACTTTTGGCGTTTGGCACGCGGGTTGCCACTTTAGGTTATGCAGTGCCGGGCGCTGTTTTAGCTGTGGGGATACTTGTCCCGTTTGCGGCGTTTGACAATGCCGTCGACGCGCTTTTGCGCCAAACCCTGGGTATCTCGTCGGGACTGTTGCTAAGTGGTACGGTCGGCGCCGTTTTGTTCGCCTATGTCGTGAGATTTCTGGCAATTGCCATGGGGCAGGTCGAATCCAGTCTGGAGAAGGTCTCACCTTCTATGGATATGGCTGCGCGCACACTCGGTTACCGAGCGGGGCAGACGCTAGTGCGCTACCATCTACCTCTGATCCGAGGCGGTATGCTGACGGCGGCGATGATTGTGTTCGTCGATTGCATGAAGGAACTCCCTGCTACCTTGCTTTTGCGCCCGTTTAATTTTGATACGTTGGCGACTCACGTTTATGAATTCGCCTCTGATGAAATGCTTGGAGAGGCATCCCTGGGGTCACTGACGATCGTCGGGGTGGGGTTGATTCCTGTCGTGTTGCTGAGCCGCATGATTTCAGGAACCCGCCAGACGCTGGGTGAGTCAGTCACCTAAAACTAATGAATTCAATTTCTGCTGTGAGTACCGACGATGCCTTGACGACGCCGCGACCGCTGCTTGAGGTACGCGGTATCTCGTGCAACTATGATCTTGAGCGTGCCGTTTTTGATCTGAGTCTTACCGTGCATCGCGGGGAGCAGGTTTGTCTGCTTGGGCCGAGCGGCTGTGGCAAAACGACTGTCCTGCGTGCGATTGCAGGATTCCACTCGGTGCTCACCGGCGGGATCTTTATCAATAATCGGCAGGTGTCCGCCCCGGGAGCCATGGTGCCGCCCGAGGCGCGCCGGGTGGGTATGGTGTTTCAGGATCATGCTTTGTTTCCTCATATGTCGGTTCGCCAGAATGTCGCATCGGGGTTACGTTCGCTCTCTGCGGGAGAGCAGAAGACTGCTGTGGATGACATGCTTGACCGGATGGATATATCACGCCACGCAGAAAAGTATCCGCACGAGCTGTCGGGCGGTCAGCAGCAGCGGGTGGCGCTGGCCCGGGCGCTCGCTCCGAAGCCGCTGCTGTTGCTGATGGATGAACCGTTTTCTAATCTGGACCAGGAACTAAGAGAGCACATGGGTCAGGAAGTGTCCGACATGCTGAAAGAAAACGACATCACCTGTGTGATGGTGACGCATGATCAGAACGATGCTTTTGCCTTGGGAGATCATGTGGGTGTGATGGCTGATGGGGCGATCGTTCAATGGGATACACCCTATAACCTCTATCATCAGCCGCGCACGCACTTTGTGGCGGATTTCATTGGCAACGGTATCTTCCTGCCGGGCACTGTCTCGGGATCCGCCCGTGTAGCCACCGCATTAGGTGAACTTGAGAGTGATGAAACACTCGATAGGCCAGTGGAGTCACCGATTGAAGTCCTGCTGCGGCCCGATGACGTGGTTCATGATCCAGAGGGTCCGATTCGTGCGACGGTGCGTCGGCGGGCCTTCAAGGGCGCTGAGATCATGTATACGCTGCGTACGACTCAAGGGATCACCCTGTTGGCACTCTTTCCGAGCCATGCCAATTATGAGATTGGGGATGAGGTGTCAGTGCGCCTCGCGGTGGATCATTTGGTGGTTTTTGACCGAGATCCCGAAGACTAAACCAGCCGCTCAGTTAGGCTCGTGCGGTGTGAGATAGTCATCCAGCAGAGAAGGAGCGTCACCGCTTTCCTTGACCTCCATCCGCGCAACGGCACGATGGTGGACTTCATCGGGGCCATCTGCGTAGCGCAGTGCACGGCCCCAGGTCCAGTGATCTGCGAGCGGCGTATCCGGGCTCACACCCATTGCCCCGAAAGTCTGCATGGCCCGGTCAAGTACCGTAGTGTGCAGCAGGGGTACCAGTGCCTTGATCATGGAGATTTCCTTGCGCGCGGCCTTGGCACCTTTTTCATCAATCAGCCAGGCCGTTTTCAGGACGAGTAAGCGAGCCTGCTCGATTTCGATGCGGGAGCGGGAGATCCACTCCGCAACGCTGCCGTGTTCATGCAGATAGCGGCCGAAAGTTTTTCGCTCCTGCGCCCTTGCGGTCATCAGTTGAAGTGCAAGTTCGGCCGCTCCGATGGATCGCATGCAGTGATGGATCCGGCCAGGACCCAGCCGCGCCTGGGCTAAGTCGAAACCGGAACCTTCTTCACCGAGCAGGGAACTTGCAGGCACCCGCACGTTGTCGAAGGTAATCTCGCAGTGCCCTTCAGGATGGTGGTGATTGACGACAGTCAGGTTTCTGACCACGGTGACCCCCGGCGCATTCATCGGCACCAGTACCATGCTTTGCTGATGATAGGTGTCGGCATTGGGGTCGGTCTTTCCCATCACGATCAGCAGTTGGCAGTTCGGGTGTGCGGCATTGGTGATCCACCACTTTCGGCCGTTGATTACATAGTGGTCGCCATCACGCTCGATCCGGGTCTGGATGTTGGATGCGTCAGACGAGGCCGTATCGGGTTCGGTCATCGCAAATGCAGATCGAATCTCGCCGTTCAAAAGCGGTGCCAGCCATTGCTCGTACTGTTCCGGGGTGGCAAACATGTGCAAAAGTTCCATGTTGCCGGTATCCGGAGCACTACAGTTGAAAGCCTCTGAAGCCCAACTGATCCGTCCCATGATTTCTGCGAGCGGCGCATATTCCAGATTGGTCAGCGGTGTCCCTGGTTCCTCAGGCTTCAGGCCCGGCAGGAAGAGATTCCACAACCCTTGCTGGCGGGCTGTGGTTTTGAGCCCTTCCATAAAGGAGACGGGATACATGCCGGCGTGAACTTCCCTGCGCCAGTCCTGGATTCTGGGGACGATATGCGTATCCATAAAGTCCTGAATCTGACCACGTAACCCCTCGACCTTGTCGGTGTAGGCAAACTCCATAGTATTAGCTCCTGAGGATCAGCAATGATGCTATCAGGGATAGGCCGGAACTTTCAAAAAGTTGGGTCCTAGAGGTGGATTTCTGGCGCCAGGTCTTCACGGTTTCAGCACGATCTTCCCTCGGACCTCGCGCCGTTCGATCTGCGACAGCGCATCGGATGCCTCTTTCAGCGGCATCACTGCGTGCAGGTGGGGTTTGACGCTGCCGCCTGCCGCCATGTCAAAAAGTGCCCGATGATTTGCCTGGGCCTGTGCGGGGTCGTGGTGACAGAAACTGCCCCAGAAGACACCGACGATGCTGTAACCCTTGACGAGCGGGAGATTGAGAGGAATCTTGGGGATTGCCCCTTCGGCAAATCCGATCACCAGCCAACGACCATTCCACGCTGTTGAGCGGGCAAGGGACTGTGCGAGATCACCGCCCACTGGATCAAAGATAACGTCCGCGCCTGCACCGCCGGTCAGGGATTTAACTGCTTCGCGAACATCATTTTCGCCGGTATGGATGGCGATGTCGGCACCGTGCTGCTTCGCGATACGCATCTTGTCCTCGCTGGAACAGGCCGCAATGACATGTGCGCCAAGGGCGTGGCCGATCTGAACCGCAGCAAGACCGGTACCGCCTGCCGCACCGGTCACCAGCAGCGTTTCCCCGGGACGAAGGGCTGCACGTTGGACGAGGGCATGATAGGCCGTGCCATGGGCGCAAAGCATCGCCCCCGCGTGATCAAAATCCAGTCCGTCAGGTATCGCATAGGCATGACTCGCTGGCACCGTGACAGCCCCTGAGTAGGTGCCAAACCGCGGACTCATGGCGGCAACGCGGTCGCCCACCGAAAATCCTTCAACGCCTTCTCCCAGGGCGGCAACCGTGCCAGCACATTCGATCCCGGGCGTAAAGGGAAGCGCGGGCTTGACCTGGTACAAGCCGCGAACCAACAGGGCATCGGGAAAGTTTACCCCGACGGCATTAACGTGAATCAGAACCTCCCCGGCACTGGGCGCAGGGTCAGGCAGTTCCTGTATCGAAAGATTTTCCACCGGTCCAAATTCGCTACAGACAATCGCTTCCACAGATTACTCCTCCCCGTTCATTGCAATATCCAATCCGAGTTCGGCCAGCAACGGCGTCAACGCGCCGACCTGATGTGCCTGTTCGCTGGAAGCATTCCCCTCCAGCGCCCGCTTGAGCACACCCTGGCAGATCGCTGCCAGCCTGAAAAAACTAAAGGCAAGATAAAAGGGCCAGTGACTGATCGGCGGGATGCCCCGAAGCGCACAGTACTGACGGATCATATCGGCCTCCGGAGGGATGCCCAGCGTTGACCGGTCGACTCCAGCGAGTCCCCGGATCTGCTCATGGTGAGGCATACGAAGACACATGCAGAAGTAGGCCAGATCCGCGAGTGGGTGACCGAGCGTCGAGAGCTCCCAATCAATCACGGCCTGGATCCGGGTGTTGTCAGGCGTCATGATGAGGTTGTCCAGCCGGTAGTCGCCGTGAATCAGCGCGCTTTGCCCGTCATCTTCCGGCATTTCCTGACTGAGCCATTGCATCAATGACTCCATCGCGTCGATAGATCGGGTTTCGCTGGCACGATACTGATCTGTCCAGCGCTTGATCTGGCGTTCAAAGTAGTTGCCCGGCCGCCCGAAGTCTGAAAGCCCGATATGGCTGGGATCGATTGCGTGCAGCGCGGCCAACACACGAATTTCATCTTCATATATCGAGACCCGCTCAGAGGTGTTCAACTCGGGCAGGGCGGGATCCCAGAAGATGGAACCATTCTCATAGCCCATTATGAAGAAAACCGACCCGATCACGTTGACGTCTTCGCATAGATGGTACATGGCAGGCACGGGGACTTGTGAACCCGCAAGTGCATCCATGACCCTAAATTCCCGCTCCACCGCATGCGCGGACTTAAGCAGCTTGCCCGGCGGCTTGCTGCGCAGCACATAGTCCTGATCTTCGCAATACAGCCGGTAGGTGGGATTGGACTGGCCGCCGGAGAACTTTTCTGCCGACTGGACAGTCCCAAGCTCCGGAACGGTCTGCGACAGATAGCGCTGCAGACAACCGATATCAAGACCAGAGTCGCGACTCATGAGGGCTCAGTTGACGAAGACGCCGGAGGCAGTGGATTGGGCCTCTCGCGCTCTTCTTTTTGCTGCTCGCGCCAGAGTTTTGCATAGAGGCCATTCTCGGCAAGCAGTGTCGGGTGAGTGCCGCGCTCGGTGATGGTGCCCTCCGCAAGTACCAGGATCTGGTCCGCCTCGACGATGGTCGACAGGCGGTGCGCGATAACAAGAGAGGTTTTTCCTTTGGAGAGTTCGGCAAAGTTGCTCTGGATTTCACGTTCTGTCGTACTGTCGAGAGAGGAAGTCGCTTCATCGAAAAAGAAAATCTCGGGATCACGCAATAGTGCTCTGGCGATAGCGACCCGTTGTTTCTCTCCTCCCGAGAGTTTAAGGCCCCGCTCACCCACCAGCGTTTGATAACGTTCCGGCAGACGCTGGATAAAGTGGTCGAGTTGCGCTGCTTTGGCCGCCGCCAACACCTGATCTTCATTCGCTTTGGGATTGCCGTAGGCGATGTTGTAGTAGATCGTATCGTTAAAGAGCACGGTATCCTGAGGCACCACTCCTATTGCCTCACGAAGGGAATGCTGGGTGAGTTCCCGAAGATCCTGCCCGTCAATCAGAATACGGCCAGCCTGCGGATCATAAAAGCGCAGCAAAAGCCGGCTGATAGTGGATTTGCCTGATCCCGTGGGCCCGACGATGGCGGTGGTGGTCCCTGCGTCCACTGCCAGATTGATGTCTTGCAAAATGTTACGGTTGGCTTCGTAACTGAAACTGACGTCCTGAAACTCGATGACACCGCCTTGAGGACGAAGGATTTTGGCGTCCGGGGCGTCGGCCACGTCAGTTTGTTCGTCCACCAGTGCGAAAAGGTTCTCCATGTCGACCATGGACTGGCGAATTTCCCGGTACACCGTGCCCAAAATATTGAGTGGGATCGCGACCTGCAGCAGGTAGGTATTGACCACGACGAAATCACCCACCGTCATATCTCCGTTGCGGATATCAAAGGCGGCAAGCACAAGCATCAGTGTTACACCGAGTGTCACGACACCTGCCTGTGCCACGTTCAACAACGAAAGACTTTCTCGGGTGCGCACGGCGGCCTTTTCGTAATCCGCCAGTGCTTCATCCAGACGGGCGACTTCGTGAGATTCGTTGTTGAAGTAGCGGACCGTCTCAAAGTTGAGCAGAGAATCCACGGTTCGGCTGCCGATGTCATTTTCGGCGTCATTCATTTCGCGGCGGATCCGGGTCCGCCAGGTGGTGATCACAAAAGTCAGCCATACATACAGCGCGATAGTGACGATCGTGATCGCGGTGTAGACAAAGCCAAAAAGCGCCCAGAGTATTCCGCCGATCAGCAGCAGTTCGATGACGGTGGGAACCACATTGAAGGCGACGAACGACAGCAGAAAGCGGACGCTGTTCGTGCCCCGATCGATAAAGCGGTTGAGAGCGCCGGTTTTGCGGGAAAGATGAAAACGGATCGAGAGCGAATGAAGATGCTCGAACACTCGCAATGCCAACGCCCGCACGGCGTGCTGAGCCACCCGGGCAAAGAGTGCATCACGTAACTCGTTTAGCGCGAGAGACGAGAGTCGAAAGATCCCATAGGCGAGGATCACGGCGAGCGGGATGCCCAGCCATAGGTGGGCCTCATTATCAAGATTGCCCAATTGGTCGACAGCGTCGCCCAGAACGAGCGGTACCATGACGTTCGCCGCTTTTGCCAGTATGAGGCTTAACAGGGCCAGTAATACCCTGGCTTTGAGGTCAGACCGTCCCTGCGGCCAAAGAAAAGGCAGCAGTGTGGCGAAAGTCCTTAGGGAATTTGAAGGCGGAGCCGGATCCATATTGTTAGCGCGTAGAGTCAGCGAAGGGACAGATAGACCACTGCGCTGATAAGCACGATTATCCTACTGCGTGCCAGGTGAGCGGTGGTTCATCCATCAGCGCCGCCTGCTCACGCAGGTCGAGAATGTGCTGCTCCCAACTGCGGGCGGTATTAAACCATGGGAACGCCCGGGGAAAGGCCGGATCGTGCCAGCGTCTCGCTATCCAGGCAAAGTAGTGCATGAGGCGAAGCGTGCGAAGCGCTTCAATGAGGTTGAGTTCTGCGGGGTCAAAGTCGGCAAAGAGCGTGTATCCCTCAAGCAGCATGTGCAGGGTCTGTTCACAGTCTTCCCGCTCGCCCGAAAGAAACATCCACAGATCCTGTACCGCCGGCGCCATGCGTGAATCATCCAGATCCACCATATGCGGACCCGCTTCTGTCCACAGAATGTTGCCGCGATGGCAGTCGCCGTGGGTGCGGATCAATTTGAGGTTAGGGCAGCGCTCATAGCACCAGGTCACTCTCTGAATCAGGTCCTGAGTCAGCGACTCATAGGCGGGAATCAGTTCGGTGGGAATGAAATCATGTTCAAGCAGAAAGCCGGCGCAGTTGCTGCCAAAAGTCGTGACATCAAGGGTCGGCCGGTGCTGATAGCGTTCTTTTTTGCCGACGGCATGTAGGCGCCCGATGAAGCGGCCCAACTGACGAAGCTGCTCGGCGTCTTCAAAGTCCGGAGATCGCCCCCCGCGTCGCTCAAAAAGGGCAAAGCGGTAGGGTCCAAATGCACGCAGCGTGGCGCCGGCGCTATCGGCAAGAGGCGGCACCAGGTCGATGTCTTGTGAGGCAAGGTCCAGGGCAAAGGCGTGTTCTTCCAGGATAGCGGCATCGCTCCAACGGCCCGGCCGGTAAAATTTGGCGATGAGCATACCGCCATCCTCAGTCCCCAACTGATAAACGCGATTCTCAAAACTATTCATCTCGAGCAGTCGCCCGTCACATTGAAATCCCTCGCTGTCGACGGCACAGAGCACCGCTTCAGGTCCAAGTCCTTCATAGGTGGTTATCGAGGGATCGGTATCTGGCATGGCATTCAAGCTGAAACAATATCGGGCGGGGCAGGCTTCATGCGCAGGGCCAGCACGATCAGCACGGCGCCCACCGCGATGAACCCGCCAAAGACGCTGCAGACCTGGTAGATACTGAGTCCGGCGTCCATCAGCATCCCCATGACCACCGGACCTACCGCAGACGCAAAAACCATCAGGGCCAGATAGAGGCTTTTGATGGCACCAAGATGTTGCGGTCCATAGAGTTCCGCCCATAAGGCCGAGGCAGAGGTATGGATGAGCCCTGTGTGCAGGCCCATCATGATCATATACGGAATCACCCAGAAAGCCTGATCGGCTGTTGCGAGCATGAAACACGCCCCCATCAGCGGAATCAACATAATCTGGATCACGCGCTGGGCCCGGAAGCGATCGATCAGCGGTCCTGCAAAGAGGACAGTAATGATCCCTGCCAGGGCATAAAAGATATAAGCCCCGGTGATCCATTCACCGGACCAGCCCTTGGCGTCGGCGACATTTAGATGATGAAAAAAGAAAGCAGTCACGATCATGGGTGAGGACAGTATGCCGGGGGCCATGACATAGAACCTGACGTCACGGAGCACTTGCCCCCTGGTCCACGAGACCGCATTCGAGGTCATAGAGTCTCCCTGGGAAGACAGCTGACTGAGATACCGACGATGAAAGCGGTGATGGTTGCTCAGCAGCCAGAGTGTTGCGGGAATCAAGGTGACTCCCACCAGAATGGCAGCGCTGGCATATGTCCAGCGCCAGCCAATGACGGCGATGAGGACCACCGCCAAAAAGGGCAGTACCGCTTCGCCAACGCTGTATCCCAGTGAGGCGACCGCAATGGCGCGGCCGCGCTCCCGATCAAAATACCGCGCCATGCTGGTAATCGAGATATGCGATGCCAATCCCTGCCCGGATTGGCGCAAAAGAAATATGGCGACCACCAGCATGACCGGACCCGATGCCAGAGAAATACAGGCACAGGCCGCGAGCAGGCCGAACGCGACCGCGATCGAATAGCTTGAGAGCGAGAATCGATCAATCAGGGCGCCAGTGAACGGCATCAAGAGCGCACTTGCCAGTGTGCCGGCAAGGTAGATGCTGCCCCAGAGCGTATGGCTCAGGTCAAACTCAGCCTGAATCTGTGGTCCGAATACCCCGATGAAGTAAGTCTGGCCAAAACTTGAGTAGAAGGTCATCAGGAAACTGAAGGCCACGAGACGACCGTTGATGACGAAGAGCTGTCGATAGGCGGCGAGAGACTTTTTCACAAGTGATCAGGCTTTAGGTACTGGAGGCCGCCTAAAGTGTTCTGGGCGGAAGATGGCCTGACTGTCGATCAGGTACCCGGTTTGGGGTAGCGGACGATATCACAGGAGCTTAAGCTCGATAACGCTTTTCTTTGCAGCAAGGCCTGGGTCATCGGCCTCGCGCAGCACCTTTCCCTGTCATCTCGGGCGACCTCGGTTTCCATTAGGGCGACAACATCAGCCCTTGGGAGAGTGAAATCCCTAGAATGCCGCTCGAAGACGAAAGGACTATAAAGATCAATGATAAAGGGCCAGCAGCAGAACGGACGCGGAATCCTGCTCGTCATTAGTGCGATGACGATCTTTTCTGTCCAGGACGTCATCATCAAGCTGCTCTCCGATGATGTTTCGTTGTATCAGATCCTTTTCTTTCGATCTCTTATCGGGATACTGCTGATCTTGGGTTTCCAGAAGATCATCGGTGAGCCCATTAAGCTGTGGACCGCATACCCTGGGTTGTCCCTATATCGGGGAATCGCTTTTTTCTTTGGCTACGCTGCGTTTTATTTCGCTCAGTCGAAAATGCCGATTGCGAATGCCACTGTGCTTTTTCTCGTCAGCCCTTTCTTTATAACCATCATGTCCATATTTGTTTTCGGCAGCTCGGTCGGGGTGCGCCGCTGGGTAGCCATGCTGGTGGGATTTTCGGGGGTGATCTTTATCGCAAGACCTGAAGCCGGTGCGTTCAACTGGATTTACCTGCTGCCTGTCGTGGTGGCAGTGCTTTACGCTACTTCGATGATGATTGCCAAGAAAACCGCTGAGCGCGATACGGTGTATCAGCAGATCATCATGATGTATCTGGTCACGACAGTGTTTTCCGGATTAATGGGACTCTTTTTTGGTGATGGTTCTCTCTCAGCCCTGGAGATCAACGGAATTGAATTTCTCACCCATCCCTGGCGCTTGGATGGCCTCGACGTCACTTTGCCTTTGCTGCTGATCACGCTCATCGGCACTTCGGGTTTCCTTTTGCTCCACAGCGCCTATCGAATTGCAGATCCGGCAGTGATTTCGCCCTACGAGTACAGCGGTTTGGCAGCGGTAATGATTCTTGCCTTTGCGGTCTTCGGAGATATCCCGTCTGCTCTTGAAGCGACAGGTATGGTGCTCATTGTCGGTGCGGGTATCTATCTTTTCTATCGCGAGCGGGTGCAGGGCCAGGACGCGGCCGCCGAGGCAACGCTTCGCTGAATCGCCGCTGTCGGTATAATGCGCCGCCGCGCGCTCTCCGACTCACTGATTCAGGATCCTCTGGGATGCACCCCTCGATAAAAAATTTGAGAAACGTGGCGATCATCGCCCACGTTGACCACGGCAAGACCACGCTGGTCGATCAACTGCTGTGCCAATCCGGCACGCTGGCCTCACATGGAGAGATGGGGGAGCGCATCATGGACTCCAATGATTTGGAGCGAGAGCGCGGCATTACGATCCTGTCGAAAAACACTGCCATCCGCTGGCGAGAATGGCGCATCAACATCGTTGACACCCCGGGCCACGCAGATTTTGGTGGAGAGGTGGAGCGGGTGCTCTCGATGGTGGATTCTGTGTTGTTGCTGGTGGATGCCGTAGAGGGCCCCATGCCGCAGACACGCTTCGTAACGCAAAAAGCCCTGACTCATGGGCTCCGGCCGATCGTAGTGATCAACAAGGTCGATCGTCCCGGCGCGCGTCCCGATTGGGCGCTGGACCAGACTTTTGATCTGTTTGACCGCCTGGGCGCGTCAGAGGCGCAGCTGGACTTCCCCGTCATCTATGCCTCTGCGTTGCAGGGCTGGTCTGCAAGAGAACCGGCTGCAGAAGCAAATCAGGGCATGGAGGCATTGTTTAATGCGATTGTGACTCACGCGCCGGTTCCTCCGGTAGATCCGGACGGCTCCTTCCAGATGCAGATCAGCGCGCTGGATTATTCGCCTTATGTCGGAGTCATTGGAATTGGCCGAATCCAACGCGGCCAGGTTCGGCGCAATGACCCTGTGGCAATTGCTGAGCCCCAGGGAAAGGTGCGAAAGGGGAGAATCCTGCAGATCCTGGGATTTGAGGGGCTGGAGCGGGTAGAAACGGAAAGTGCTGTGTCCGGGGATATCGTTGCCGTGACGGGACTGGATGCACTGGGGATTTCCGATACGTTATGCCACCCGGATTTCGTTGAGCCACTCCCCTTGCTGAGCGTGGATCAACCCACCTTGAGCATGACTTTCCAGGTGAACGATTCTCCCTTTGCCGGGCGTGAAGGAAAATTTGTCACCAGCCGCAACCTCAAAGAACGGCTCGAGCGTGAACTCATCCACAACGTAGCCCTTCGGGTTGAACCCATGGAGGATCCTGACAAGTTCCGGGTATCCGGTCGGGGGGAACTGCATCTGTCAATTCTTATTGAGAATATGCGTCGTGAGGGGTACGAGCTGGCGATCTCCCGTCCGGAGGTCATTATGCGTGAGGAGGCGGGCACAACGCATGAACCTTTTGAGGCACTAACCGTCGACGTGGAGGAAGCGTACCAGGGCCGCGTGATGGAGAACCTCGGCGAACGCCGCGCCCAACTGCGCGATATGGTGCCTGATGGCCGTGGCCGCGTGCGGCTGGACTATCTGATCACCAGTCGGGGCCTGATTGGTTTTCGCTCGGAGTTTCTGACCATCAGTTCAGGAACGGGATTGATGTATCACGCATTCGATCATTATGGCCCCCGCCTGGAGGGCAGTCTCGCTGAGCGTAACAACGGTGTGATGATATCCATGTCGGCAGGCAAGGCATTGGCGTATGCCCTGTTTAATCTGCAGGAGCGAGGGCGGCTATTTATCGGGCATGGTGTTGAGGTTTACGAGGGCATGGTCATTGGCATTCACTCAAGATCCAACGACCTGGTGGTCAACCCCCTGAAGGCTAAGCAGTTGACCAATATCCGCGCCGCCGGCAGTGACGAAAACCTGCTGCTGACACCGCCGGTCTCGACTACGCTCGAATATGCGCTCGAGTTTATTAATGAGGATGAATTGGTGGAGGTGACACCCGAATCCATTCGGATTCGAAAAAAATTCCTGCGTGAGCACGAGCGTAAACGCGCCAGCCGTGCTGCCTGATCGGGCGCAACGCGGTGGCTAGGGGTCGATCTGCTGTCCCGCGAGGTAAAGCCAGGTCGGCACGACACTATCCGGATTAAGAGAAACGCTCTCAATTCCCTCATCCATCAGCCAGCGGGCGAAGTCGGGATGATCTGAGGGACCCTGCCCGCAGATGCCAACATATTTGCCAGCGCGCCGGCAGGCGTCGATCGCCTGGTGCAGCAGAATTTTGACCGCATCGTTGCGTTCATCGAAAAGGTGCGCAATGTCACCGGAGTCGCGGTCAAGACCCAGTGCCAGCTGGGTCAGGTCATTGGAGCCGATCGAGAAGCCGTCGAAGTACTCCAAAAAGGCGTCCGCGAGCAGGGCGTTCGCCGGGATCTCGCACATCATGATGACTTTAAGGTCGTTGACCCCTCTCACCAGACCGTTGTCTGCCAGCAATGCCATGACCGCCTCGGCCTCCGCCAGAGTCCGGACAAACGGCACCATCAGCCAGACATTCTTGAGTCCCATGTCGTCACGAACATATTTCAGTGCACGGCACTCAAGCTCGAAGCAGTCACGAAAGCCTGAATCGATGTAGCGTGAGGCCCCGCGGAAACCGAGCATGGGATTATCCTCCCGGGGCTCGAACTCGCGTCCTCCAATCATGTTTGCGTATTCGTTGGATTTGAAATCCGACAGGCGCACGATGACGGGTTTGGGATTAAAGGCGGCTCCAATGTGGGAGACGCCTTCGGCGAGTTTCTTGACGTAAAAATCAATGGGGCTGTCATAGCCCGCAATCGCCTGATCGACTTTGGTCTGGACATCAGGTTCCAGTCGCTCGTAGTTCAGAAGCGCTTTTGGATGAACCCCGATCGTGTTGTTGATGATGAATTCCAGCCGTGCGAGGCCGACACCCGCATTGGGGAGGCTCTGAAAATCAAACGCCCGCTCTGGATTGCCGATATTCATGCTTATCTTGAATGGCAGCTCGGGCATATCCGCAAGATCGATCCGCTCGACTTCAAAATCTATCTCGCCCTCGTAGACCCGGCCCGTGTCTCCCTCCGCACATGAGACGGTAACCGAAAGACCCTCGCTTAGTGATGAGGTGGCTTTGCCGCAGCCCACCACCGCCGGTATGCCGAGCTCACGGGCGATAATGGCGGCGTGACAGGTTCGCCCGCCCCGGTTGGTGACAATCGCACCCGCTCGCTTCATGACCGGTTCCCAATCTGGGTCCGTCATGTCGGTGACCAGGATATCCCCCGGAGCCACCTTGTCGAGATCTTTCACCGAGGGAACCACGCGAACCGTGCCCGCCCCGATGCGGCTGCCAATACTGCGGCCTTCGCAGAGTACCGGCCCCGTCCCGTTCAGCCGGTAGCGTTCCAGAACCTGTTTCTGGACCCGGCTTTGGACAGTCTCTGGGCGTGCCTGCAGGATGAAAAGCTCACCGGACTCACCGTCAAGCCCCCACTCAATGTCCATCGGCTTGCCATAGTGTGTTTCAATGGTGATCGCCATCCCGGCCAAAGCTTCTACCTGGTTATCGCTCAGAGAGAAGGAGTTTCGTTCCTCGTTCGAGGTATCTACGGTTTTGACCGGGGAGGGATCCCCGGATTCCGCATAGACCATCTTGATCAGTTTGCTGCCGAGATGTCTTCGAGTGATGGCCGGGTGACCGCTTTTCAGCGTGGGTTTGTGAACGTAGAACTCATCGGGATTGACCGCTCCCTGCACGACACACTCCCCCAGTCCGACGCTGGACGTAATGAAGACTGCATCCGCAAATCCGGATTCAGTATCCAGGGTAAAGGCGACGCCGCTCGCCCCGATATCGCTTCGGACCATGCGTTGGATGCCCGCGGAGATGGCAACCTGGGCATGATCAAAACCCTGGTGCACGCGATACGCAATCGCCCGGTCATTGAAAAGTGATGCAAAAACCTCATGCACTGCGGTCAGAACGTTGTCGATCCCGCGGACATTCAGAAAGCTTTCCTGTTGTCCTGCGAAGGAAGCCTCGGGCAAATCCTCGGCAGTGGCTGAGGATCGGACAGCAACAGCAGTGTGATCTCCGAATTCGCCGTAGTGTTGGGTTATCTCCTCAGACAATGTGGTGGGCAGGGGGGTTTCGATAATCCAACGCCGGATCTGTTCCCCGGTTCGGGTCAGTTGCTCAATATCGTCGACATCCAGCGGAGCCAGCGCCTGGTCAATCCGGCCTTTCAGCCCGTCCTGTTCCAGAAACAGCCTATAGGCGTCGGCCGTCGTCGCGAAACCTTCCGGCACACAGATGCCGGCAGAATCCAGTTGACTGATCATCTCGCCCAGAGAGGCGTTCTTACCGCCCACTGTGGGCACGGCATCCATACCGAGTGCCGTGAATGCGATGACGTATTCAGAGGTCATGATGGTCTGACGGCTCCCATGGATGTGCTATACATTCGGCTCTTGGACATCTTCCTGATATCAGAAAAGAGGCACCGATGAGTCTTGAGAAACGTTCGGTATTTGTGGTCTCCGACCGCACTGGCCTGACTGCGGAAGAACTCGCGAGGAGTCTGTTGACGCAGTTCCCGCAGGTGCACTTTGTGACCACGGTACTCCCTTTCGTTGACTCGGATGATAAGTTGAAAGATGTGCTCCGACAAATAAATGAAGGCGGTCAAAAGGATGGGTCACGGCCCATCGTGTTCGTGACCTTCGTTAATGCGGACTACCGCAGGCAGATCGATGAGGCCAATGCGCTGGTTGTGGATGTTTTCAGCTCCTTTATGGGCCTGTTGTCACGCGAACTCAATCTCATTCCGAGTTGGCAGGCGGGCTATAGCCACGGTGTCACCGATCAGTTGCGCTACAACTCGCGCATTGACGCCGTGCATTTCGCAATGGATTGCGATGATGGAGTTAATCCGGATGCCTATGACCAGGCAGATCTGATCCTGATGGGAGTATCCCGTAGTGGGAAAACACCCACCTGCGTCTATCTCGCAATGCATTTTGGGCTGTATTGCGCGAACTATCCTCTCACCGATGATGACTTCCTGGATGATGGACTGCCTCCTGTGCTGATCCCTTATCGGGATCGTCTTTTCGGGTTGACGATAGACCCCCAACGGCTGCACGAAATTCGTGAAAAGCGCCGGCCCGACAGTCCCTATGCGAAGTTGACCCAGTGCCAGCTGGAAGTCCGCCGCGCCGAGGGGGTGTATCGACACCACAGCATTCCAATGTCCGATACCTCAGGTATTTCGGTCGAGGAAATTGCGGCGACCGTGCTGCAAAGAAGCGGCATCCGTCGCGAGCTGATCGGTTGAATTTCTTCAGGGTGATTCGGTGAGTCGTCCGACCGTGGGTTTCGTGAGTCTGGGTTGCGCCAAGGCAACCGTGGATTCGGAGCGAATCCTGACCCAGCTCAGGGCCGAAGGTTATGGCTTTTCTCAAACCTATACGGACGCAGACGTTGTCGTCGTCAATACCTGCGGCTTTATTGATGCGGCAGTGGAAGAATCCCTGGCAACCATAGACGAGGCATTAAGCGCCAACGGCCAGGTGATCGTGACCGGATGCCTCGGTGCGCGGGCTGAAATGCTCAAGGAGAAGTTTCCGGCACTGCTGGCAGTGACTGGACCTCAGGCTACAGCAGAGGTGCTTTCTGCTGTGCACCAGAAGGTGCCTCCGGTGCAGGAGCCGCTTTATCACCTGCTGCCTCCGGGAGGTGTCAAGCTGACGCCCCGGCACTATGCTTATCTCAAGATCTCCGAGGGATGTAATCACAAATGCAGTTTTTGCATTATCCCGACAATGCGCGGCCGTCTCGCCAGTCGCCAGCCAGGGGATGTACTCCAAGAAGCGGGGCAGTTGGTCGAGGCAGGGGTCAGCGAACTGCTGGTGGTTTCCCAGGACACGAGCGCCTATGGCATTGACCTCAAGAAACAGGCTGACTTGATGACGGGCCATAGCCTGCGCCCGGAAATTCACAGCCTGGCCCGGGCGCTCGGTGAACTCGGCGTGTGGGTACGTCTGCATTACGTCTATCCCTATCCGCACGTGGATGAACTCGTCTCCCTGATGACAGAAGGCCTGGTGCTGCCTTATCTCGATGTGCCGTTTCAGCACGCCAGCCCCCGCATTCTCAAATTAATGAAGCGCCCGGCAAACACAGAGGACAATCTTTCGCGTATCCGGTCCTGGCGGGACCGATGCCCCGAACTCGCCGTTCGCAGCACGTTCATTGTGGGGTTCCCCGGGGAGACGGAGCGAGATTTTTCCGAGCTGCTCGAATTCCTGCGTGAGGCTCAACTGGACCGGGTCGGTTGCTTCGTCTACTCCCCGGTGTCAGGGGCCCGGGCAAACGAACTGCCTGATCCGGTAGATCCTCAACTGGCCGAGGAACGTCTTCAGGCGCTGATGGAGGTGCAGGCAGAAGTCTCGAAAGACCGGCTAGGCAGCCGGGTGGGCTCGCAGGTTGAGGTGGTAATTGACGATGTGGAAGCAGATACCGCCATCGCCAGAAGTTACGCAGAGTCTCCTGAAGTCGACGGCATCATTCAGGTTTCCGGAGCTGGGGATTTATCGCCCGGTCAGCGCCTCGATGTCAGGATTACCGACTTTGACGAGCATGATCTTCTGGCCGAAGCATTGTCTTAATCCGAATGGGGGCATCGGTATGGTCAGGCTCTATTGGGTCAGCATAGACAATATGGGAAGATTCCGTAGTATTTGACGATTACCTTGTAA
>NZKZ01000048.1 GCA_002694065.1 Acidiferrobacter sp.
ATAGAGCAGTCACAAATATGCACCTCATCGTAAGTTCCAGTAACCTCAAAGGTCACTGCCCCACAATGACAACTGCCCTGATACGTCTGCATTCGCTTTCTCTTTACTTGAAACTTAAAATGCTAGTTGAGCAATCGACCTCCTCCCCAATATACGCTCTCCTTTGTTTCAGGAAAAGTCGCAAATACGAAGAGCAGCTCTGAAAGCCACGCCGTAAAATACCGTCCGCAAGCAGATCTCAACCTTCCGGATAGAGGGTGACATGAACCTTTCGCAATTCAAGATCCTGACTTTCGATGTCTACGGCACCCTGATCGATTGGGAAAGCGGCATGATTAACGGCCTCAAACCCCTGACCGATCGCGTCGACCAGGCTTTAAGTCGTGACGAAATCCTGAATGCCCACGCCCACTATGAATCAACAGCCCAGCGTTTTTCCCCGTCAAAAAAATATTCTGAGCTGCTCGCGACGGTCTATCGCCGACTTTCAGAGCACTGGGGTATTTCTGTTGAATGGGAGGAGTGTCTCGCCTACGGCCAGTCCGTGCCTCTGTGGCCGGCCTTCGATGACAGCGCAGAAGCGCTCGCTTACCTGAAACAGCACTTTCAGCTGGCAGTGCTGACAAATACCGACAACGTGAGCTTCTCAGGCTCCAATGCGCGCCTTGGGGTTTCCTTTGATGCCGTGATGACTGCAGAAGATATTGGCAGTTATAAACCGGATGACCGCAACTTTGACTACATGCTGGAAACGCTGGCACACCGCGATATTGCCAAGGAAGAAATCCTGCATGTCGCTGAGAGCATGTTCCACGATCATCAGCCCGCCAACCGGCATGGTCTTTCGAACTGCTGGATCTACCGACGGCATGATCAAAAAGGCTTTGGTGCCACCATGGACCCGGGCGAAATGCCGACAGTTAATTTCACCTTCAACAGTATGGCTGAGTTTGCACAAGCCCACAGGCGAGAACTCGAATAAAGACACTACCCGTCGCCGGGCGCATGATTAACTCACACAGCAACCTATCGCACGAACAGATTCAACCATCCGCTTTTCTACACTGGGGGACGCCTTCGCTGAACCCGTGAGTCACTTCGCCGGAAGCATCCCGGGCTACCGCATCCCAGGGCTTGCCGCTATCCCATTCGCCCGTTACTGTTCTGCCGGTGGCATAGATGAAAGTCCCTTCGCCATGGTAAATCCCGTCGACAAACTGACCTTCATAGCGGTCGCCATTAGTCCAGAAATATGCGCCAGAGCCTGACTTGGTGCCGTTATCCCACTCACCCTCATAGCGGTCCCCGTTTGCCCAAGTGTAGGTGCCCTGGCCATGCTTTTTACCGGCCTGCCATTCGCCATCATAGGTATCGCCGTTAGCGTAGGCATGGCTACCGACGCAATTATCGAAAAGGTGGCTTGACCCTTCTGAACAGGGAGTTAAGGCAAGCCCTTTCAGAGAAAAAGCCAGTGCGGCTACGAGAAACAATAGGCGCTTTGTCATGGACGCTATTCTACCGGATAGCCTCCAGGGCCCTGGAGATAACTAGTTTGCAGGAATCGGGGCTTCACCCTGAATAGTCGCCCTTCTCATCACGCGTCTATGGGCTGTCACCTCGCCAAAGTAATCAGCGACCGCATGATGCAGGGACACCCGGTTATCCCATAGTGCAAGAGATCCTTTCTCCCAGTGCAACCTGCACCCAAAACGGGACTGGGTCGCATGCTCGTAAAGATAGTCCATCATGGGCTTACTCTCGGCGACGGTCATCCCCTCGAAACGCGTGCTGAATGCAGGGCTAACGTAAAGGGATTTGCGTCCCGTATCCGGATGGACGCGCACCAACGGATGCACGGAGCGGCCCTCCTCGTTTTTCTTTTCGTGCATTCCTTCATAAGTAGCAGACCACTGCTTGGTATCTCCTGATTCATTGACCACACGCAACGAGTCCACAACCTGCTTGAGGCCGTCCGACAGCGCCTCATAGGCCAGATACATGTTGCAGAATTCTGTGTCTGCACCATAAGGCGGAACTTCTTCTGCATACAGGGCGGAACCCATCGGTGGGCGCTCAAGGAACATGAGATCGGAGTGATAGAAATTATCCCAACTGTAGTCCTCACCGGGTTCGCGAACGATTTGAAAGATGTCCGGATCTTCATCGACCCCATGAACATAAGGATGCGGAATCAGCGGCCCAAAATGCTCGGCAAAATTACGCTGTCCGGCAACCGTCAGACTCTGGTCACGAAAAAGCAGAACCAGAAATTCATTGAGCGCCGACTTGATATCTTTCAACTGGGCCGGTTCAAGATCCTTGGAAAGATCGATACCGGTCACGACGGCTCCCAGAGCGCCGCTAATCGGTGCAACTTCAAAACTGCTGTAAGCCTTGGTGACGGACATCTTTCCTCCTGAAAAGTTACCACTACGGTGCGCTTTTCTTGTTCTGTTTGAGCAAAACGCTTATAAGGTTTCGACGAAAATATATGCTAGTATGGCTGCAAATACTATATTGATTATCTGGGACTCTAAAGCAAGTAAACCCAGCGCCGAGAACCAGCCAAAGGGATGCAATCGTCAAACCTAAGTGATTTTCTGGGCCCGGAGGTGGTCAACAGACTCAGGAATCCGGATCTCAATCTCGCCAAAGGCCTGCCTGCTTCGATCTATACCGATCCGGATTTTTTCGCGCTGGAAAAGGAGCGGCTGTTCCCCAATGTCTGGGTGGGCATCGGCTTTGAATCCGACGTTCCCAACGTGGGAGACGCTGTTCCGGTGGAGGTGGGTGGCTCACCACTGATCCTGTGTCGAGACAAGTCCTCCCAAATCCAGGTGCTACACAATGTTTGCCGACACCGCGCGACGGTGGTGTTGGAGGCCCCTGCCTGCGGGCTCAAAACATTCAAATGTCCGTATCACGGATGGGTCTATGGACTGGACGGGGCCCTTCTGGCCACGCCCTTCTGGGACGGCACGGCGAGCGCCAAACGCTGTCCGGTTGATCCAGCGTCAGCCAGCCTCGTTCCCGTTCGCAGCGCGGTCTGGAATCACATTGTTTTTGTCAATCTGAGCGGCGACGCCCCCGGCCTTGATTCCTACCTGGCCGAAATGGACGACGAACTCGGTCATTTTGATCTCGAGTCGATGGAGGCCGTGCATAGCGAGTCCTGGGTGTTCGATGCGAACTGGAAACTCGTCATGGAAAACTGGGAGGTGTATCACCATGTCTGGGTGCATCAGGGGGTGTTTGACCTCATGTCTGATGAAGTCGACTTTGAAACAGGCAAACCCTGCACGGACATGATTGCCTCCAATAACAGCCTTATGCTGAGGCCCAATGACCTGCGCAAGGAATCAGCGAGACCCAACCCCATCGACCTTCCGCTGATGCCCTGGAAACCTGAAATTCCAAAAGAGCCTAAGTTAAGCAGCATTGCCAACGCCATCCTGCCCAATGTGACGGCGAGCATGGGGCGGGTCGAGTTTGCCCCTGCGGTATATATCCCTATAGCTCCCAATAAAACTCTGGCCAAAATGTCGTGGTTTATTCCGCCCGGCATAAAAGATGACGAGAAACTCAGACCGGAAGTCGATAAGATACTGGAGCGCTGGCTGGGTCCTGACCGCTCGATCGCCGGACGACGTGGAATCCGTGCTCAGGATCATCACTGTATGGAGCTCCAACAAAAAGCAAGAAGCTCGCCGGTCGCCGATGACGTGCGGTTCTCAGAGACTTGGGAGGCCAATGTGCGCTATTTTCAAAACTGGCTGGTGGAACGACTGGAAACATCAACGCCCGCGTAAGGGCCGAAAAAACACGACTCTCTGTTTCTACTAGATGAAAAATCAGACCAGCACTATCGTCGCGGCCCGCAGAAAAAGGCGTCGCAATTCTGCGATCACCGACACCTTTCAGTTGCTGATCCTGGGGGGCGGGATTATCTGGCTGTTATTTCGCGGCGCCGCAGAGATGAACTATGTCTGGCAGTGGCACCGGGTGCCTCAGTACATCTACAAGGTCATCGACGGCGAGTTGATCTTTGGACCGCTGATTGACGGACTGCTGGTCACCCTCGAAATCGGCGCCTACAGCATCGTGCTGGGACTTGTCATTGGGCTCATCACCGCTTTTTTGCGCCTCTCTGATTCGTACTCAGGCAGGCTACTCGCAACCGTTTATCTTGAACTCGTCCGCAACACGCCGCTATTGATTCAGTTGTTCGTCTTCTACTTTGTTCTGGGCCCCATCTTTGAGATCGACCGATTCTGGGTAGCCGTCCTTTGCATCTCTTTCTTTGAGGGCTCCTTTGCCGCGGAAATCATCCGCGGAGGTATTCTGTCGGTTCCCAAGGGTCAGGTAGAAGCCGGAGCAAGTCTTGGACTCAGCCGCGCTTCCACCTATCGGTATATCACCCTGCCACAGGCCTTGCCCATTATTCTGCCGCCTCTCGCAGGTATTCTGGTTAATCTCATCAAGCATTCCGCGATCGTCAGCGTAATTGCGGTATTCGATCTGACAACATCGGGATTGGATATTATTTCTGAGACCTTTATGGCATTTGAGATTTGGATAACGGTTGCGGCGATGTATCTCGTGATCACGATCTCGCTCTCTATCATCATCAGTCGCTTTGAGCGCTATATGAAACGTTCAACGCTCGCTGGCTGAATCCAATATGACCCAACATGACATTGAATAGAACAGTTTCACTAGCCCGAGAAATGGTTTCCCGGGTGTTTTTCAACAAGGAGGATGTATGCAACTCTTAAAAAAGGTGTTCGTGGGAGCTGTAACCTTTCTGGGCATTGCGCTGGCACCGTTCACTGCTACGGCGGGGGACCTGCAGCAGCAACTGACCTCTGAAAGCGTTATCGAGACCATTACCAAGCGCGGCAAAATGAAAGTCGGCATGTCTACTTTTGTGCCGTGGGCAATGCGTGACAAACAGGGTGAACTGATTGGCTTCGAAATCGACGTCGCCAAGAAGGTCGCGGCCGATCTTGGCGTCGAGATCGAATTTGTCCCCACTGCGTGGTCGGGCATCATTCCGGCGCTGATTGCCGGTAACTTCGACGTGATTATTGGCGGCATGAGCGTTACACCAAAACGAAACATGACCATCAACTTCACGGCGCCTTATGCGCACTCCGGCATGGGCATCGTAGCCAACAAGGAACTCGCGGGTGGTCTCGCCTGGCCCGATGGCTATAACAGCTCGAAGGTCACCTTCACCTGTCGGCGCGGGGCCACGTCCTGTACCGATACCCAGAAACTGTTTCCCAAAGCCAAACTTCGCCAGTTCGACGACAGCTCCCTGGTGCTTCAGGAAGTGGTCAACGGAAATGCTCACGCAGTGCTGACCAGTTTCCCGAAACCCACGTTATGGCAGGCTCAAAATGCCGACGTGCTGTTCAATCCGTCGCTTGAAAAACTGACGGAAGGCAACGAAGCCTTTGGTGTTCGTAAGGGCGACCCGGACGCGCTGAATGTCTTCTCCAACTGGATCATGGTTAATACCAGTAATGGCTGGCTGCAGGAACGCTGGACCTACTGGTTCACCACCATGGACTGGGCGGATCAGGTCAACCTCAAGAAGTAAATCTGGCCTTGTGTGCGATGGCAATCCCGGGTTTCCGGGGTTGCCACTCGCGCCTACTTTAGCTTGTGATTCCCAAAGTGCGGTCTGCTCGCAAATAATCCATGGCGGCGCGTAAGAAAACCAAAAGCGGTGTGACCCGCGCGGTTGACACCATTGTCATTGCCAGTGCGATCTTTCTGGTCGCGTACATCATCTACAAGGTTGATACCGTGATGATCTACGAGTGGCACTGGGGTTTTCTGTGGGAATACATTCTGAGATGGGACGAAGAACAACAGGCTTACGCGCCGAATCTTCTTCTAAAAGGTCTTGCCACCACATTCCGACTGGTGATCTGGTCCATGCTGCTTGCCAGCATCATCGGCATCGTGATGGGCATTATGCGGACCAGTTCACGGGTTTTCTTCCGAACGGTAAGTCGGCTCTATGTCGAGTTCATCCGGAATATGCCGCCGGTCGTCTTTATTTTTGTTTTTTTCTTTTTTCTAAGCTCTCAGTTCGTACCGCTTTTAGGCATAGACGAACTTTCCGTCAATGCGTCTCCGGAAACCATTGCCCTGCTTGAGATTCTGTTGGGCCCGCCGGAGCTTTTCGCAAACGTAATTTCCGGCATTCTCTGCCTGGCTCTCTTTGAGGGGGCCTACATCACGGAGATTATCCGGGCCGGCATTCAGTCCATAGATAAAGGACAGACCGAGGCCGGTCAGTCTATTGGACTGACTCGATTTCAGACCTTGCGATGGGTAATCTTTCCCCAGGCGGTACAGAAGGTGATTCCCCCGCTGACCGGACAATTTATTACCCTGATCAAGGACTCATCAATCGTATCGCTGATCTCCATCCAGGAACTGACATTTCTCGCGCAGGAAGTGGCCTACTCCACCCAGTATGTCTTCGAGATTTGGCTGTTTGTTGCAGGCGTTTATTTCTGTATCTGCTATTCCCTCGCGCTTTTGTTCGCGAAACTTGAAAAGCGCTCCCAAAGAATCTATCAGGGCTAAGACTGATGGACCGGATCACCACTCAACCCCTAAGACGCTCTCGTTGATAACACGTCTAACAGGAGAAACCCGTTGGAACAGATGATTTCACTCAAACACGTCTTCAAGTATTTTGGAGAGTTCCGCGCATTGAACGACGTCTCTCTGGAAGTCGCCGCAGGAGAGCGTGTCGTTGTCTGCGGCCCATCTGGCTCAGGCAAATCGACCATGATCCGCTGTATCAACCGTCTGGAAGAGCACGATGACGGCGAGATATGGGTGAACGGAAACCCACTTACCGAAGACGTAAAAAAACTGACCGAGATCCGAAAGGACGTCGGAATGGTATTCCAGCAGTTCAATCTCTTTCCCCATCTCAGTGTGGTCGATAATCTGACCTTGGCCCCAATGAAAGCCCGCGGGCTTTCAAAAAGCGATGCCACCGAGCTCGCGATGACTTACCTCAACCGCGTTCACATTCCCGAGCAGGCAGCCAAATATCCGGGACAACTTTCAGGCGGGCAGCAACAGCGTGTAGCCATTGCCCGCAGCCTCTGCATGCAGCCGAAAATCATGCTGTTTGATGAGCCCACTTCGGCGCTTGATCCTGAGATGATCAAAGAAGTGCTGGATGTAATGAT
>NZKZ01000166.1 GCA_002694065.1 Acidiferrobacter sp.
CCGCCATGACTGCGCCTGCGCCGAAGACCAAGGTGAAGAGATACCGGATGTCTACTCCCAGGGCCTCCACCATTCTCCGGTTAGAGGCGCCAGCACGAATCAGCATGCCAACCCGGGTTTTGACCACCACCCAGTAAAGGCCGGCGGCAATGAGCAGGCCAACACTGATAATCAGCACGCGATAGACGGGGAAGAGAATTCCAGGTAACACCGTCACCTGCCCGTTAAGTGCCTCAGGTAACGCGAACGTCAGCCCCTCAGGACCCCAGATGATGTGCACCAAGGTGTCTGCCACCAGGATCAAGCCAAAGGTCGCAAGGATCTGCTGGAGATGGTCCTCCTGATAGAGGTGGCGCACCACCAGCAATTCAACCACCACGCCGACCACCAGGGTAAGCGGCAAAGCCAGCAGCGCCGCTAACAGAAACGAGTCCAACCAGAGTGTCAGCGTGGCGCAGAAAAACGCGCCGATCATGTAGAACGAGCCGTGGGCAAGATTGATGAAATCCATGATTCCAAACACCAGCGTAAGGCCGGCGGCAAGCAGGAACAGTAATACTCCCAGTTGCAGTCCGTTCAGAATCTGGATGACGAAAAGCGTGCTATCCATAATCAGATCTCAGCCCATAGCCATTCAAGAGGCAGTATCCGAACAAAAGCTCAGATCATTGAGGTGATTAATGAGAAACCTTATCGACGGTGACGGTGCGTAAGTAAAACCCGACCCGGGGTGACTCACGAGAGTCACCCCGGACAGGTTGGGACTAAGTTGACAGCGTGATTGCTGTCTAGCTTTTACAGTCAGCTACGTAGGGGTCCTGATGATTCTCGAGGACAGTATCAACAACGGTGGTTGTCCAGTTGCCATCGCTGTCTTCCACTACCTGACGCAGGTAGAAATTCTGGATCGGGAAATGGTTGTCTCCATAGCTAAAGGGGCCCCTGACCGAAGGGAAATCGGCCTTTTTCATCGCCGCACGCATACCATCCATATCGTCCAGATTTCCCCCTACCGCCTCGACGGCACTTTTGATCAGGAAAATCGAGTCATAGGACTGGGCAGCATAAAATGAAGGATAACGTCCGTACTTCTTCTTGAAGCCAGAGACAAAACGATGGTTCTGGGGCGTATCCAGATCCGGGCCCCAGAATTGAGTATTCAGGGATCCGAGGACCGCCTTCATTTTGGCTTTCTGCAACTTGGGTAAAGCTATCGAATCTACCGTAAACACCGTATACAAAGGCAGTTTATCTGTCAGCCCAGCCTGCTCGTACTGCTTGATAAATGCACCCCCGGCTTTGCCCGGATAGAAAACAAAAATGGCCTCTGCGCCGGACGCGCTCGCTTTAGCAAGTTCTGCCGAAAAATCCAACTGTGCATCCTTACCCCACTTGGTCATATCCTTACCGACAATCTCCCCGGTAAAGGTGCGCTCCACCCCAGCCACCATATTCTTACCGGCTGCATAATTTGGCGCCATGACATAGAGTTTTTTGATACCTCGTTGATTCAGTACCTCGCCCATGGCCATAGGAGTCTGATCGTTCTGCCACGATGTAGAAAAGAAATTCTTGTTACAAAGTTTGCCGGCCAACTGGGATGGCCCAGCGTTGGAGCTGATCAGGAATTTGCCAGCGCCCAAGACCGACTTCTGCGACGCCAGTAACACGTGCGACCAGATATACCCGGCAACAAAGTCAACGTCGTCAGCCTTGATCAGTTTATCGGTAACCTGTTTTCCTGTTTCCGGCTTAAATCCATCGTCCCCGAATATCACTTCTACATCGAGTCCTCCCATCTTGCCGCCAATATCCTCAACTGCGAGGTTGACAGCATCCTGCATATCCTTGCCGATAACAGCCGCCCCGGTGGTAAGCGTCGTCACGAAGCCGATTTTGACCTTGTCCGCGGCGCTGACAGGTAAAGTCAGCAATGCTGCAACAACCGACAGTAAAGCGATGCGAAGTTTCATTCTTCTTCCTCCTTGCTCCTTGAATATCCACCCTCTATGCAGGCGGTGTTTGTGTTTACAAAACCTCTTCCGGGAGTGTCGCCCTCTCTAATCAATGCGGGGACTCAACTCCCGAAAGTGGAGTTTCTACATGCTGGATAGCGTAAGACTTTAACGGCGTCGCTGAAGCACTGCAACAGGGTCCAGCAAGCCTGAGGTCGGCCCCGGTCGCTCAGAAATCCAGGCTGTCACGAGCAAAGTGAGAAAGACCGGAGAAATCTGCAGCAGGCAGCCAGCGTCGCATCTGGCTGGTCGCGGTATACCGCATGACCACAGTCCACAAATATGTCGCGTCGACAAGGTCCCCGGACCCCGGATTCGATAGCCTGCAGCTGAGCTTCTGTTCCATATTGATCTTGATCCCCCTGAAGCATCAGCACAGGCGCGGTAATCTTGGGAAGAAAATACTCGATGTTCCACTGACGAAAATCGGCATGAAGCCAGATATCGTTCCAGCCCCAGAAGGTCTGATCGACTGAATCACCGTGGTACCGCGCAAGGCGCTCTGGCAAGTCAGTACTGCAATACAGTTTTGCCGCCTCTCTGATACTCGTGATGCTGAGCAACTCAACAAACACATGCGGCGCCAACAGGATTAGGGCCTTGATCCGGGCGCCTACTTCACTACCGGCATGAATCAACGAAATCGATCCGCCATCACTATGGCCCACTAAAACGGCTGACTGAATACCGAAAGCGTCCAGCACTTCTGGAAGCACCTGCTGTGCTTCGTTGTGCATATAGTCCGTGCGCCGCGGCAAAATGGCGGGATCCGATCCACCATAGCCAGCCCGACTGTAATTCAGGGCACCCAGGCCAGTAGCCCCGGCGAGTTGTTCCGGGAAATTACGCCACATTTGCACACACCCCAGACCTTCATGCAGGAACACCAAGGTCGGCGCAGAGGCCGAGGGCGGAGGCCCCAGCCACTGGTACTCCAAGTCACAGCCCTGGATCTCAATCTTGCCGATACCCTCAGACACGGCTAAGGGCCAGATTGCTCACGTAGGCAGTAACGCCGCACCTTGCCAGTTGCGGTACGAGGCAGAACATCCAGAAATTCGATCGAGCGAGGATACTTGTATGGCGCCAAGTGTTCGCGCGCAAAGCGCTTCAACGTCTCCGCTGCATCGTCGCCAGTTCGCGTCGGATCTTTAAGCACAACAAAAGCCTTCGGCTTGATCAAACCTCCCGCGTCTGGGTGCCCCACCACAGCACACTCGGCGACCAGGGGATGCTGAATCAACAGCGATTCAAGCTCAAAAGGCGAGACCCAAATGCCTCCAACCTTAAGCATATCGTCACTTCTTCCGCAGTAACGATAGGTGTGGTCTGGGCCAAGAAAAAACTGATCACCCGTCCGCGTCCAACGCCCGACAAAGGTCTGAACACTCTGTGCCCGACGGTTCCAGTAACCCGCACCCGCACTGGGTCCTGCTACCATCAATTCGCCTGCTTCACCCGGCGCCACCTCTTTCCCGGCATGATCCACCAACTTGATCTCGTATCCGGGCACAGCAACACCCGTCGAACCGTAACGGACCTCTCCCGGCTGATTACTGAGAAAGGTCTGCAGCATTTCGGTAGTGCCCAAGCCGTCGATTAACTCACGACCGGACAGCGTCTGCCATTGCCGTCCAATTTGCTCTGGAAGCGGCTCACCGGCAGATAAGTACAGGCGCACTGCCGCGAGACAACTTGCCTCATCGACCCCAGGGAGCGCTAAGAGATTGTGGTATATCGTGGGCACACCACAAAATACCGTGGGGCGGTGCTGATCAATAACACTTAACACATTCTCAGGCGTTGGCCTGCATGCGCTGACAATTGAAGTTGCCCCGACCGAGAATGGGAAAGTCATACTATTTCCCAGGCCATAGGCAAAAAACATTTTTGCTGCAGAAAAGATGCGATCGGACGAACCGATACGCAGCACTCTCTGACCATACAGTACTGCGGTCTGTATCGGACTTCGATGCAGGTGTACCACGGCTTTGGGAACGCCAGTCGAACCCGAGGTATAAAGCCAGAATGCCGCATCGTCAGCGGTGGTCTCAGCGGCTTCAAGCACCGCCGGTGCTGCCGCCATCAGCTTCGTCAGATCACCGGCGCCGGCCTGGCTGGCACCTGCCGTCAGCAGCCGGCAGGGAAAGTTTTGGTTAATGACCGTGCTTTGAAAGTGCATCTCCCCCTTGAGATCAGATACCACTACTCGCGGTCGGCTATCACGGAGCAGGCCGTTGTAATCGTCCCGAGTTAACGCCGGATTGACGGGAACCGGCACAGCTCCGATCTTCACTGCGCCCCAGAACACGGACACAAAATCGATGCCGCCATCGAGGCACAGCAGAACCCTTTGCTCTATCCCCGCACCCGCTTGACGCAAGACGTGGCCGGCCTGATTGACCCGCTGACACAGTTCCCGGTAGGTATAACGCCCACTGTCATCGATCAACGCAATCTGTTCGCCGCGTCCTTCGACTACATTCCGATCAATAAACTCCAGCGCCGCGTTATAGCGCCGGGGCACCGCTATCTGCAGTGGATCAGACGCAGCAGGGATTCGTGCAAACGGGTCCGCGCGATCATTCATGGCGTCATCTGACGGAAGTATCTAGACGCGTCCTATTATCCGACTATCCGACCCGTTCCAACACCAGTGCCGATCCCTGCCCCACACCCACACACATGGTGCACAAACCGTAGCGGCCCTGCTGACGTACGAGCTGATTGAGCGCTGTGGTGACCAGCCGGGCGCCGCTCATCCCGAGCGGATGACCGAGCGCAATAGCCCCGCCATTGGGATTGACTCTTTCGGCATCATCTTTCAGTTGCAATTTGCGCATCACGGCCAATACCTGGGCGGCAAACGCCTCGTTAATCTCAATCACATCCATCTGCTCCAGCGTCAGGCCCGTTTGCGAGAGCACCTGATGCACAGCAGGCACCGGACCCATTCCCATCAGTCTTGGCAGCACCCCAGCGCTGGCCATCCCAAGGACCCGGGCCCGAGGCTGAAGATTGTGATGTTTGGCTGCCGCTTCGGAAGCCACAATCATGGCGCAGGCACCATCATTGATGCCTGCCGCATTACCGGCAGTCACGCTGCCACCCTCGCGGAACGGTGCAGGCAAGGCGCTGAGATCCTCAAGTTCGGTGTTTGGGCGGGGATGTTCATCGCAATCTACGACGGTCGGCTGACCGCGCCGCTGCGGCACGGTAACTGGTATCAACTCCTGGGCCAGTGCGCCGCTTGAGATCGCGGCACCCGCCCGCTGCTGACTACGCCACGCAAAAGCATCCTGATCTGCCCGTGATATTCCGTACTCACTGGCGACGTTCTCGGCGGTCTCTGGCATGGAATCGGTTCCATAAAGCCGTTGCATCTGCGGGTTGATAAAGCGCCAACCTATCGTCGTATCGTAGATCTCCGCCTGACGACTGAAGGGCGTTGTGGCTTTAGGCATCACCAGCGGTGCCCGCGACATGGACTCCACACCCCCAGCGACCAGCCACTGCGCCTCACCGGTGCGGATAGCCCGTGCAGCCTGGCCAACCGCCTCCAGACCCGAGGCGCACAATCGATTAAAGGTCACACCCGGTACATTTTCTGGCAAACCCGCCAACAACGCGGCCATTCGCGCAACATTGCGATTGTCCTCCCCGGCCTGATTGGCGCAACCATAAAAAACGTCCTCGAGTGCTGTCCAGTCAGCATCGGGGTTGCGCTCCATCAAGGCCCTGATGGGCGCCGCTCCTAGGTCATCTGTGCGGACGGATGCCAATGCGCCGCCGTAACGACCAATCGGGGTGCGCACCGCATCGCAGATATAGGCTTCCATCATCAACTCGCTCGCATGTTCCAAAAATAGGCTATTCCCTGAACAGGGCTAATTTGTTTTCTGATTTTGCGCGCGCAACTTAAAGCGCTGAATCTTACCGGTAGCCGTCTTGGGCAGTTCGTCAACAAACTCAATCCACCGTGGATACTTGAAAGGTGCTAACCGATCTTTGACGAACGCCTGCAATTCGGCCACCAAGTTGGGAGAGGCCGTGACACCTTCCTGCAAAACAATCACTGCCTTGGGCTTGACCATCCCCTGATCATCCTCCTGGCCTACTACCGCTGCCTCGAGAACCCGACTCTCGCCAAGCAAGGCACTTTCCACCTCAAATGGTGATACCCAGATTCCACTCACCTTGAGCATGTCATCCGTGCGGCCGCAATAACAGTAATAACCTTCTTCATCAAGATAGTACTTATCGCCCGAGCGGGTCCACTCACCCTGAAAGGTGTTCAGGCTTTTGTCGCGCTGATTCCAGTAACACGACGCGCTAGAGGGGCCGCAAACCAGTAATTCACCGATTTCACCGGCAAGAACCTCAATGTCATTCTCACCCACAATCCGCAGTTCATAACCGGGAACTGGTTTACCGCTACTCCCATAGCGGATGTCGCCGGGCTGGTTGCTGAGGAAGATATGCAACATCTCCGTACTGCCCAGTCCGTCGAGTATCGGGACCTGAAACCGCCGCTCCCAGTCGCGACCGACCTCTTCCGGCAAGGCCTCACCTGCCGACACACACAGGCGCAACTGATCGGATACTTGACTTCGGTCGTTGCCGGCGTCCGCAAGCATCGCACCGTACAGAGTCGGCACGCCGTAGAAAATAGTCGCGGCACACTGCTTGAGCCGATCCAGAACAGCGTGAGGAGTTGGCCGCTGCGCCAATAGCACTGCCGTCGCGCCAACGTGAAACGGGAAAGACATCGCATTGCCCAAACCATAGGCAAAGAACAGTTTGGCTGCCGAAAATACGACGTCTTCTTCACGGATACCCAGCACACCCTGGCCATACAGGTGGGCTGTCTGTACCAAATCAGAATGACGGTGAACCGCCCCCTTAGGGGTGCCGGTGGAGCCAGAGGTGTAAAGCCAGAATGCCGTGTCATCACAGGTCGTGGAAGCCGGCTGAGTCATAGGTGAACTTGTCGCCAGCAGGTCATCCAGACTCCGGTGATCATGGCTCTCACTGCCCGACACGATTACCTGCTCAAGCAATCCGTGCTGATCCAGGTGCCTGGCGAATCCATCGTAAAGTGCCGAACTCACCACCAGTGCACGGGCGCGGCTGTCATCCAGCAAATAGGCGTAGTCCTGCTGGGTTAGCAGTGTGTTGACCGGCACCGGAACCAATCCCGCCTTTATCGCTCCCCAGAATACTGTGGGGAAATCGATGGTATCAAGCAGGCACAAGAGCACACGCTGTTCGGGCTCCAAACCGAGTTGCAGAAGGGCGCCCGCAGCGCGGTTAACCCTCTCGGCAAGCTGAGCGTAGGTGTAACTGCCTTGTTCATCAATCACCGCAATTTTGGAAGCACGACCCTCATCGAGATGGCGATCAATAAAATGGGTCGCCGCGTTGTAACTGCGCGGCAATTCCAGCGGGGATAGTTGGCTGCTATTCATATCCTTTGATTACTCCATACTTCGTTTCCGCTTTTCGGGAACAGCGACTGTCGCCTTAATCTCACGCCTGCCCGGTTTCTCGGCCAGATCTGGCGCTTCTGCCAGGGACATAAGAATAGTCCGGTTCGATCACACGGCATTTGGTCTCACCTACAGCATAAAGGTATCATTCTTCGAGCGGGTGGCGGTATTATGTGTGATTCCGTGAGTCTCAATTGCCGACTTACCTGCAACGGCGCGATCTCGCTTCGCAGCCGACACGAGTCAATCAGCATCTACACTGCTAACACCGAAGAATATTCTTCCGACACAAAGCACCCAGAAAGCGCTAGCTGACTTAACAATATGCTCCCAGAACACGAATCCTGTGACCCACTTACGGGTGTCGTCACAAATCCCAGCGCGTTGTTAGCGTCGGTTTACGCTCAACGTTCACATGAAAATCGCCCGCCTGCAGCCTCGGGAGCGTAATTAGAGACCATGATCAGCACCCAGGAGAAGGTAGAGCGCCTATGCGAACGCGCTTTCGATGAACCACAATTTGCAACGCAAGGCGCAGTGCTATTTGTCGATCTTGAGCGTCGTGAAACCCGTCGGGTGTTTCTGCCAAGGGAAATCTTTCAGAATTTCCTGGGGGGCCGAGGCGCCAACATGGCCCTTTTGTATAACCTGCTACCTGAAGGATTGGATCCGCTAGACCCACAAGTGCCGCTGATCTTCGGCGCCGGTGTGCTGACCTCGTTAATCCCTGGAGCCCCCCGAGGCAACGTCAGCGGCGTGGCTCCAGACAGTGACGCTATTCTCGACAGCAACGCTGGCGACTATTTCCCATCATTTTTACGCCGCCAAGGTATCGACCATATTGTGCTTTACGGGCGGGCGCCGGGTTGGACGCTACTCAAACTGGACCAGGGTGAAGTCGAATTTCTGGATGCCTCCGACTACCAAGGTCTGGATAACATTGCTCTCACCTCCACAATTGAGCGGGATTTCGAATGCCAGGAAGGCCGGGATATGGCAATGGCCCGGATTACCCGGGCAGGCGAAAACCTTGTCTTGAGCGCCGGGATTATGGCGGGGCCCAAGTCCATTTGGGCGCGTGGCGGTGCAGGCGCCAAGATGGGTGCCTTGGGGCTGAAGGCAATTCTGCTCCTCGGTCGGCCCGCTGTCGTTCCGGTGGAAGACGACTATCGAGCCGAGAGTAAAGCGATCGGCCGAAAGATATTGGGCACCAGTGTGACCCGTAAAGTACTAAAGAAAGTTGGCACACCGTTTCTCTACAAACCAAGCCGGATACTGGGAGCGTTGGGTGTTCTCAATAATCAGCGGACGGGCTGGCGTGAAACGCTTGATGCAGAGAACTTCGACGCTTACCGCGACGGGATGGCTGGATGCTACAAGTGTCCGGTGTACTGTCGTGCGCGCAACCGACTACCCTCCTCACCCGAGAACGGGACAGGGCAAGAAGAGCAAGATAAGTGGTCCCACGGCGATGGCCCGGAATATGTCACGCTCGGCAAGTTCGGCCCAGGCCTGGGGATCGATCAGCCCGAACAAGTGATCCGTTTCAACAATATGCTCAACGATCTCGGCCTGGATTCAGCCAGCACCGGAAGCGCTATCGCCTGGGCCATGGAACTTTACCAACGCGGTCTGATCACGGCCCAGGATACCGGTGGCCTAGAGTTAAATTGGGGTGACGCGGAACTCATTGAGAACCTGCTGCTCCTTATCGTTGAACGACGTGGTTTTGGCGATACTCTCGCAGACTCAGGAAAGGCGGTAACGCGCGGCAAATATCCAGCAGCAGCGCTGGACTACCGTATGGCATCAAAGGGGTTATTCCAGTCGGATCCCCATGATGCGCGCATCATTAAAGCCTTCGCGCTGGGGCTGGCAGTGGCCACACGCGGCATGGATCATCTGCGGAACCGGGTGACACTCGAAATCAATGCCAGCATCAATGACGACCCCCAGTTTAAGCAAGAACTGTACAGCGGCGAGGTTGCCGCTGAGCCAACAGCCTACGAGGGCAAGGAACATGCCGTAGCCCGCTGTGAACGTGTCTATGCCAGCGGGGATGCCGTAGGGATGTGCCGCTTCAATACCTGGTTGTTCAATTCACCCAGCCTGCCGGACTGTAATGACTTTGCCGTTCAACTCCAACGGCTCACCGGAGTTGATATGGCACCGGAGAAGGTGGAAGCCGCCGGGGCAAATATCAATGGCTTGGAGCGACTGCTCAATCACCGTCTTGGCCTGGGAGCGACCGACGACACCCTTCCAAAACGCTGGTTTCAGGAAGGCACCAGTGAGGGTCCTTATGAGGGAGAGCGACTGGACCCGGTTGAATTTGAGGCGCTTAAAGGTCGTTTTTACAAGATCTCGGGTCTCACCGAGTCAGGAATCCCGCAACCGAAATGGCGTGAGGACTTGGTCCGCGCCGTTACTGGCTTTGCAGTCACTGTTGATTTTCCCCGAGAAGCGGACCAGCCAGCTGAAACCGTATTACTCGAAGCCCCGGTAGCAGACCTTGCCGAACTACGTGGTGCCCTGGTCCAACACCACCCCTACCTTGCTGACCGACTTGACCGGGAGTTGTCTATGGCGGTGCTCAACGGCGCGACGATCCTTTCCGGAGAACAGGCAACGCCTGTACGCGATGGCGACCGTATCTCCTTCATCACCGCCATCAGCGGCGGGTAACCGTACCCCACCCAACGCTGGCTATTCTCCATCCGAACCGATCAAATCTCCTCCTGATTCCCTAGCTGTGGCATCTTGCCCTGCACCACTGGCATTTCTGCCATTGGGCGACATAGCAAGATGAGGATCAAAGGGTTCAGCACATCCCCACCGCGCCGAACCTGACAGCAAAAAGCAGTTTGCGGTCATTCAGGGTATCTTCTAAAATACCGACCAGTCGGTATGTTATCAATCAAGAATGGCAAACACCCCGCATCCAACCGCCGAGCGCATCCATCAGGTCGCCCGTCGACTTTTTGTCAAGCGCAGCTACTCGGATGTCACGATGGACGAGATCGCTGTTAAGGCACAGATCACCAAAGGTGCCCTCTACCATCATTTCAAGAGCAAAGAAGCTTTGTATCTCGCCATGATGGAGGCCGACCTGTCGGAGAAACAGGGTCTATTCAACAAGGCGGTGACGACTGGCGGCTCTGCCCAACAACGCCTCGAAATACTGACCAGGACATTTCTTGATTTGAGCGTGGAAAAAAAGCGCATATCCGGACTCATTCGACGGGACATCAACACGATCAGCCTTAAAGCGCGAACACGATTACTTGAGATGTATCAAGAAGCTCTGCCCAGCCAGGTGCAATCCATCATTGAGGAAGGTATTGCCGAAGGTGAGATTCGTCCCGTGGACGCACGTTTACTGTCATTTTCATTCATCAGTCTCGTTGAACACACCATCAGTCAGCATGGCACACGAACCTTGAAAGACAATGATGAGAAGATTCAATTCGTGATAGGTCTTCTATTCAACGGCATCGCTGCCAAAAAATAACAGCCAATCAATCCGGGGAGAGAGTAGCAGGATGGTCATAGATTTCGAGACGAATCCTTCGCAATATCAGCACTGGCGAATGGAATTTAGGGGACGGGTTGCCTATCTGACGCTAGACGTCAGGGAAGATGCCCCTCTCAGTTCGGGGTATGAATTGAAGCTTAACTCTTATGATCTTGGGGTTGATATTGAACTCTATGACGCCGTTCAGAGATTGCGTTTTGAGCACCCGCAAATCCACACTGTCGTGCTCCAGTCTGGCAAAGATCGGATCTTTTGCGCAGGAGCCAATATCCGCATGCTCGCGTCGGCCGACCACGGTTTCAAAGTCAACTTCTGCAAATTCACCAACGAAACCCGCAATGCGATCGAAGATGCCAGCGCCCAGTCCGGTCAGAGATACATCAGCGTAATCGAAGGTGTCTGCGCAGGCGGTGGATATGAGTTGGCTCTAGCAACAGACTACATCATCCTGGCAGATGATGGCTCTGCCGCAGTCTCTCTTCCAGAAGTGCCTCTGCTGGCGGTCCTCCCGGGAACCGGCGGTCTCACCCGGCTGACTGACAAACGCCGTGTTCGGCGGGATCGGGCAGATATCTTTGCTACGCTGACCGAGGGGGTGAAAGGAGAAAGAGCACTAGAGTGGGGATTGGTCGATCGGATCTGCCCGAGCTCAGACCTGCAAAACGTCATCGATGAAACGATACAGAAGTTAGCAGCCGAATTGCCCTGCAAAGCCGACGCTTCCGGGATCACCCTTACCCCCTTACAACGTACTCAGGAAGGGGATACGCTAAATTACAGCACGCTATCGACAGTGATTGACCGGTCCAAGGCAACCGCCACCATCACGCTTAGGGCACCAAGTGGCCTGCCTCAGGAGCACCCCGATCTGTTCACTGCCGAGGGTGCCGAAAACTGGCTGCTTTGTTGCGCGAGAGAGCTCGACGACTGCCTGTTGCATCTTCGCTTTAACGAGCCGCAGATTGGTGTTCTGATGTTCGCGAGCACTGGGGACATCGAACACGTTACCCGATATGACCGCTTGATCCAGGATCAGCCGGATCACTGGCTTGCGACTGAAATCCAACTCTATTGGAAACGGGTGCTGAAGCGACTTGACCTGACTTCCCGTTCCCTGGTCGCACTGATTGAACCTGGAAGCTGCTTTTCAGGCGTTCTCGCCGAGATCGTTTTTGCCTGTGATCGTAGTTACATGATGATCGACGACGATGGGGAGTCCCAACAAACCGCTTCTCTCATTATCAGCGCGAACAATTTCGATGCTTTCCCCATGAGCAATGGTCTCAGTCGACTCCAAACCCGATTTGCGGCTGATGCAAAAGCGCTTGATCCTATTCGCTCTCAACTGGATACCGCTCTCGATCCGCAACAATGTGAGCGTCTCGGTCTGGTCACTTATGTGCTCGATGAAATTGACTGGGATGACGAAATCAGAGTCTTTCTTGAAGAGCGGGCCTCATTCTCTCCTGATGCCATGACCGCCATGGAGGCCAACCTCCGCTTTGCGGGACCGGAAACCATGGAAACCAAAATCTTCGGTCGATTGAGCGCCTGGCAGAACTGGATCTTTCAGCGACCCAATGCCGCGGGAGAACAAGGCGCATTACGACGCTATGGCAGCGGCCAGCAAGGCAACTTTGACAAGGCTCGGACCTAGCCAGCGAACACCCTGATCTTTTGACGGAGATTTACCTGATGAGTCAATCCACCCATGTCGCCTATGACACCCTTATTCCCAATAACGTAGGTCTGTCGTCTGACAGAAAAGTGCTTAAAGCGCTGGAGCGGTGGCATCCAAAGTTTCTCGACTGGTGGACACAGATGGGACCAGATGGGTTTCAGGAATTTCCCGTTTATCTGCGTACCGCAATCAGTGTCGAGAGAGAAGGCTGGGCACAGTTTGGATATGTCAAGATGCCCGACTATCGATGGGGAATTCTGCTTGCGCCAGCCATTGAGGGCCGCACCATCGGGTTTGGCGCACACAAAGGGGAGCCCGTCTGGCAGGAAGTCCCGGGAGAATATCGGTCAATGCTGAGACGCCTGATTGTGATCCAGGGTGATACCGAACCCGCATCAGTCGAACAGCAACGCTTCCTTGGCAATACCGCACCCTCCCTGTATGACATGCGCAACACATTTCAGGTAAACGTGGAGGAGGCTCGCCACCTTTGGGCGATGGTCTACCTGTTACAGAAGTACTTTGGGCGTGATGGGCGCGAGGAAGCCCAGGAACTGCTGCGCAGAAAATCAGGTGATGGAGATGCACCGCGTCTTCTGGGAGCTTTCAATGAGCAGACCCCGGATTGGCTGTCTTTTTTCATGTTTACCTTCTTTACCGATCGCGACGGAAAGATGCAGCTAGAAAGTCTCGCTCAATCTGGGTTTGACCCACTCGCGAGAACCACTCGTTTTATGCTGACCGAAGAAGCGCACCACATGTTCGTCGGTCAAAGTGGTGTGGCCCGCGTTCTTCAAAAGACATGTGACCTGATGCGGGCTAACCGCATTGAGGATCCTCATGAGGCAGAAAGGATTCGTGGGCTTGGCGTAATTGACCTACCCTTGATACAGAGAAAACTGAACTTTCATTTTTCTGTTTCACTGGATCTATTCGGGTCAGAACTCTCAACCAATGCCGCCAATTTCTTCAATTCGGGACTGAAAGGACGCTATAGGGAATCAGAGATTGATGATGATCATCGACTTGTCGACGATCTGTATCCAGTATCAAAGATCGTAGAGGGCCGGATCGACACGGTAGAGGCCCCCGCCCTGCCAGCCCTGAATATGCGGTTGCGCGATGACTATGTACGCGAATGCGCCCGCGGCGTAGAACGCTGGAACCGGGTGATAGAAAAGGCTGGAGTCGACTTTCGACTAACACTCCCTCACGTAGCCTTTAACCGGGCAATAGGGGAATTTGCCTCTATCAATGCTGCGCCGGATGGTCAACTGCTGGAGGATCCAGCCTGGCTCGCGCAGCGCGACCATTTTCTCCCTACGGCAGACGACGGCACTTATCTGCAGAGCCTGATGCAGCCAGTTCGAGAAGCAGGAAAATATGCATCCTGGATTGCTCCACCGGCAAGGCCGATAGACAACCAACCTGAAGATTTTGAATACGTGCAAATTCCAAGCTGAGCCACTCACGGCGCGCAGAGCATAACCTGACCCACGATGATCCCCAAGAAGCGCTTCTCCCTTTTTGAATCGGGTTTCCTGAAAGCGCTGAAGCGTCGGCTATAAAGATGAAACCGGAATCGAAATTATTGGTCGTTGGAGCCGGCATGGTTGGCAGTTGTTGTGCGCTGCATCTTCAACGCGCAGGCCACAAGGTTGCCCTGATCGACCCTCATCCGCCAGGCAGTCAAACGAGTTATGGCAATGCGGCGACGGTTGCCACGTATGCCTGTATCCCGGTCAACCATCCCAAATTACTGAAATCCCTTCCGAGACTTCTGTGCGGCCCGGAACGGCCGCTATCGATCTCCCCTGCCTACGTGCCCCGTATGCTGCCCTGGCTTTTGTCGTTTTTGCGCCATTGTCGGCGCGAGCGGGTCGACCAGACCATCTCTGCGCTGGGCGCACTGCTCCGGCATGCCGAAGACACTACTCTTGCGCTCGTCCAGTCAGCAGGCGCCGGGGATTTTATTCGCCGCAACGGAACACTGTATCTTTATTCGGATGCCCATAGCCGTTTGGCTGCTCAAGACGACATCGCCCGGCGGCGGGAACAAGGCATGTCGATCACAGAAGTTGAAGCTGACGCAGTGCGGGAACTCGAACCCGCACTCGCCCCCATCTTTGCTGGCGGAATACTTTACAACGACGGTTTTCAACTGAGCGATCCACAACAGGTGATCATGAGACTCGTCGATCAATTCGCACGGGACGGCGGTGAAGTCATCCAAGACCGTGTTGACCGCATCGAGTCCGCGGGTCTGGATCAGGTCACTGTGCATTTCTCTGGACATTCAAGAACGGTCCACCACGCGGTCATTGCCGCGGGCGCCTGGTCCACCCGGATTCAGGGAGCAGTGCTCGATCGTTTGCCGCTTGACACAGAACGGGGGTATCACGTGATGTTTCCAGAAAATCCCTCGGCCCTGTCACGGCCGGTGGGGCTCGCTGATGCCGGACTCTATCTTTCCCCTGTCGATGGTGGCTTGCGGGCAGCGGGAACCGTTGAACTGGCAGGTCTTGATGCCAAACCCAACCCAAAGCGTCTTGACTATATCGAGCAGGCTGCTCGCCGTGCGCTACCGTCGCTGAAACAGCGCGGGGATACCTGGCTGGGCTTTAGACCGACATTCCCTGATGCCCTGCCGGTTATCAGTCACTCATCAAAACATCCGTCAGTGGTCTATGCCTTTGGTCATCAGCATGTAGGGCTGACGCTTGGCGCTGTCACAGGGAAACTGGTCCAGCAGATGATTGACCGTGAGACACCCATCGTCGATCCAACACCCTATCGAGCACAACGGTTTCTGAACTGAAGATCGCTAGGCGATCAGATCCGTTACGGCGCGCAGATACATCCGGGTGGCGCGGACACACTGCTCGATCTCAACAAACTCGTTAATGGAATGCGCCTGAGACAAGGAGCCTGGCCCGCAGACGACTGCAGGCGTCTTGAGATGGGGGGCATCCGTCGCTCCAGGAAAGGACCTGGCAGACTCAGGGCGGCCTGTGAGATCTGCCGATGCATTAAGCAGCGACTGAACCACGGGCGACTCCACAGGCAGATCATTGGCGGGAATATCCCAGGACGGCTCACTGAGTTCATAGCGAAACCCGGGGTCTTCCTGCCTTAACGGCTCAAGTCGGGCCGCGATATCGTGGCGCACCTGTTCAGTTTCATCACTTGGCAGCACTCGGCGATCGATCTCCAACTCGCAATAATCCGGTACCGCGCTCGCAAGATCACCGCCGCGGATCACGCCGGGACTGTAAGTGCCATGCCCACAAAGCGGATGCGGCTCTCGAGATGCCAGTTCCTCGTTGTAATCGGAAAGCGCATTAACGACGCGGGCCATACGCTCGATGGCATTTTCCCCCTGTTCCGGAATACTCGAGTGCACTGCCTTACCAAACGTGCGAATGAATAAGCCAAACTGTCCTTTGTGAGCCGGACAGACCGACAGATCTGATGGCTCGCCGATGATGCACTGATCGGCAAACGGCCCGTTGCGTCCGATCTCTCGAGAACCGATCATCTGCCACTCTTCGTCCGCCACGCCGCAGAGAATGAGCGACCCAGAGAGATTGACATCTGCATCCCGAAGCAAGCGCGCCACCTCAAGATAGCACGCCAGAGCCGCTTTCATATCACACGATCCCCTGCCGTAGATCCGGCCGTTTTTTTCATGGGGGGTGTAAGGATCGTCGTAGCCCTCGGTCGGCACCGTATCCAGGTGTCCACACAGCATCAATGACGGACGATCCTGACTGCCGGCTCGCGTGCCGAAAACGTTCGGACGACCGGGTGCTGCCTCTCGGGAGGCGACCGTCAATCCCAATTCATGCATCTGTTCAAGATAATATTCGCCGATCTCCTGCTCCCGGTGACCGGGGCGAGCATCACTCTCCATCGGGTTTTCACTTGGAATGGCAATCATCTCCTTGAGCCAATGAGTGATGGAACTGACCGACACCTGGTCAGAGAGTTCACGGTAAAGGTCTGTTGTCGTTGGCTTCATCGGGCGCGGTACCATTTTCCAGAGTTTTCAATTTGCTCAGCAGAGGCACTCTATTGAATGCTTTTGGGCATGCGCAACATAGCACGAATCCGTGCCGCCAATGCTACACTCGCCGTCCCTTAACAGATACGATCTGGAACAGCCATGGCCTACTTGGCGGAATACGGCCTTTTTTTCGCAAAAGCCCTTACCCTTTTTCTGTTAATTGTTGGCATTCTGTTGAGTGTCGTCGGCGTCGCCATGCGCAATCGCCATGTGCCGTCCGAACAGATTGACGTAAAGCGGATCAATGATCGCTTCCGGGATATGGCTGACGCGCTCGAGATGGCCACCTTGCCTCCCGCACTTGTAAAGAAACGACAAAAAGCGCAAAAGAAAGAACGCAAAGCCCAGGCGAAATCTGAGAAGAATTCGCCAGAGGAGCCAAAGAAACGCGTTTTTGTACTGAATTTCAATGGCGACATCCGTGCCAGCGAAGTCGCCCTGCTGCGTGAGGAAGTCACAGCCATTCTGCTCGGGGTGCGTAAAGGCGACGAAGTGCTGGTTCGGTTGGAAAGCGCGGGAGGCATGGTTCACGCCTATGGCCTTGCCGCTTCCCAAATCATGCGCCTTCGTGACGCCGGAGTCGATGTCACAGTCTCGGTCGACAAGGTCGCGGCCAGTGGGGGCTATTTGATGGCGTGTGTCGCCAACCGCATACTGGCAGCCCCTTTCGCCGTGATTGGTTCTATAGGCGTGGTCGCCGAAATCCCCAACTTCAACCGCCTGCTGAAAAAACACGATATCGATTACGAGCAGATCTCCGCCGGGGAGTACAAACGCACGATCAGCATGCTGGGAGAAACCACTGACCGGGCGCGGGAGAAGGTGAAAGAAGAAGTAGAGCAGACCCATACGCTCTTCAAGGATTTCGTTAAAGCCCGTCGACCCATCGTTGATCTCGATGCGGTCGCAACAGGTGAGCATTGGCTCGGAAGCCAGGCGCATCAACTCAAACTGGTCGATGATATTCGCACAAGCGACGACTATCTTATGAGTCTTCGTGACACCGCTGATATCTTTGAGGTGGAATACACCATCAAGAAAAAAGTGCTCGACCGGCTCTCGGGCCTTATTGGCCAACTCGGCAAGGCACGAACACTATCCAATAATGATGCGCCGATCACCCGGCTGTCCTGAGGTGCTCCCATGATCTATCAGCTTGGAGACCAAATCCCGCAGTTGGGAGAAGATGTTTACATCGCTCCCAGCGCGGATGTGATTGGCTCCGTCAGCCTGGGTGCCCGTTCCAGTGTCTGGTTTGGTGCTGTCCTTCGCGGAGATAACGATCAGATCTCGGTGGGCGCCAGAAGCAACATCCAGGACAATACGGTGATCCATGTCGATGCGGGCATACCGGTGACAATCGGGGACGACGTCTCGATCGGTCATAGCGTGGTCATCCATGGATGCACCATCTGTGACAAGGCGCTGATCGGCAATGGGGCGGTGGTTCTGGATTTTGCAGAGATTGGCGAGAGTAGTCTCGTGGGCGCCAACGCTTTGGTGACGGAACGCAAACGTTTTCCGGCAAGATCGCTGATCCTTGGCTCCCCTGCCAAAGTCGTCAGAGAACTTACTGATGAAGAAGTTGAGCAACTCAGCCGCAATGTCGAGAGTTATCTCAACAAAGCAAAGCGCTATCGGACTGGTCTGCAACTTGTGAGTTCATAGCGTTGGGCGTGACGGTCTCCTGGAGACGAATGCGGTAGAGAATATAGACGTGTTGCAGTGCAGCATGTCATACTGATTGTCGTCATGCTGCATCTCGAATCCCCTATCGATGCCCAGCGCTGGTGTGCTGACCAGCGGTGTCAAGGCGAAACCCTCGGCTTTGTGCCCACCATGGGAGCACTGCACAAAGGTCATCTTTCGCTCGTGACCCGGGCTCGAGCCCAGAACAGCGTATGCTGCGCCAGCATCTTCATTAATCCGCTGCAATTTGAGGATCACGGGGACTTTGACGCCTACCCAAGGGACACGAAATCAGATCTGGCACTGCTTGAGGACCAGGGATGTGACATGGTCTTTATGGGCAGCCTTGAAGAGTTTTTTCCTGAGGTCTCTGACCTCAGCAAGATCGACATTCTTCCGGCAGGGCCCCGTGGGTCGGGGCTTGAGGAAAAATTCCGGCCAGGGCATCTCGACGGTGTCCGCACCATCGTGGAGCGACTCTTTCGTACTGTCGGACCGTCGAGCGCATATTTCGGCGAGAAGGACTTTCAGCAGACTCTGGTCGTCTCTGACCTCGCCCGGGAGATGGGTTATCCCAATATTGTGGTATGCCCGACCGTTCGGGAAGCCTCAGGCCTGGCCCTGTCCTCCCGCAATGTCCGGCTGAGCCCGGATGAGAAACATCTCGCGCGGCAGATTTATCCAGCACTGCTAGCGGCGCGTGACGCGTGGCAGTCAGGCGAACGGACTGCCGACGGACTCTCTGCCGCCATGGCAGACTGCCTCAACCATGACGGACTCATCTTGGAATATGCGGAAGTCCGGGACCCGGCGCAATGGACAGCCGAACCGCCGCAAACCCCGCTTGAGCGCGCCCAGGCACTGGTTGCCGTGCGTATCGGATCAGTGCGCCTGATCGATAACCTGAGACTCGATCGATAGCACCACTGGACTTCGCTAGGCTGTTTGTGGTCTCCGACGCCCGTTA
>NZKZ01000049.1 GCA_002694065.1 Acidiferrobacter sp.
AGACTACCCTGCTTCGGCTGATCGCCGGCTTCGAACACCCCACTCAAGGTTCGATTCTTCTTGAGGGAATCGAAATAAGTGCCCTGCCCCCCTTCCAGCGCCCCGTCAATACCGTCTTTCAGAACTACGCGCTTTTCCCGCACATGAGCGTCTCGCAGAACATTGCCTTTGGTCTTGAGATGCAGGGTCGACCCAGTGACGAGGTCGCAGACACGGTTCACAACATGTTGAATCTCGTCAAAATGGAAAGTCTTAAGGACCGTCGCATTGATCAGATCTCAGGGGGGCAACAGCAGCGGGTCGCCCTGGCCCGCGCGCTTGCGCCACGGCCAAAGGTACTCCTGCTGGACGAACCGCTCTCCGCACTCGATCTGAAACTGCGAAAGGAAATGCAGGTCGAACTGAAACGCCTCCAGCACGAAACGGGGATCACTTTTATCTTTGTCACACATGATCAGGAAGAAGCCTTGACCATGTCCGATCGTGTCGCGGTCATGAATGAGGGGCAAATCCTGCAGATCGGCGCACCGCATGAAATCTACAACCGGCCCAACAACCGTTTTGTAGCGGACTTCATCGGCGATACCAATTTCATTTCGGCAGACATAATCGACCGACAAACGAACGAAGTCCGTGTCCGGCTTCCCGGCGGCGGCGAAATGACAATCCCAGCACCAGACGATCTGCCAGCGGGCAATGCAGTCACCCTTGCGATACGGCCCGAGCAGGCGCGCGTTGCAACCGCCAACGATTCGGTCGCGATGCAGGGCACACTTGCGGACGAGATCTATATCGGAACCGATACGCAGTACCGTATCGACATCGGAGCAACCGCTCCCTTTGTCGTGCGGGTGCAGAACGCTGATGGAGACACCCGCCAGATCACGCCTCAGTCACAGGTGGACGTTTACGTTGATCCCGGCAGGGTCCGGATTCTCAAAGACTGAATCATGAGCTCCCAACCCACCGGCGACCGTCAAGGCTTCGAGAGTCTGGAGGCAAAAGCCTACCAGAGAGAGGTTCGACGCAACCTGCTGCTCTCTACCCCCGCACTGATCGTGCTCTTCTGCGCCGCGTCAGGGCCGCTGCTGATTATGCTGGTCTTTTCTTTCCTGACGGCGGGGGACTACGGAGGTATCAAATGGCAGTTCTCTACCGAGGCATGGTTTCAGGTCGCTTTCTATAAGGATATCTTTGACGAGACCGTTACGATTGCCGATGCCCATCTTTCGATCTTCTGGCGCTCGGTCAAGCTTTCATTCTTGACCACGCTGGTCGCCTTTTTGCTGGGCTTTCCGACGGCCTACTTCATCGCGACCCGCCCGGTGGAAACCCGCAACATCTGGCTTTTTTTGGTCACCATACCGTTCTGGACCAATCTTCTGATCCGCACCTTCGCGATCCTCGAAATCATCCGAAACCAAGGTCTGGTTAACACGGTGCTTATTGGGCTCGGGGTAATTGACCAGCCTCTCGACATGCTGTTCACCGATATCGCCATTCTGCTCGGCATGACCTATGTCTACATCCCGCTGATGATCCTGCCGATTTATGCGTCGATGGAGCGTCTGGACTTTCGACTGGTGGAGGCAGCCTACGATCTTTACGCATCCCGATGGCGGGTACTGATGCGCGTGATCCTGCCGCTGGTGAAGCCCGGCGTTATTGCAGGATCAATCCTTGTCTTTATTCCGTCTCTGGGCGCCTATGTCACGCCGCGTGTCCTCGGCGGCGGAAAACACCTGATGATCGGCAATCTTATTGAACTGCAATTCGGCCAGGGGCGTAACTGGCCGCTGGGTGCCGCCCTGTCGCTCACTCTGCTGGTTATCGTGATGGTCGCACTGATGGTTTATGTCCGGTCTGTGCAAAAAGAAGGCGCGGGTCATGGTCATTAGACCGCGTCCGTTCTCAATCAAGCGGATGCCAGGATTCAGCCTGCTGGCGCTGGCCTGTTTTTTTGCTCTGTACATGCCGCTCGCCCCACTGGTCGTCTATTCTTTCAATGCGGGTAACAACATCGCCTTGTGGGAGGGGTTGTCGCTGCGCTGGTATGTTGCCGCCTGGGAAAATGATCTCGTTCAAAGTGCGGCGATCCGATCGGTTGTCGTGGCGACGATCGCCTCGGTCATCGCCACCGTGCTGGCCACGATGGCGGCGCTTGGTACTACACGCACACGCCCCTATCGCGGCCAGACCTCCATCTATGCCATGGTCAATCAGCCGCTCATGGTGCCCGAGATTGTTACTGCAGTCGCGCTGCTGATTCTGTTTGCCCTGATCAAGGAATCGACGGGGTACCACGGCTACGCCTATCTGGTCATTGCGCATACGGCCTTCTGTATTCCTTTTGCTTATCTTCCGATCCGCGCGCGCCTTGAAGGCATGGATCATGTTCTGGAAACCGCGGCGGCCGATCTCTACGCGACGCCCTGGCGTACCTTCACGAAAGTGACCCTGCCGTTGCTGCTGCCGGGGATCCTGGCCGGCGCTATGCTTGCTTTCGTGATTTCGCTGGATGACGTCGTGATCACTGAATTTGTGAAATCTGCTGGTCAGGACACTTTGCCCACCTACATGCTGGGTCAATTGCGGCGAAACATTACGCCGGAGATTAATGCGATCTCGACCGTACTGTTGGGTGTCTCTGTCATAATGGTCACAGTCATCTTTTTCTTGAGTCGTAAGAAGACGTAAAGCGGAAATCAGTCAGTAACCGTAACCACAACAACCGTAGGAGGAAAAAATGAAACTCATGTTCAATGCCATTCTCTCAAGCCTGATGCTCGTCTTCAGCGGCATCACAATGGCGGCAGGGGAATTGAATTTTTACAACTGGGGTAACTACACCAATCCGGAACTCATCGAGAAGTTTGAAAAAGAAACCGGGATCAAGGTCACGATCACCGACTATGACTCCAATGAAACAGCGCTTGCCAAAGTGCGTGCTGGAGGCCATGGCTTTGACCTTGCGGTTCCGTCCCACAGCCATCTTCCGATCTGGGTCTCGGAAGGCTTGATCGCGAACGCGCGGGTAGACCAGATGCCTAACTTCAAGAACGTCGCAGAAGAATGGCGCAATCCCGATTGGGATCCCGGCCGGCAATACAGTGCGCCCTGGCAGTGGGGCAGCGTCGGCGTGATGGTGGATACCTCGGTCTACAGCGGCGACATCAATACCTTTGGGATCATTCTCGATCCGCCTGAAGAATTGATCGGCAAAATCAATGTGGCCCCTGAAATGAACGACGTCATCAGCTCAGCCCTGCTTTATCTGGGAGGCGAAGCCTGCTCAGGTGACAAGGCACTGCTGAAAAAAGCCCGCGACAAGCTGGTTGAAGCAAAACCGAAGTGGAAATCCATGGACTACGGTGTTATCGAGAAGTTTGCGGGACGTGATCTTGCCGCTTCTCTCTACTGGAACGGGGCCGCCTTCCGTGCGCGACTCAAGAATCCTGATGTCCGCTACGGTTACCCCAGAGAGGGCTACTCACTTTGGGCCGATGCGGTCGTACTTCTGAAAGACGCCAAGAACGTCGAAGAAGCCAAGACCTTCATGAACTTCATCATGGCGCCGGAAAATGCCGGGCTGATTTCCGCTTTTGCACGATACGCCAACAGCATTGTCGGATCAGAGAAATACATGCCTGAGGATATGGCGACAGCCCCTGAGGTAGTGGTTCCGGCAGAGTTCATCGGAGCGGGCAAGTTCTACCCCACCTGCTCTCCGGAGGTTCAAAAAATCTATACCGCAATCTGGACTGAACTCCAGAAATAATCTTTCACTGCCCGGGTCGGCTCGTCCGGCCCGGGTACACTTTCTTTTCGAATCATGACGACTATGAAGGGGTTTCCCGTTCCCAAAGAACAACGGGTACCGCGTGATCTTTGGGATCGCGCTCCCTGGAACCGTTGGTCCTTCCAGCACATCCGGGAAATCCTGCCGACAACAGAAGTCTGGCGCGGCTCTGGGCCCGTCTGGCAGCTCGCCGAAAATCCAGTCGATCTTGATCCTATCTCTTTTGACAGTCAGTCGGGACAGGTCACCACAGTCATTGACTGGCTCTCGCAGAATTTTGCCGACGGGATCGTGGTTTTGCATGAAGGCAAGATCCGGTACGAGCGTTACTTCAACGACATGACAGCGCGTACGCTGCACCTGTCTCAGTCGATGGCGAAATCCGTAACATCAGCAGTCGCAGGTATTCTGGTGTCACGCGGCCAGTTGGATCCCGAGGAACAAATCACTACTTATCTTCCAGAACTCACGCAAACCGGCTGGAAAGGTGCCAAGTTGCGCCACGCTCTGGATATGACTTCGGGCGTGCGTTACGTAGAGGATTACGAAGCATTGGACTCGGATATCGCAGCAACTGATGTTGCCTCGGGCTGGCGGTCAGCCAAACCCGATATCCCGTACTTCCAGTGCATCTGGGATCAGATTCTGAGCCTGAAAGAGACCGTGCGGGA
>NZKZ01000167.1 GCA_002694065.1 Acidiferrobacter sp.
ATATAAAAACTGTCGTCGTCATAAACTACCACGGGGCCTGACGGCAGTTGCCCCGCCATGATGTCATCCGGCGTGAGGATGTTTGCTGCGGGATTGAGGGTCTCCAGAGGATAAGGGTGCGACCGACCAAACCCATCCGCTCGCCAGCGCGCGCCGGTCGCGATGACGACATGATCAGCACCTGTTGCGAGCACGTCATCGGCGCCGAGTTCACTCTCACGAAAGACCTGTACGTTAGTCATCTTCTGAATCTGTTGCTGCCGATAGTCACGAACCCGAATCCATTCGCCCAGACCAGGTAACGCGGCTTCTCGCGCGACTCGCCCCCCAAGCTCGCGGGTGGCTTCTGCCAGCATGACGCTGTAGCCGCGTTGTCCGAGCATCCGGGCAGCTTCCATGCCTGCAGGACCCGCACCCACTATCAGAACCTCAGCATCCGAACCCCGGCTGGCAACGACTTCGGGATGCCAATTGCGCCGATACTCTTCTCCCATCGTCGGATTCTGGGTGCAGCGGATCGGTGTGCCCAGTCCGTCTCCGGTGTAACAGATATTGCAGCCGATACATTCGCGAATATCCTCGGCGCGGCCTTCCAGGATCTTGTTGGGTAAAAACGGATCAGCGATTGAGGGGCGCGCCGCGCCGATGAAGTCCACGATGCCCCGCCGCACCTGGGATGTCATGGTCTCGGGTGACGTGAACCGACCCACGGTCACCACCGGCTTGGTCGTGACGGACTTCACAAACGACATGTATTCCTCAAGTGATCCTTCCTTGAAGAAACGTGAGACACCCATCTCCTGGTAATAGTTGTTGATGTTGATGTCCCACAAATCCGGCAGTTCGGCCAGCATCTCAAGGCGATCACGGCGCTCTGCGGTCAGTTCCGGCGCCTCACCATCGTCGCCGCCAACCGAATAACGTACGGCAACAGCACAGCGGTCTCCCACGGCCTCCTTGGTATCTTCAATGAGTTCCCGGAGCAGTCGGGTCCGATTCTCCAGGGATCCGCCGTACTCATCGGTCCGGGTATTGGTCTGGGCCGACAGGAAGTGAGACAAGAGGTAGCCGTGGGTGGCATACACATACACAATATCGAAGTCCGCTTCCTTTGCCCGAAGCGCTGCTTCTCGGTGCCAACGCCGGAACTCGCGGATATCCGACTTGTCCATTGACCTTGGCTGATATGGATGACCCGCAAGATTCGGAATACTGGCCACATCAACGGCAGTCTCACGGGTGTAATGATTCGCTGACCGAGCACCCCCAAACCAAAGCTCCACCCCTGCCAGGGCGCCATGGTCATGTACCGCCTGAGTCATCAATGCCTGATCCTTGATGTGATCGTCGTGCCACAAAGCGGCATTCGGATGGGGCAAATCATCCGAAGCAGGATGAATCGAACACCATTCGGTGCAAACTACCCCCCAACCCCCCTCGGCCTTCATGCCCCTCAGCGCTGCGGCCATTTTGGGCCGCAACCAGCCGAGTCCCGTACAGTGGGGCACCTGATAGAAGCGGTTCTTGGCTCTCACCGGACCGATGTCGACCGGCTCGAACAAAACATCATGCTGGGGGTTACGCATAGGCGTAGGTCCTCTTGATCGCCGCCATGAGATAGTCTCCAGCCAGCACAGGAGGATAGCGGGCCGGCTCATCCGCGCTACAGCAGGAGTCGATACATTCAATCAGTGCGTGATAATTTGTGTTGCCAAAACACGCGAGAGAAACTCTCTCGCGGCCGGAGACATTAATCACTCTATGCGGCGTTGCCCGAAACCGGTCATTAGTCCAATGCTGCATCAGTTCTCCGATGTTGATCACCAAAGTCTCGGGTACCGGCTCAACAGCCTGCCACTCTCCAGATAAGGACTGGATCTGCAGCCCCTTCACGCCGTCCTGCCAGAGCATGGCGAATGCCTCGTAATCATTGTGGGCGCCGATACCGCTGGGCTCCGATACCCCGTCTTCTGGAACCGGCGCGTAGTAATTGACATTCATGACACTTGCGGGCTTTTCCAATAAAGGCGCGAAGAACTCTTCTGTCTGCCCAAGTCCCACGGCAAACAAGCGAAATATGGTATTCGACAGCACCTGGAAATGGTCATACGCACACGACAGGGCTTCCTTAAATTCCGGCATTTCCTCCGGCCACACGTTAGGCCCGTACAGGGTGATGCCCGCCTGGTAATCCGGATCATCTTCGGACAGGTCCAGGGCCACCTTATACGCCTCCCGAATGTCGCCGCCTTTGGAGACATCAGGATAAACATCGTGATGCCCGACATAGCCCCGGTGATGCGGAAACTGAGAGATATGCACCTTCGCCTTATATTCGGATGGCATCCGGAAGAACTCCAATGCTGCCCTCTTGGCGTTTTCAAAGACCTGCTCTTCGATTCCATGACCGCTGACATAAAAAAATCCTGCGCTCTCGCAGGCATCAACCGCGGCTTGAGAGATCTGCTGCTTTGTTGCAGCGCCCCCCTCCACGAACGATTCAAGATCAATTATCGGTAGCGACGCGATTTCCACTGGACAATCCAGGTGCTGGCCTCTAACAGAACCCATCTTACGCAGAAGCAGATTTACAAGGCAACCACAAAAATGTTCTGATTTTGGGTGAAGATAGAGTATCCTGACTCGCCTCACTGACTTGGTATCCGAACCCGATGACTAACGCTCTCCGATATGGCCGCCGTCAATTCCTGAAGACCGCAGCCGCATCATCACTGCTGCCGTCGATCACCTTTGCAGACTTTCCGAGCAATCCCGATGTGGTCATCATTGGCGCTGGCATCGCCGGGCTTGAAGCTGCCCGGACACTCACAAAACAAGGCGTCACATTCATCATGATTGATGCCAATGACCGTATCGGTGGGAGGGTGTATACCAATCACTCTGTCTTCAACGTCCCTTTCGATACGCACGCGCATTGGATGCGCGCATCCCCAGCAAACCCGCTGCTGAATCACGCCAAGGCTCGCGGGTTTGAGGTCTACCGGGATCCAGGACGGGTTGAATACTTTGTCGGAAACAGGAAAGCAACGGGCGATGAATTGGCTGATCTTCACCAGACTGACGCGCTTTTCAACAGTCGAATCAAGCGTTCGGCATTGAGCAGTGCAAGCGGATCTGACGACAACGCCCGCACTGCTCTTGGCGACGATTTTTTTGCAACTCCCTGGGGTTACACCGTCGCTTCCGATTATGGCGTCTGGGACATGGCGCAGGACTCTGCGGACTGGTCGCCCAAAAGCTGGTGGAGCAGTCTCGATGCCACCAGTTGGTTCTGCACCCAAGGCTATGGCGCCGTGGTGGCCGATTATGGCCGAGCAGTTCCGGTTCGCCTGCGCACCGGGGCATCCAGAATAGACTGGAGCGGGCCGGATGTGACCGTTACGACGTCTGCAGGGACGATACGGGCCAAAGCCGCGATCCTGACCGTCTCAGCAGGAGTACTCGCCGCTGAGCGGATCCACTTCACTCCCTCACTGCCTCCACAGAAGCAACAGGCTATCCAGGATATCGATATGGCGTTGATGAATTACATCGGCCTGCTGTTTAAAAAAGACATATTCGGCTTCGGCCAGGATACCTATGTCTATCAACAGCAACATGACGAAACCGGAGTGGGTTATCTGACAAACACCCATAGCGCCAATCTGACTTACGGTTATGTCGGGGGCAGTCAGGCCAAAGCATTGGAAGCTGAATCGATGGAAACCACTGTGGCCTATGGTCTGGATGGTCTGAAAAGCATGCTGGGCAACGACATCGAAAAGCAACTGCTAAAAGGATTTGCCACCGCCTGCGGAAAAGTCCCTTTATTCGACGGCGCTTATTCCTCCGTCAGGCCGGGTAAACATGCCGCCCGTCGGGCACTGGGCACCACCCTGGCGGAAAAGCTCTTTTTCTCAGGAGAGGCCACACATACATCCCAACCCAGTACCGTCAATGGCGGTCTCGAGCGCGGCCATGCTTGCGCACTGGAGGCAGCGGCCTACGTGAAGAAGATATCCTAGAGGCAGCCAGACAAAACCTGCATATGGTCTTAGCTGCCAACCCGCTGCAAAACAAACCACGCAAACTGCTGAATCGCACCTGCCGGGGTGACATGCGCTTCTTTTTGCTCGTCACGCAAAATAAATTCGGGGCCCAGCAGATCCAGCAGCTTTGCCGCATCGTACTGAACGATCTCAAGACCGCTGCA
>NZKZ01000050.1 GCA_002694065.1 Acidiferrobacter sp.
AGACGTGTGGGCTGCAGTCGTCGACAGAGACGGTGGCGTTCCAGTAGATCGGCTCCCCGTCGTGCTGGAAGCGCTTGTCCATGACCTGGTCGCCCTCGTAGTAGAAGTAGAAGCGAAGGTCGGTGCCGTCAACAGATGCGGGGAAGTCCCAGTAGAAGCTCTGGTCCCTTGACGTGCTGGTGTCGAGGTCGTCGTTGGTTGAGTCGATCTCCGACCAGGAGCTGTCAGTGCCGTTCTGGACGTAGAGGCTGATCGGCTCGTCAATGCTGCCCGAGGTGCCATCGCACGGGCCGTCGGCGGTGATGAGGTTGGACCCTGACTCGGTCCAGCCGTGCGGTGAGAGGATTTGGGTCTCGGCGAAGACCTCGATCTCGCATACGTGGCTGTGGATGTAGGTGTCGATCTCCTTCCAGCAGGCGTTGTTCCCCGTTCGGATGCACTCCCCCTCCGAGAAGGACGTCACATGCCCGTCCTGCTTGATGTAGAATGTGATTGAGTAGTTCTGCTCGGCCATTGTGGCGGTGATCCCGGAGAGCCTGGCCTGGAGCGTGGTGTCGCCGGCTCCCAAGTCGTAGCCGTCGTCCATCAGCTCGTTGTTGGCGGAGCCGCCTGGGACGTAGTATAGTTTGGCTTCAGCCTTGCGAGGGCAGTCGATCTCGAGGTCCCTGTAGAGGTACTCGATGTAGGTTCCAGTGGATTCGTCTTGGATCCAGGAGTTGAAGTCCAGCTCGCAGGTCCAGTCGGGATCGGCGTGGGTCTCGAAGGTGATGTCCGAGCCGTCAGCGATGAATTCGAAACGCAAAGACTGGTACACTCCTATCGGGGTGCTCCAGCTGGAGTAGATTTCGTATTCGTTCCCGACTTCAAGGTTGCTGGTGTTCCACAGGAATGAAGCGGTGCCGGATGGTGCCGAGTGGGGGTCCTCGGTCCAAGAACCGTCGGACTCCTGCACGTACAGGGTGAATGGGTCACCTTCGCACGCGTTGGTGGCGTTCGGGGTCATCTCGTCCGGTTCGTTCCAGTCCCATTCCCCGTCGCAAAGCTCCCAAGAGCCGTCCCGGTCCGTGCTGTAGCCCACGCCGTCCCTCCCGTATTCTTCTAGGGTGACGACCTCGGTTGCGTTCTCCGAGGATACGTTCCTGGTTGCGACCAGGAGGGTGTCGCTGTTGCCTATTCCGAAAGAGAAGTCGCCGTCATCGTAGCTGAAGTAGATGGTTCCGTTGGCCGGGATGCTGGTGCCGTTATCCAGAATCATGCCAGTGGAGGTGTCATCGTCCCTGATGTGCCATTCCCCGAGGTCGCATTCGCCCCCGGAGTTGGCCAGCTCGAACCAGTCGTCGGAGGAGTAAGCGTAGACCTCCGAAATCGTGACGTTCGTCAGATTGCAGTCCGGCGTGGCCCCCGAACCGACGAAGGTAACGGGATGCTCTCCCTTTTCCAGTTCGTCCTCATCCCCCCATTTCTCGTCGATTATCCCAGTCTGGTAGGTCAGCAGTGGTGTGGCAATCATCAGGGCAACCATGAAAATTGCAGCGGTATTTCTTTCTATAGCAACGGCTCTAAGCATTGCGCCTCCCCATTGCTCATCACTAATGAATTGAATGCCATCAGTTCCTGTGGAAAAATAGCATTACGATTGTTCAGGAATTGGATGAGCCTGACGGCCAATTACTCATAAGCGGGAGCCGTTCAAAACCACACAAAGCGGGGTTGTGGGAATGGTAAGAACGCTTGTTTTGACCGTAGACAGGGACAACGATTTGGGCGTTAAGGCCGGGATAAGGGGTCCTGTGGTGGGTAGGAAGTCGTGCCTAACTGCGGCATTGAGGCTTGGTATCGCGGACCCCGAAGAGTCGGATACCAATGCGATTCTAGGCGCCCTCCATCATCATGACAGGCTGTCCGAGTCTGCCAGCGCAAGCGATGAGGTTGAAATCGCCATATTGACCGGAGACGTAAGGGTCGGTCCAAGGAGCGATAGGGCGATAGCTAGCCAGTTGGATGAGGTGATCCAGGAATTCCAGCCAGACGCGGCCCTGATGGTCACTGATGGTGCGGATGACGAGGCCTCCCTGCCGATTATCACCTCAAGGGTGAGGGTTGACACCGTGGAGAAGGTGATTGTGAGGCAGTCCAAGGGGATCGAGGGGACATACTACTACATCATCAAGGCGGTTGAAGACCCCAGGTTCCGATCTAGGCTGCTAGTTCCACTGGCCGTCTTCCTGATAATAATCGGCCTGGGCCTGATTCTCCCGAACGGGATTGCCCTGATTGGGTCTCTTCCACTTCTGATTGGCCTCTGGGTTCTCGGGAAGGGGCTCGGTTTGGAGGCTCAGATGGAGCGAGTTGCGATGGAGATGAGGGACAGCGCGACCGGGGGCCTGTTCTCCTCCCTTCTTTGGGGCATGTCCATCGTGTGTCTTTTCCTTGCCGTGGCTACTGTCTGGACAGGGATGGACGACCCCTTGCCAGAGGGTAGTTCCCGGATCGAGCAAATTGTGGGGCTTGTGAATGAGGTCCTCCAGTGGATTGTGGGGTCGGTTTTCTCCTTCCTGCTGGCTCTTGGGGTTCTGAGGTGGAAGGAGGGTTCCTTCACTGGCAGGAGCGTTCTCCTGATTGGGCTTAGCGTGGTGATTTACACGTTCATTGCGGCAACTATTGATGTGGCCTTGGTAATCACATCCGGTCAAGAGTACAGTCCCACGTTCAGCCAACTGGGTGAAGATTGGGGGTTGCCGATTCTCTCTGTAGTGTTGTACTACCTACTTAGAACCATAGTCCAATCATTCTCGGAAGACGACGAGCTGGCCTATGGTAATCGTTTCTGGGGGGTCTGATGCCCAAAGCATCCGCATTGATCCTCTGGAGGGGGGCTAGGAAGAGGGGGGAGGCGCTGCTGGCAGCGATTACTCCAGACGACCCGGACGATTTCGAGGCCGAACTGATCGGCGAGGGGGAAGATGTGGAGATGAGGATCGTTGTCGACTCCGATGGTTTGGCTCAGTCGAGATCGACCGTGGATGACATCCTTGCGTGCCTATCGGCGGCCGAATCAGGGCTTGATTCGATAAATTCATAGAATCGTAAACTAGTATGCTTCAAGGGGTGCTATCTTCTCGAAAGATCGTGGATAAGCTGCCGCACGACCGCGCCCACCTCCTGAGCGATAATGGAATCGATGGCGAGCCGACTGATCTTTTCCTTGATTCCATCGATAGATGGTTGGCTGCCCAATTGTCCGATGACGGGGCGAAGGACGAAGGGACCGGTGCAAGCATTGGTTCCGTAGCAATCTCAAAGGGGTCAGGATTAGTGGCTGGAAGGTTCCCAATAGACAGGTTGATTGGATGCTATTTTGACTCGTGCGAGGTCGACTGGCTGGTCGACGAGGGTGAGTCGGTTTTACCGGGAAGAGAGGTCCTGAGGCTATCTGGTCCCTCGTCGAGCGTACTTAGTTGCGAGAGGGTTCTTATGAACATTTTAGGCAGGATGTCCGGAATAGCCACCCTCACTGCAGAGTGGGTTGGAGAGTCGCTCGGTGTTGCCATTGCATGCACACGGAAGACCGCGTGGGGCCTATTGGACAAATGGGCGGTGCACGTGGGTGGTGGATTGACGCATAGGCTTAGCAGGAGCGATGCGCTCATGATTAAGGAAAACGACTTGGCGGTGATGGGTCTGGAGGGTTTTCGGGATGGTTCCATACGAGGAGCCGTTTCTTCCATTGACCTGGAACTCCATGCTTCTTTCTCCGTGATAGAGGTTCGGAACAGCGACCAAGCAGTCGCTGCCGCTTCGGCCTGGTCGGAGATCCAGGAGAATGGGGGCAGGACTCAGAAACTGGTCCTGCTCTTGGACAACATGGGCCCACAAGGGTGCCGAATTGCAAAAGACCAATTGGAGGCCTCGGGCTTGAGGAAATGGTGCATTTTGGAGGGTTCGGGAGGAGTGACCCGAGGAGATCTGCCGGATTGGGTCCGTGTTTCGGGCGTGGATGTACTGTCCACGAGCGAGATTAATATGGCTGCTCGGCCGCTTGACTTTTCTATGCTGGTTGGTGATTGAATGCGTGAGATTCCAGATAGCCACCCGAGGAAGAGTTCCCTATTGTCGAGGCAGAAGATGGTGGATGCCGGGAACAAGGGCCTCCTCGCCGACTCGGCCATGATCGCACACGGCCGGGGCGAGGCCTTTGACTACCTTCTGGGCGAGGTGACCATCGAGTCTGCTAGCAGGGCTATCCGAGAGGCTGCTGCTAGGCTCAAGAATGCTAAAAGCCCCGTAATTTCCGTGAACGGAAACACAGTTGTTCTTGCCGGCGAGCAACTCATCAGAGTGGCAGCTGTCCTAGGTTGTCCCATTGAGGTCAACCTGTACTACAGGACGCCGGAGCGGGTTTCCGGGTTGCTCGCAATGCTCCGTGAGCAGAGGGAACGGGTTTCCCACGAGGGGGGTCCCTCGGATTTCGAGGGAGAATGGGGGAGCGCAGTCATGTCAGTTCCGCTCATTGGTGAGGACCCTGACTTCCGAATAGCGGGCTTGGAGGGGCCCCGATCTTTTTGCACCGAGGAGGGGATTGGGCTTGCCGACTTGGTGCTCGTACCCCTTGAAGACGGGGACAGGTGCGGAGCTTTGGTGAATTCGGGCAAGGATGTCATAGTTATTGATCTAAATCCGCTTTCTCGAAGTTCCCTAGGTGCGACAGTTACGATTGTGGATGAGGTCTCGAGGTCATCCGAGGTCCTCCTCGGAGAGATCCTAAGGTGTCGAAGAGGGCCTGCAGAGTGGGACAATATAGTGGGCTTGAGAGACGCCTTGTCGGTGATATCCGATTCAGTAGGTCGAATCTAGGATGACCGTTCTGCCAGAATCTCCCGGCACCTCTGGGCAATGGCTTCTCCGACTTGACTGGTCGATGCTGTGCCACCGAGGTCGTAGGTCACCGGCCCCCCAGAGGACAGGTGG